>NZ_CP070371.1:1177500-1435000 GCF_016919705.1 Paracoccus methylovorus
CCAGATCCGAACGACGGATAAAGCTTTTCATGCCGTTGTATTCGACCTCGACGCCGCCATCCTCGATCGCCGTCACAGTGACGGTGATGACCGAGCCGCGCTTCACACCCTCGACCGCTTCAGCCATGGTGTCGTTCTCAAGCGCCTTGATCGAAAGCGAGATACGCTCTTTCTCGATATCGACTTCCTGGACGACGGCTTTCACCACATCGCCCTTGCGGAAGTCCTGGATGGCGTCTTCGCCGCGGGCATCCCACGAGATATCCGACAGGTGGACCATGCCGTCGATATCGCCTTCCAGGCCGACGAACAGACCGAATTCGGTGATGTTCTTGACTTCGCCCTCGATGACGGTGCCGACCGGATGGGTCTCGGCAAAGACTTCCCACGGGTTGCGCATGGTCTGCTTGAGACCAAGGCTGACACGCCGCTTGGCTTCGTCGATTTCCAGCACCATGACGTCCACCTCTTGCGAGGTCGAGACGATCTTGCCGGGATGGACGTTCTTCTTGGTCCAGCTCATTTCCGAGACGTGGACCAGACCTTCGACACCGGCTTCCAGCTCGACGAAAGCGCCGTAATCGGTGATGTTGGTCACGCGGCCAGCGTGGACCGAGCCGATCGGGAACTTGTCGGCGACGGTATCCCACGGATCGGCCTGAAGCTGCTTCATGCCCAGGCTGATGCGGTGGGTTTCCTTGTTGATCTTGACGACCTGGACCTTGACGGTCTCGCCGATCGACAGGATCTCGGACGGGTGGTTGACCCGACGCCAAGCCATATCGGTGACGTGCAGCAGCCCGTCAACACCGCCCAGATCGACGAACGCACCGTATTCGGTGATGTTCTTGACCACACCCTCGACGGTCTGGCCTTCCGACAGGTTGGCAATGACCTCGGCGCGCTGTTCGGCGCGGGATTCTTCCAGAATGGCGCGGCGCGACACGACGATATTGCCGCGGCGGCGATCCATCTTGAGGATCTGGAACGGCTGTTTCAGACCCATCAACGGGCCGGCATCGCGCACGGGACGCACATCGACCTGGCTGCCCGGCAGGAAGGCCACGGCACCGCCCAGATCGACGGTGAAACCGCCCTTGACGCGACCGAAGATGGCGCCTTCGACGCGCTCTTCCGCGGCATAGGCTTTTTCCAGACGATCCCATGCCTCTTCACGGCGGGCTTTCTCGCGCGAGATCGAGGCTTCACCGCGGGCGTTCTCGACCCGATCGAGATAGACCTCGACCTCATCGCCGATGGCGATGGTGGGGGCTTCACCGGGGTTTGCGAATTCTTTGAGGTCGACGCGGCCTTCCATCTTGTAGCCGACATCGATGATGGCTTGGCCCGCCTCGATGGCGATGACCTTGCCCTTGACGACCGAGCCCTCTTCGGGCGTGTCGATGGCGAGGCTTTCGTTCAGGAGGGCCTCGAATTCCTCCATGGTCGCTTTAGCGCACATATAAATCCAGTTTCCTTTTCGATCATTGCTGGCCATGCGGTTGGCTCCGCCGGTCTTTTGTAGATGCAGGGATAAGCGCAAAGGGTCGCGGCATGCGCCCGACCCTGTTGAAGCGGCCTGTTCTGGCCTTATGGCTTACCCTGACGGGCGCGATATAGCCTTCATTGGCCTTTGTGGCAAGCGTTGATGCCATGCAAATGGGTCCCGATCTCCTGCTCAAGCAGCGCGACCAGCTCTGCGGCAGGCATGGAACGGGCACGCGCTGCCTCGACCCCCGCCCATTGCGCGGCGTAATCAGAACCACCCGCCAAAGCGTTCAGCCGCTTTGCCGCGTCGTAAGTGATCGGGTAATCCGGCAGATCCGGCGCCCCCGCCGCCTCGCCAAGCGCGGTCAATCGGTTCGCCAGACCCCGTGCGGGCCGGCCCGAAATGGCACGTGTCATGACCGTGTCGCCCGGCTTTGCCGCGGCCAGCCGGGCACGGTAGGTATCACCCGCCGCCGATTCCGGGCAAGCTACGAATGCCGTGCCCATCTGCACGGCCGCCGCCCCGGCCGTCAGTAACCTTGCCGCATCCGCGCCATCCATGATGCCCCCGGCCGCCACCACCGGAAGACCCAGATCCAGCAATTCGCGCAACAGTTCCATGGTCGGCAGGCGTTCGTCGGGACCGTCGGGATCAAAGATGCCGCGATGCCCGCCCGCGCCGTAGCCCTGCGCGACGATAAGGTCGAGCCCTGCATCCCGGATCGCCACCGCCTCGGCCCGCGAAGTCGCAGTTGCCGCCAATGTCGCGCCACTGTCGCGCAAGGCGGCGATGCGTTCGGCCGAGGGTAAGCCGAAGTGAAAGCTGACCACTGCCGGGCGCGCCGCCAGCACCGCGCGCAACATGTCGTCATCCACCAGAAAACTGCGATAAACCTCTGTGATCTCGGCCGGAGGCTCGCCGCCAAAGCGGTGGAACTCGGGTGCCAGATAGGCCAGCCAACCAGCCTCACGCGCAGGATCGGCCTGCGCGGGCCGATGACAGAACAGGTTTACTCCATACAGGTTCGAACCAAGCCGCGCCGCCGTTTCGGCCATCATGCCGGCAGCCTGTGCCGCATTCGAAGCTCCAAGACCCAGCGAACCCAAGCCCCCTGCCCGGCTGACCTCGGCCACAAGGCGCGGTGTCGCGGTGCCCGCCATCGGCGCTTGAATCACCGGCACCCGCAGATCAGAAAGCTGAAACCTCAGGGTCATGCGCCGGCCTCCTTCGCGCTGGCGATGGCATGAGCCACCGCCTCGTCAATAGCCATCTCACTGGTATCAAGCAGCAGCGCATCCTTGGCCGGGCGCATCGGCGCCACGGCGCGGGCAGCGTCGCGGGCATCGCGTTCGCGCAGTTCGCCCAGGATGCGGACCTCGTCGTCGCCCAGTTCCAGCGCGCGGCGGCGGGCGCGAACCGCATCGTTGGCCGTGACATAAAGCTTGAGCTCGGCTTCGGGGCAAATCACCGTGCCGATATCGCGCCCATCCAGAACGGCGCCCGGTTCGGTACGCGCAAAGCGGCGCTGGAAATCGATCAAGGCGGCGCGGACTTCGGGGATCGCGGCCACGCGGCTGGCGGCCTGACCGGCCTCGGCGCTGCGCAGATCGTCCCGGTCAAGATCGCTGGGCACAAGCGCGCGGGCAGCGGCCACGGGATCGCCACCCATGGCGCCGACAGCACGATAAAGCAGCCCGGTATCCAGATGGGCAAAGCCAAAATGCCGGGCAAGCGCCCGCGCGATGGTCCCCTTGCCAGAGGCTGCGGGTCCGTCGATGGCAATGGTAAACGGCATAGGGACCTCGGGGTTCTGTCGGTTGCGGCATGACCGGGGCCGGGGGCTGTGATCCCGCGGGCACAGACAAATCACCAACCAATCGGGATTGAGCGACGGGCTTTCTCTAGCCTTTATCGGGCGATAGATCAACGCTGGCCGAAAAGCTTCTTGAGGGTTTCCCCGGATGGCTAAGCTGATCTTCATCACGCATCCCGAGGTGATCGTGGATCCCCAAACCGATGTCCGCCGCTGGCGGCTAAGCGATGCAGGGCGGGCGCGGATGCGGATATTTGCCGACAGTCCGGTCGTGGCGGATGTAACCGCAATATGGTCAAGCGCCGAAACCAAAGCCTTGGAAGCGGCGGCGATCCTGGCAGCTCGCAGTGGGATCGAGGTGCAGGTCGATGAGGATCTTGGGGAAAACGACCGCAGCGCAACCGGCTTTCTTGCACCCGAAGAGTTCGAGAAAGTCGCGGACACCTTCTTCGCGGAACCGCAGAAAAGCGTTCGCGGGTGGGAGCGCGCGCAAGACGCGCAGCAGCGTATCGAAAACGCGGTCGGCCGAATTCTTGCTGGTCACAGAAAAGGCGATATCGCCGTGGTGGCACATGGCACCGTGGGCAGCCTGCTGCTTTGCAGCTATTCGGGACGGCCGATCAGCAGGACGGCGGATCAACCGTTCCAAGGACACTACTGGATGGCCGAGTTGCCCGCCATGGCCCTGCTGCACCCCTGGCGGCCGATAGCTCCGCGCGTCTAGTCACATCGCCACCCTTAAGCAACAGCATTGGCATTGCGGTCGACGCACGCCCCGACAATGGTGCGTTTCCGCCGATGCGCTCTGGCAGCGGAGGATTGATCTTATGGTCCTATCTCCGATCAGATAGCATGACCGCGTTTGGCACTCATGGAGAATTGTCGATGACGCGTTTCACCCTGCTGCTGTCCGCCGCCGGCCTGTGTGGCCTGTCCCTTCCCGCGTTCGCTCAAAATGCCGATTTCAGTTTGACCTATCATGTCGAGCGCACCCCGGCGGCGCAGTTGAGCATCGAGACCTGCGGCGATGTCGTGGCCCAGATGGCGCAGCAGGCCGGGTTGCGCGCTGATACGCAAAGCCATCCGGGTCAGCTCGTCACCGTCATCGGAGGCGACGAGGGCAATGGAGCATTCATCGCGCAATGCATCGCCGTCGAGGGCACGACGGTCAGCGTGGTGCAGGGAATCGACTATCGCCAGCAGAAAGGCTCTTTGGGCAATTTTGCCGATCAGGCCTTTGCCGCCGTGAAGGCCGCGGTGAATTAGCAGGCGTCACGGCACTCCTGGTTCAGTCAATCATCCGTAGCAGATAGGCGCCGTATCGGGTCTTGCTGAATAACTTGGCCTGTTTGCAAAGCTGGCTTTCGCCGATCCATTTTTTTTCGAAAGCGATTTCTTCTGGTGATCCTGTTTGCTGTCCCTGGCGTTCCTCGAGGGTGCGCACGAAGTTTCCGGCATCCAGCAGGCTCGCGTGGGTTCCGGTGTCCAGCCAGGCGAAACCGCGGCCCATCTTCTCGACGCTCAGCAGCCCTTCGGCGAGATAGCTTTCCAGAAGCGTGGTGATCTCCAGCTCGCCCCGCTCGGACGGACGGACCTCGGCCGCGCGGCGCGGCGCCGTGCCGTCCAGGAAGTAAAGCCCGGTGACCGCGAAGTTCGACGGCGGCCGGGCCGGTTTTTCGATGATCGCCCGCGCCCGGCCCGCCGCGTCGAAATCGACCACGCCGTATCGCTCGGGGTCGGACACCCGGTATCCGAACACCGTTCCGCCGATCTCGCGGCGATCGGCCGCCTCGAGCAGCAGCGGCAGGCCATGCCCGAAGAAGATATTGTCGCCCAGCACCATGGCCGAAGGCGCGCCGCCCAGAAAATCCTCGGCCAGAAGATAGGCCTGCGCCAGCCCGTCGGGCGAGGGCTGCACCAGATATTCGAAGTCGAGGCCCCATTGGCTGCCATCGCCCAGCAGCCGGCGGAACTGCTCCTGGTCCTCGGGCGTGGTGATGATGGCGATCTCGCGGATGCCCGACAGCATCAGCACGGTGATCGGGTAATAGATCATCGGCTTGTCATAGATCGGCAGAAGCTGCTTGGAGACCCCCATGGTGATCGGGTAAAGCCGCGTGCCCGAGCCGCCGGCCAGGATGATGCCCTTGCGGCTGCGGGGTTCTTCAACGGATCGGGTCATGGCTTCAGCTCCTGCAAGACCTGGGCGAGACCGGCACGCCAGTCGGGGCGACTGATGCCGAAGTCCCGCAGAATGGCGGCGCAGTTCAGACGCGAATTCGCCGGGCGCCGGGCTGGGGTGGGGTAATCGGTGGTGGGAATGTCGGTGATGCGGCAGGACAGGCCCGCCTGCGCCATGATCTCGCGCGCGAAACCGGCCCAGCTGGTGTCGGGCGCACCCGAGAAATGGTAAAGCCCGCCCAGCCCGCCATCGGCACGCATCGCCCCCAGCATGGCAAGGCCGGCGGCGGCGATCCCGGCCGCCGGGGTCGGGCCGCCGTGCTGGTCGGCGACGACGCGCAACGCCTCGCGTCCCGCGCCAAGCCGCAGCATGGTCCGGACGAAATTCGCGCCATGCGCCGAAAACACCCAGGAGGTCCGCAGAACCGCCCATTGCCCACCGGCCGCGGCGATGCCCCGCTCTCCGGCCAGTTTGGTGGCGCCATAAACGCCCAGCGGGCCGGTCGGATCGCCCTCGGCCCAGGGCCGTTCACCCGAGCCGTCAAAGACATAGTCGGTCGAGACATGCAGGAAGGGCACGCCCAGTTCCGCCGCGGCCCGGGCCATGGCGGCCGGCGCCTCGGCATTGACGACCCGCGCCAGGTCGGGGTCGGTTTCGGCGCGGTCCACGGCGGTATAGGCGGCGGCGTTCAGCACCGCCTTGCAACCCGATGCGCGGATCGCCGCGGCGCAGGCGGCGGGATCGGACAGATCGGCCTGATCCCGGCCGAGAAACCGCGCCTCGGGCGCCAGCCGCCCAAGCTCGGTCGCCACCTGTCCCGTGCGGCCAAAGACCAAAAGGCCCTTCATGCCTTGCCGAGCCTTTCGCCCACGCCCTGCCGCGCCAGAAGCGGCCGCCACCAGTCCTCGTTCTCCAGATACCATTCGACGGTGCGCCGCAGCCCCTCCTCCACCGTGACCGAGGGGCGCCAGCCCAGCTCATTGCGCACCCGGCCCGGGTCGATGGCATAGCGGCGATCATGGCCGGGCCGGTCGGTGACAAAGCTGATCAGCCGGTCATGCGGTGCGGCATCGGGGCGCAGCCGGTCCATATGGCCGCAGATGCTGCGCACCAGGTCGATGTTTGTCGCCTCGTTCTCGCCGCCGATATTATAGCTGCGGCCGATGCGGCCCTTTTCCAGCACCAGCAGCAGCGCGTCGGCGTGATCCTCGACATAGAGCCAGTCGCGGATATTGCCGCCGTCGCCGTAAACCGGGATCGGACGGCCGTGCAGCGCGTTCAGGATCACCACCGGCACCAGCTTTTCCGGAAAGTGGAAAGGTCCGTAATTGTTCGAGCAGTTGGTCAGCACGACCGGCAGGCCATAGGTCTCGTGCCAGGCGCGCACCAGATGGTCCGAGGCCGCCTTGCTGGCCGAATAGGGGCTGCGCGGGTCATAGGGCGTGGCTTCGGTAAACTGGCCGGTCTCGCCCAGCGAACCGAACACCTCGTCGGTCGAGATGTGGTGAAAGCGGAACCCCGCGGGCCGGCCGCGCGCGTTCCAATACGCCCGCGCCGCCTCGAGCAGGTTATAGGTGCCGGTGACATTGGTGTCGATGAAACTGCCCGGCCCGTCGATCGAGCGGTCCACATGGCTTTCTGCGGCCAGATGCATGATCGCATCGGGCTGATGCCCTGCCAGCACCCGATCCAGCGCCGCGCGGTCGCGGATATCGGCCTGCTCAAAGGCGTAAAGCGGACTGCCCGAGACCGCGGCGACGTTTTCCAGATTGGCGGCATAGGTCAGCGAATCGAGGTTCACCACCCCGTGCCCCCGCGCCACCGCCAGCCGCACCACCGCCGAGCCGATGAACCCCGCGCCGCCCGTAACCAGAATCTTCATAATCCCGCCTCGTAACCAAAGGGCCCCTCATAGGTGAAAGGGCTGTCGAACTCGTTCCATGACGGGGCCTGCGCGTCCTTGGCCGACAGGATCGGCTGGCCGGCGACGCCCCAGTCGATGCCGATACTGTCCCAGGCCACCGCCCCATCGCAATCGGGCGCGTAATAATCCGTGCATTTGTAAAGAATTTCCGTATCCGGCTCTCGCGTGACGAAGCCATGCAGAAAGCCGGGCGGGATCCAAAGCTGGCGGCCGTTCTCAAAGGAAAGCTCGACCCCGGTCCATTGGCCATAGCTGGGGCTGCCTTTGCGGATATCGACCGCCACGTCGAAAAGCCGCCCCCGCCCGCAGCGCACCAGCTTGCCCTGGGCATGGGGCGGCGCCTGGAAATGCAAGCCCCGCAAAGTCCCCGCCGCCGCCGATAACGAATGGTTATCCTGAACGAATTCCGGAAGATCGAGCCCAGCATCCAGAAGCGTCCGGCCGCTCCAGCTCTCGCAAAAAAAACCCCGCACATCCCCAAACCGACGGGGAACAAGCACCAATACACCACCAAGAAATGTCGGTTCAATCTGCATGCAACCCCCGAATATCGCAGTGGAGCGCTGTTTAGAGACACCCGAATGCTTTGTCAGCCCATCAAGGTAAAAACCGGCTCCCCCCGGGGCAATTCATCGCAGATGTATCCACAATCCACTACAATCCCACCTTCAACAGTTAGGTCAGATCGTGCCAGACCCCCCCGTATGTAGCTTGAACTGGATGCAGGGATATCCGCCAGGTCCGATAATATGACGGGACATCGTCAGAACATTATTGCACTTGGGCGGCAAGCAGAATAGGCAACAGAAAACTCTGCTGAGGTTCGACTTGAAAAACCTTCCAACGTTTCTTTTGCAATTGCGGAATTTCATTCAAGATCAGCTACCCGCGCTGGAGGAACGTCGCTATGAAGCTTGCTGGAAGCCCGATGGCAGTCCAGTCACTGCCGCAGACAGATTGCCGCATCGCCTGCCTTAACCCTCATGATGCAAGTTCAGCAAGGCAGAGCTTCCGAGGGGATACACTGAACTCAAGTGCCTTCCGGGCATGTGACAGGTCTCGCACTCCTTGTTGCCCCTAATCGCCCAATTCTATCGAGGATCTCGATCATCATGTTGGCATTTTGGTCATTCTCATCTCTCGAAGTACGCAGGGCATCAACTCGGCCCCGGATTGATGCATGATTGGCTCCCGGCATAACTGGCACTCCTAAGTTTAGCTTACCGCCAGGAACATCACACGGATGGATTTGTTTCTAAACCTAACCTCTCTGGTAGGTGTCTCGTTGTAAATTTGCTGCCATACGCCCTCCGCCTAGGGGAGGGAGTGCTAATCTCCTTAACCTTCGAAACAAACGAATGGGTTTTGACCCAACTTCAGCCCGACTAACAGAGGTAGCTGCATGCATACTGTGTAACAATGTCGCAGTTGCTCTGGACGATAACCAACCCGAACGGCCGGAGCGCCTTCTGCATCGCGACACCCAGTTCGGCGCTCCAAAGGACACTACCGTGCACCTGACACCTCCAAGATTGTAGCAAAGTTCGTGAGAGAGAGCAGCACTAAACAAGGAAAATACACTCAAAAAACTTGACGTCTCGCAACTTATGAAACCCCAGGACGTTTGTCACGTCATCAAGATTGCGGTACGCAAACCAATCAACAGATCGAATACCTATGCGAGATTTCCAAGACCTTTTCCGCCTCTGGATCACGCACAACGCTCGGTACATGAAAATTAACTAAGTTGACATTCATGCTGGGATGCGTACACGAATCTTACTGATTCATCAGAGAATAGATTACGCAAAAGGTGGGACAACGCTGTTCACATTTTAAGTACCTAAAGTCCAAAGCTTAGGGAGTTGGGGAGAGCTTATCCAAGGAAAGAAATTTTAATGTCTGGAAAGAAAATAGCTGTCGCGGGAATTGGTTACGTAGGATTGTCCAATGCAGTCCTTCTGGCTGTCCGTAACCAAGTCCAGGCGCTTGATGTGGATCCCTGCCGCGTGGAGATGCTAAATACCAGACAATGCCCCACCATCGATGCCGACGTTGCCCGATATCTGTCTGAAAAACAACTTAATTTGACCGCTACAACAGATGCCGTCAAAGCCTTCGAAGGGGCTGATTATGTCATTGTAGCTACGCCCACAAACTACGATCCTATCACCAACAACTTCGACACAACCAGTGTCGAAACAGTTATTGCACAAGCGGCCGATATTGCCCCCGACGCAGTCATTGTCATCAAGTCGACCGTGCCCGTTGGCTTCACACTGGACGTGTCACGGCGATTGGGCACGAACCAAGTAATTTTCAGTCCAGAATTTCTGCGCGAAGGCAGGGCGCTCCATGATAACCTCCACCCCTCGCGCATCATTGTCGGAGAGAATAGCCCGCGTGCGCGCGCCTTTGCCGATCTTCTGGTGGAAGCATCACTGGACAGTGACGTGCCGGTTCTTTTGACCGGACCAAATGAGGCGGAGGCAATCAAGCTCTTCGCCAACACCTATCTTGCGCTGCGCGTTGCCTATTTCAACGAGTTGGATAGCTATGCCCTGACCCATGGCCTAGATACGAGGCAGATCATCGAGGGCGTTTGCCTCGACCCGCGTATCGGCAGCCATTACAACAACCCATCCTTTGGTTATGGCGGTTATTGCCTGCCTAAAGACAGCAAGCAACTTCTGGCCAATTATCAAGATGTTCCACAGAATCTGATCGGCGCCGTCGTCGAGGCAAACCGCACTCGCAAAGATGTAATCGCCTCCGACATTCTCTCTCGCAACCCGCAGGTTGTGGGCATATACCGTTTGGCGATGAAGGCCGGATCGGACAACTTCCGCCAAAGCGCCGTGCTAGGCATCATGAAGCGTCTCAAAGCCAAAGGTGTCGAAGTATGGATCTATGAACCAGCCTTGGCAAAAGATAATTTCTTCGGTTCGCCCGTCATGCAGGATCTGGACACTTTCAGAAAGGGTGCCGACCTGATCGTGGCCAACCGCGCGAGCCTCGATCTGGAGGCTATTGCCAGCAAAATCTATACCCGCGACCTGTTTGGCAACGATTGACGAAAAAGCGATCCCAACCGCAATCTATCGCTAAGCCTGCCAATACCCGGCCAGAGACTACAAGGGGACGCATCCGTATTTCGTGACAAATGCGCAAAGCTCGGCACAGCACCTCTGTGACACACAAAATAATCCAAAGAGGTGGACCTCAACGTCAATTTGAGACAATACAAAACGGTTCCCGCGCCTCAATTCTTGGAAATCTGCATTATGGTTCTTCTTACACTTCCCGAATCGTCCAAGCCCCTTCGGGAGCGAGTGGCCATCTTTGCATCCTACAGCAGTGACGGTTTTCTGCCTCCCCAGGTTCTACCCTATCTAGCCGGGTTGGAGCCTTTGACCAAAGCCATTGTGGTCGTCTGCGACAATGATTTGATGCCAGGTGAGCGTGAGAGGCTGGAATCCTTTGCAACCCACGTGATAACCGGCCGGCACGGCGAGTATGATTTCGGTTCCTATAAGCGCGGTTGGGCTTGGGCAAACGAGAACGGGTTACTTGTCGATGCCGACGACCTGATCCTTTGCAACGACAGCTGCTTTGGTCCAGTCGGATCATTTAAACCTATGTTTGATCAGATGGAAGCACGTCATCTTGACTTCTGGGGCGCGACTGACAGCCATCAATTCAATTATCATCTGCAAAGCTATTGGATGGTGTTGAGCCGTAACGTTTTTTCCTCTGACGCCTTCAAACAATTCATAGAGGGAATCAAGGAACAGGAAAACGTCCAGATGGTTATCCAAGAATATGAACTTGGCCTAACAAAAAAATTGATTGAAGCGGAGTTCAAGGCTGGTGCTTTGGTTGAGAATACCATTAAGGGTTCTCATCCCGAAGACCCAACAACAGCCAACATTTCAATCTATCCGCTCTACACTCTCGAGGCTGGCCTGCCGCTGGTAAAAGCGAAAGCACTCAGAATACCTCACATGAACATTGACGGCCAAAACCGGCTTCTTGCATGGCTTAAGGAAAATGCGCCAGAGGTCTTCAAAGTTGCAGTTTCTGATATAGATATCGCTCGATCGGAAGATGCTGACAATGTTAGTTTCAGCCTAATCATGCCAACTAGAAACCGTGCATGGTGTATTAAAGAGGCAATTTCGTCAGTTGTAACTCAGACTCATAAGAGCTTTGAGCTCATCATTATCGACGATGGGTCGACTGACAATACCAAAGAAGTTATAACTCAGCACTTTAAAGAGAATCTGGCAAAAGGGCAAATCAGGTACATTCACCTTCCCGAAAGTGTCGGCGTATGTAATGCCAGAAATATTGGCCTAGCGCACGCACGGAATCCTTGGATCGGGTATGTAGACAGCGATAACACTTTACGATCTTATTTTCTGACGACAATCGCAAATTCGGTAATTAAAAACCCAGGGAGTGACGCTTTTTATGGACAAATTATAAATACAAGTACCGGAAAAGTAATAGGGAGAAGATTCGAACGAAAACCTCTTATGGAAGGAAATTATATAGATCTGGGGGTTTTCATACACCGAAAGACATTATCGGATGAGTTTGGTGGCTTTGATCCCAGCTTGAAGAGAATGGTGGACTGGGATTTGATTATTCGGTTTACAAAAAATAAAGACCCCATATTTCTACCTAGAATTTTCCTTGACTACTCGGACGAGCAATGCTCTGATCGAATTTCGGTCAAGGAATCGTTTATCGGCGCAAAAGTTGCCATACATCGGAAGTATGCGGTCAAACCGACGATCTCAACCGCTATAATTACCTATAACCATCAAAATTTTCTTGTTGAAGCAATAGAAAGCGCGCTCGCTCAGGAGGGTGATTTTACTCATGAAATACTTTTGTCTGATGATGGATCAATAGACGGAAGTGCGCGGATCGTCAATTATTATGCCAATAAGTACCCAAATATTATCAGAAACATAAGCCGTAGTGGTAACTTTGGTATATCTGACAATTACAAGCATTGCTTCAGGCAAGCCGCGGGAAATTTTGTCGCAATACTCGAGGGTGATGATTACTGGACAGATCCCCGAAAAAACATAAAGCAAGCAGAATTTCTTTCCACCCACCGGGAGGCTGCCATGGTTTTCTCGAAAATTAGTTTATTTGATATGAAAAGCAACAGCCATCGCTTGCTAAAAAGGCAGTTTGGATTAAAGCATTTGCTTTCAGGAAAAGAATTTTCTGAAAACGCGCATCTTAACCTTATAGTTAATCTTTCATCCACAATGTATAATAGGGACACTGTGCGACACTCTCTTCCATCTTCCATTTATTCGCCCCGGATAAGTGAAATCACCCTTGCATTTTACTTTGACCGTATTGGGAAAAAAATTGGATTTATAGATGATGTGATGAGTGTTTACCGGCTAAATCCCCATAGTGTGTGGACCGGCGCAGACAGAATATCTCAAGCCAGGCAAGCAATCGCCATTCGTGAGAATACATTAAAAATCGCCAAGCCGACATATCGCAGTATAATTCTCAGACAACTTGAAGAAAAGCTAAAACAGCTAACTTTTTTAGAAAATGAGAAAATTAGTAAAATCGGGGCTGCGTGAAGGTCGTTATGGGAATCGAGATACAACAAAAGTCGCAGAGTGTGCATAAGGTAGCCATCCTTGCGTTGGGGATGCATCGTTCCGGCACCTCACTGCTGGCCGGAATTCTGGATCGCCTTGGCTGCAAGGGCCCGAACACTTCACTCGCGGCCGACACCAGAAATCCTCAGGGATATTTCGAGTCGGAACCGATCTTTCGCCTGAATGACGAAATCCTTGCGACCGCCGGAACTCGCTGGAATGACTGGCAGCCGCTACGTGACGGCTGGCAGGATTCACCGCGCTTCAACGAATTCCGATCCCGCGCGGCCCAGATCATACAGGCAGAATATGGCGAGGCCTCGTTGATCTATCTGAAGGACCCTCGTCTCTGCCGATTGCTGCCTTTGTGGTATGATGTTCTGGTGGAAATGGGCTATGCTGTCAGTTGCATCCATACACATCGCCATCCGCAGGATGTGGCAGCCTCGCTGAAAGCGCGCAAGAATATAGAGGTTGAACCAAGTGTAGGGATGCTTTCATGGCTGCGTCATATTCTGGACGCCGAAGCAGCCTCACGCGAGTTGCCGAGGATATTCACCAGCTACTCTGATCTCCTCACCAACTGGCAAATCTTGTCGCAACGGGTAGAAGAGGTTTTTAGATTCACTTGGCCCGTCTCGGCCCACGCCGGACAGGATCGTATTATCCAGCTTGTCGATCCGGATCTACGCCATCACGGATCGGATATCGAGACCTTCCTGAACAATACGTCGGTCCCGGAGACGTTTCGGGAAACTGTTCGAGTTTTTGAAAATTGGGCTAAGAATGGCGAAAATGAGGATGATTGGAAAGTATTGGACCAGCAGCGTCGCAATTTCGACCTGTCAACCTCTTTACTCTACGCTCCGGTCAAAGCGCTTGAGACAGCAACGCGCGAGATGAAAACCCTGACCCCGCATAAAGCTGAGGTCCATACGCTATCCGCACAGTTAACCGAAGCAGATAGGCAGCGGCATCAGCTCTCGTCGCAAAATGAGCAGTTGCACGCGGATTTAGATCAACACCGCGTGGATCTTGAAAAAGCGCAGGCGCAGATAAAGGACTTGTCCGAAAAACTGGGTGACTCGAATACCAAGCTTGAACAGGCTGATGCGGCTGCAAATCTGATAAAGTCAGAACTGGAGCAGGATCGCGTCACCCTTAAGGAAACACAAGTTATCGCGGAAGCGCGTCAGGTTGAAATTGATGAGCTACTCACTAAGCTGCGCGAGGCTCAAATGCGAGAAGCCAGTTTGTCTGACGAAGTCATAATGTGGACTGATCGAATCATTGATCGGGACCAAAGGATTTCCAAACTGCAGCAGGATGTTGATCGCTATCGACGTGAGCAAGCAGCGAAGAATACCGAAGTCGACAACCTCTCCGCAAAGTTGCATAACATGCGGAGCACCCATACTCATGCCATTGACAACCTTCACAGTATATATAAAATGAGCACCTCGTGGAAGGTATCAGCGCCGGTACGGTTCATCGGAAGACTGGTCGCAAGATGCGGATAGCCAGGTATTCAGTCTCAGCTTCTGGGAGATCGGTTTGACGATAGTTATGTCTGACCCTTAAGTCTAAGCTTTGCAGATGTATTCATAGGAGATGAAGCCGCCCAATGCCTTGACCCTTGAGACAAGTTGTGTGCTGCAATAAATTCTCAAAGACGGTCGGGCGATTGATCGTGCTGGCCGTAGGTCACAATCGCCCATGTGCTGGTCGGCAAGTATGCCGATCATAGGTCTAGCTGGTCCGACGGGCCGCCCTTCGTAGCAGAGATCCGCCGCCGAACCTTCTGTCGTTGGGCGGAAGAGTTTTCCGACCGCAAAAAGCGGTCGAAAGAGAATGAGCCGTCCTTTAACAGGGCGCTGAAAAACTCCGGCCTCGACGCGCATCTTGGAGCGTGATTCACCAGCCACCGCTGGTATGACGGAGGTAGCGATGCGCGGATCGGACAAGGTGACGGGATCGCTGTTCAGCTACGTCGATCTTGAGGAGCGCATCCCGGCGCGGCATCCGTTGCGTAAGATCAGGGCGGTCGTCAACGATGCGTTGCGCGCCCTGGATGCCGAGGTCGACCGGCTCTACGCCGGCGAGGGCCGTCCCTCGATCGCACCGGAACAGCTGATACGGGCCAGCCTCTTGCAGATCCTTTCCTCGATCCGTTCCGAGCGGCAGCTCATGGAGCAGATGGACTACAACCTGTTGTTCCGCTGGTTCGTGCGCCTCGGGATTGACGACGCCATCTGGGTCCCGACGGTCTTCACGAAGAACCGCGACCGGCTCCTGACCACGGACATGTCCCGCAAGATCATGGCTGCCATCCTGGCGCATCGCGAGGTGGCGCCGCTGCTGTCGGACGACCACTTCTCGGTCGATGGCACATTGGTAAAGGCCTGGGCATCGATGAAGAGCTTCCAGCCGAAGGACAATCCGTTGCCCGACCGGAACGACGACCCAGGTGATCCGCCAGATACCGTCGCCCATGCCGAACCTTCCGATCAATCCACTACCGAACCCGAACCCATGACCCGCCCCACACGCCGCCACCGCAACGCCGAAGTCGATTTCCGTGGTGAACGGGGCTCCAACGCAACTCATGCTTCGATGACCGATCCTGATGCCCGGTTGTTCAAGAAGTCACCTGGCGCAGGCGCGATGCTGTGCTTCATGGGGCATAGCTTGATGGAGAACCGTGCCGGCCTGATCGTGCAGGCCGACCTGACCCAGGCGGGTGGCCAGGCCGAACGCCGTGCCGCCATCGACATGCTCCATCGCCATTCACCGGGATCCACACGGCGACTGACCCTGGCGGCAGACCGCGGCTACGACAGCGCCGACTTCGTCGCCGAGCTGCGCCAGATGGTAGTCACGCCGCATGTCGCCCAGAAGTCCCGGCATTCCACCATTGATGGCAGAACCACCCGGCATCCCGGCTACGCCAAATCTCAGCGGCGCCGGAAGAAGATCAAGGAACCTTTCGGCTGGGCAAAGACCATCGGCGGCATGGCACAGACCATGTATCGCGGTATAGAGCGTGTGCGAGCCCGCTTCACCATGGCGATAGTGGCCTGCAACTTGGCCAGTTTGCCAAAACTGCTCGCCGCTTGAGGCAGAAGGTTGCCTTTCCCCTGCGCAAAACGCCACCTCAAGCCGGAGGTGCGGGGAAACCGTTCTCCGCAGCGACCTTTTTCAGCGCCTTGCTAGGAAAAGGAGCCTAAATCGCCAGATAGCGATAGCGCAGGCTCTCATCCTCGAGCAACTCCTGCGCACTGCCGGTAAAGACCAGTTCCCCCGAATCCAGGATGACCGCACGGTCGGCAAGGCGCAACGCCGCCACCGCGTTCTGTTCGACGATGATCGTGGTGATGCCCAGTTCCTTGATACCGTGAACGATATGCTCGATCTCCCGCACTATGACGGGGGCAAGCCCCTCATAGGGCTCGTCCAGAAGCAGCAGCTTGACCTCGCGGGCAAGCGCGCGGGCCACAGCCAGCATCTGCTGCTCGCCCCCCGACAGCGTTACGCCCTCTTGCTGGCGTCGTTCGGCAAGGCGGGGGAAATGGTCGTAGATCTGCTCAAGCTCCCACCCCTTGTTGGGCGCGACCTGCGCGAGGATCAGGTTTTCCTCGACCGTCATGCCGGCGATGATACGGCGATCCTCGGGCACAAGCTGGATGCCCGCCTGACTGGCCTGCCAGGATTTCATCGGGTGCACGGCCTGACCTTCCAGCCAGATCTCGCCATGAGTTACCGCCGGGTCGTCGGTACGTGCGATGGCGCGCAAAGTCGAGGTCTTGCCAGCCCCGTTGCGTCCCAGAAGCGCCAGGACCTCGCCCTTCTTCACCTCCAGCGTGATGCCTTGCACGATATAGCTTTCGCCGTAATAGGCATGAACATCACGCAGGGCGAAAAACGAATCCGGCGCCGGTCTGGTCGTGATCTGTGCAGCATTCATTCGGCGGCTCCTCCCAGATAGGCCTGCTGGACGCGGGGGTCATCCTTGATCTGCTGCGGCAGGCCGGATGCGATAATCCGACCCTGCGCCAGAACCGAGATCTTGTCGGCCAGCGAGAACACCACATGCATGTCGTGTTCGATGATGACCTTGGTCATGCCGCGCAGCTTGATGCGTTTCAGCAGTTCGATCGTGGTATTGGTATCATGGCGGGACATGCCCGCCGTCGGTTCGTCCAGCAGCAGCAGACGCGGATGCTGGATCAGGCACATGCACAGCTCCAGCCGCCGCTTGTCGCCTCGCGACAGGGCGCCCGAATGGTCGTCACGGCGTTCCCACATGCCAAAGTCGCGCAGCAGGCTTTCGGCCTCTTCGCGGATTTCGGTCTGGCGGGAAACCGCGCTGAACATATTGATGCGAAAGGCTCCGTCACGACGTGCAAAGGCCGGGGCCATCACGTTATGCAGCACCGACAGATCGGCAAAGATCTCGGGTGTCTGGAATACGCGCGATATGCCAAGCTGATTTATCTCGTGCGGAGCCTTGCCGGTCAGCACGGTCCCGTCAAAGACCACCGCGCCGCTGGTCGGAGGCAGGCGCCCGATGATGACATTCAGCAGCGTCGATTTTCCGGCCCCGTTCGGCCCGATGATGGCATGGGTCTTGCCCTCTTCGATCTGCAGGTCGATGTCGGACAACGCCCGCAAGCCGCCAAAGTTCTTGATCACATCGGCCGCGTGCAGGACGATATTGGGAGGGGCTTCGCTCATTTCACGTCCTCCTGCTGCTGGATACGCGGCACCGGTCGGATACGTTGTAATCGTGACCAGAGCCGCTGGCAGCCTTCGACGATGCCGCCCGGCAGGAACACCACGATCAGCACGAACATCAGGCCCAGCGTCAGGTGCCATCCCTCGCCCACGAATTTCGACAGCACGGTGACGACCACTTGCTGCAGCCCATCGGGCAGGAAGCTGAAGAACGAATTCAACATGTTGGCGTTGATGGCCGAGAAGATATTCTCGAAATATTCGATCAGCCACGCGCCGACGACCGGCCCGACCAAGGTGCCGACCCCGCCAAGGATGGTCATCAGCACGATATTGCCCGATTCCGTCCAGCGCATCCGCTCGGCCCCGGCGATGGGATCGGTCACAGCCAGCAAGGCCCCGGCCAACCCCGCGAACATGCCCGAGATGACGAATGCTGCCAGCGTATAGGGCTTGGTGTTGAAGCCGGTATAGATCATCCGGGTCTGGTTCGACTTGATCCCGCGCAGCGCCAGACCGAAGGGCGAGGCAAAGATTTTCTGCGACACCAAGAACGCCAGGATCAGCACCACCGCGCACAGGTAGAACCCGCCATAGCCCGTCATCGCGACGCCAAACAACGACGGCACCGGCAGTCCGGTCGAGGTTTCGCCGCCGCGCAGCATGGCATCGATGATGCGCGGATCGTTGCGCGCCACCAGCAGGCCGGTTTCGCCGTTGGTGATGGGCGTGAGGACCGAATAGGCCAGGCTATAGCTCATTTGAGCGAAGGCCAGCGTCAGGATCGAGAAATAGATCCCCGTCCGCCTAAGGCTGAAAAAGCCGATCACCAGCGCGAACAGTCCCGAAAAGATGACCGCGAAGATCATCGCCGGGATGATGTCCATTGTCAGCAGCTTGAACGACCATACGGCGGTATAGGAGCCCACGCCCAGGAAGGCGGCATGACCAAAGGACAGATACCCGGTCAGGCCGAACAGAATGTTGAAGCCGATGGCGAAGGTCGCATAGATCGCGAACTTCTGCATCAGGCCGGGATAGGCCGCGCCAAACGGCTTCAGCCAGATCGGCATGGTCAACACCACCAATGCGAAGATGGCGAAGGTGAAGACGTCCTTGCGGGAAAGCCAGAGCATCGGATCAACCCTCCATCACGCCGCGCCGGCCCATCAGGCCGCGCGGACGCACCAGCAGAATAACGACGGCGACCAGATAGATGACGACCTGATCGATGCCGGGGATCACCGACTTGATCTCGGTCATCGACGCAAAGCTTTGCAGGATGCCCAGCAGGAATCCGGCCAGCACCGCACCCGGCAGAGAGCCCATGCCCCCAACGACCACGACGACAAAGCTGAGAACCAGAAAGTCCATCCCGATCTGATAGTTCGGCGGCAGCAGCGGCGTGTACATCGCGCCCGCCACGCCCGCGACAGCGGCGGCAAGGCCGAAAATGATGGTGAATCGACGGTCGATATTGATGCCCAGCAGCCCCACCGCCTCGCGGTCGGCCATGCCTGCGCGCACGACCATCCCGAACGTGGTGAAGCGCAGGAAGGCAAAGACACCGCCGATCACGGACAGCGAGAAAAACAGATAGATCATCCGCCACCATGGATAGGTCAGCGTGTGCGGTTGCATCCCGAACCAACTGCCGATATCGGCGGCCGAACGCAGGTCCGATGGGATCGGCTGCGGCATAGGATTGGGCCCGAAGAAGCTTTTGACCAGCTCCTGCAACACGATGGCCAATCCGAACGTCACGAGAATCTGTTCGGCATGGCTGCGCTTGTAGAAATGCTTGATCAGCCCGCGCTCCATCGCGATGCCGATCAGCGCCATCACCGGGATCGTCAGCAGGATCGAGAACGGCACCGAATAATCCACCAGCACCGTGCCGAAATCCCCCAGCCATTGCTGGACCAGGGGCGTGCGGACCTCCAGCGGCGTTCCCCAGGGCGACAGTTGCGTCGGGTCGACGGTCACGGTTTCGATAGTGATCAGATAGCGAAAGGTCACCGCACAGAAACAGCCCAGCATGAACAGGGCGCCATGGGCAAAGTTGACCACGCCAAGCGTGCCGAAAACAAGGGTCAGGCCCAGGGCGATCAGCGCATAAGCGCCACCCTTGTCCAACCCGTTCAGTAGTTGGGCGAGAAACGCGTTCATATCCCCTCCAGCCGGGCAAGCCCGTGGATGTGTTGGAAAGCGGGACCGAAAAGGCCCGGCAGCCATTCGTGTACCGGGCCTCGTCCGTCGGATCAGTGCGTGAGGGTCAGCTCAGCACTGGTTCGGCTCATAGGGGCCCAACTCGCCACCGAAGATTTCAGGATCATAGGTCACCTCCTCGCGCGGAGTGCGGCTGACCACGTTCAACACTTCGAACTTGCTGGACGGGTTCTCGTTGCCGCGCACGACCAGCACCTCTTTGAAGCACTGGTGGTCGCTGTCGCGATAAAGGGTCGGGCCGTTGCCCATACCGTCGAACTCGAAACCTTCCAGCGCCTTGATGACCTCTGGTGGATGGAAGGTCCCTGCGCGTTCGACCGCATCGGCATACAGGATCGCCTGAACATAGCCGGTGTGGGCCGATTGCGACGGCGGCACGCCGTAAGCCTCGCCATAGGATTTGGTGAAAGCCTGCGTCCCCGCATCGTCCAGCGCCCAGTGCCAGTTCGAGGTGCCGATGATCCCCTTCACCGCATCACCCGCACCCACGGCCATGAGTTCCGAGAACATCGGCACGACGATCTCGAAATTCTTGCCGTTGGCCTGGCGGTCGCGCAGGCCGAACTGCACAGCCTGCGGCAACGAGTTCACCATGTCATGACCGTAATGGTTCAGGATCAGCACGTCCGCGCCGGAATTCAGCACCGGCGTCAGGTATTGCGAATAATCCCCAAGACCCAGCGGCGTGCGGACGGTGGCGACGGTTTCCCAGCCCAGCGCCTCGGTCGCGTTCTTGATCGACTCTTCCTGCGTCCAGCCCCAAGTATAGTCGGCGGTCAGGTGGTAGGCGCGCCGGTCGGTGCCGTATTCCTGCGCCAGCAGCGGCGCGATGGCCACTCCGGACTGGAAGGCGTTGAAGAAATGACGGAAGCCATAGCGGCGTTTGTCCTTGCCGGTGGTGTCGTTGGAATGGGTCAGGCCGGCCATATAGATGACGCCGTTTTCCTGACATAGCGACTGCACTGCAATGGCCTCGCCCGAGGTGACCGAGCCGGTGACCATGATCGCGCCGTCGCGCTCGATCATCCGCCGCGCACCGTCACGGGCGGCGTCGGTGTTCGTCTGCGTGTCCCCGGTGACAAACTCGACCTTCTTACCAAGGATGCCGTTGCCCTTCAGCGACACCGGCTTGAGCGTATTCATCAGGCCGCCGTCGCCTTCGCCGTTGATATGACGGACAGCCAGTTCATAGCCCTTCAACTGGTCAAGCCCCTCTTCGGCATAGGACCCCGTCTGCGGCACGTTGAAACCGAAAACGATCTTGCCGCTGGCCTCGGGGCTGTTGCAGAAATTCTGCGCCCATGCGCCGCGGGTGAAAAATGAGGGCGCTGCCAAGGTCACTGCGGCGCCGGTTCCCATTGTGCGCAGTAACCTGCGCCGGTTCATCAACAGTTTCGACATTTCTTTCCTCCCCTGGACTCCGACTGATGCCGGTATTGCTGAACAGGAGAGGCCAGTTCTGAAACGATCTCAATATTTAATTGATGCTGTTGTATTTTTTTGTAAATATGATGATGGACGGATGTATAATCTGTAAAAGATTGACTCAACGGCCAACAGAGAGGGCACATGCGCGCACCGATCGGGATCCACATCCGCCGCAAGCGGCTGGAGCTTGGCCTGTCGCAAGTTTCGGTGGCGCGGCATGTGGGTATTTCAGCCAGCTACCTGAACCTGATCGAAAGCAACAAGCGGGACGTGGGGGGCACGTTGCTGCTGCGCATTGCCGAGCATCTTGGTCTGGACATCCACAAACTGACCGGGGAGCGAGAGCTGAAATCGCTGCAGATGATCGACGAGATGCTGCGCGATCCGCTTTTGCAGGGGTTGGACTTCCGGCAAACCGACACCCGCGATCTGGTCGCCAGATTCCCCGAAGTGGCACAGGCCATAGTGCGGATCTATCGGGCCCATTCCGCGTCCGGGGCCGAGATCGAGGTCTATGCCAATCGCTTCAATCAGGACCCGGTGCTGGCGCAGATGCTGCACGAGGTCCTGAACCGGATCGCCGGAATGCGCTCGGGCGCCGAGATCATTTCCGATGTCAAGGATCTGGCCGAGGCCGACCGGCGCCGCTTTACCCAGGCCATCAACCACGAAGCGCGCGCGGTAACCGAGACGATGAACAGCCTTGTGGGCTATTTTGATCGCGGGGCCGTGCGCCGGCGCGCGATCGCCCCCCTGCGCGAGGTCGAGGACGCCTTCATCTCGGCCAACAACCACTTCCCGGAACTGGAAGACATTGCCGAAGAGCTGCGCGCCGCCATGGGCGAGGATTTCAGCGAAGCGGCATTGGAACGCCATCTGGAACGCGAACACGGCATTACCTGCCGCCGCTGGCCCGAGGGTGCGCCATGGGGTGATTTTCCCGCAACCGAACAGGGGCGGCTGGACCGGGACACGCAGACCCTGTGGCTGCGCGGATCAAGCCGGCGCGCCACGCGTCAGTTCCGCATTTGCCGCCAGATCGCCGAGTTGCAGGCCCATGCCCCCCTGACACGGCTCTGCGACGGTCTGGACCTGACCTCGGAAGCGGCCAGACAGATCGCGATGCGGGCGCTGGCGTCTTACGTGGCCGGCGCGATGGTCATGCCCTATGAGGGGTTTCGCAAACTGGCCGCGCAGCATCATTACGATGTCGATCTGCTGGGTCATCTGCATGACGCCAGCTTTGAACAGGTTGCGCATCGGTTGGTGTCGCTACGCCGTCCGGGCGCCGAGGGCGTGCCCTTTGGTTTTCTGCGTATCGCGCCCGCCGGCAGGCTGACCAAGCGTTTCCCCCTGCCCGGTCTGGCCTGGCCCAGCGGTGGGCACGGCTGTCCGCTATGGCCGGTCTATAGCGCGCCGGGTGCGCCCGGCGTCCTGCGCCAGATTGCCGAATTTCCCAACGGCAAGCGGTTCCTGCTGATCGCAAAATCGGTGCAAAAGCGGGTGTCCAACTGGCAGGATCAGTCACTAAGCTATTCCATCATGCTGGCCTGCGACATTCACCACGCGGATCGCACCGTGTACGCGCGGGGCCTTGATCTGTCGGATCTGTCAAGCAGCGTGCCGGTCGGCCCGTCCTGTCTGCTTTGCGCGCGAAAATCCTGCAGCCACCGTCAGGAGGATACGCCGCTGGTCGATGGCTGAACCTGCGGGGTTGGCGCATATACCGGCAGGGTGATGCGGAAACAGGCCCCCGACAGCGGGCCGTCCACCAACTCGATCCGACCCGACATTTTGCTGATGATGGTGTGGCTGATATTCAGTCCCAGCCCCAATCCGGACAACGAACCGTCACGGTCGGGCTGGCTGGAGACCCGCACGAATTTGTCAAAGATGCTTTGCCGGTATTCGGGCGCGATCCCCTTGCCGTTGTCTGAAATCTCGACGACGTAATTGCCTTTGCGCAGCCCCGAGCAGACCCGCAACTCGGGATCCTCCCCGCGATTATGCGATATCGCGTTCGAGATGATGTTGATGAAAACCTGACTCAGCCGGTCGGGATCACCCAGCACCTGAACCTCGGCCGCCTCTTGCTGGCGGCTGACGCGGATATCATGTTTGCGCGCCAGGGCCTCGCAGATCTCAAAGGCCCGGGTCAGGATCGCTTCGGCCTCCATCGGGCGGTTTTGCCAGTCGCGTTCGCCATGCTCCAGCGCGCTCAGATCAAGGATCTCATCCAAAAGCCGGGTCAGCCGGACACTTTCATGGTGGATCAGCCCGACAAAACGATGCCGCTGTGTCTGGGCCAGTTCCGGTTGCTTCATCAGGATTTCCGAGATCGAGCGGATCGAGGTCATCGGTGTGCGCACCTCATGGCTGACCTGCGACAGGAAATCGTCCTTTTGCCGGTGCAGGGCATGAAGCTTGGCGTTCACCTCCTGCAGTTCCTGCGCGGTCAGCCGCAGTTCGCGGGATTTGCGCTCCAGTTCATTGGAATGGGAAATGACCTGCAGGGTCTCATCGGCAATCAGCATCACCTCTTCCAGTGACAGGGCGTCGCCCTCGACCACCTTGGACAGCAGGATATGGACCGAAGCAGCGCCAATCGAGCTGGCCAGCTCTCGCTCCAGCCGCGCGACAAAGGAGGGGGGAACCGGCTGACCGCGCCCAGAGCCGCCCCGCGAAATCCCCTCGCTCTGGAACAAATCTTGGGCACTTTGCCAACCCAACACCCTTTCGGTCAGTTGAAACAGGTCCTCGGCGCTGGCCGAACTGCGCAGGGATCGACCGGTATCGTTTGCGCTGCGATGAAAGATGTCGACGAAAATACCGGCCTGCATACGCTCCAAGGCGCCTTGCCGGGTAAGCAGCGACACCACGATCAGCGCACCGCCATTCAGGACCATCGACCAGAAGATCGAATGAACCAAGGGATCCAGCCCGGCCATTCCCAGCAGCGCCTGCGGCCGCAGCAGCGCAATGCCCCACGGCCCCTCTGCCACCAGCGCGGCCACGGCGGCATTGCTGGTGAAGCTGGGCAAAAACAAGGTCCAGCACCAGACTGCTATGCCAAGGATCATCCCCGTCAGCGCCCCTTTGACGGTCGCGCCACGCCAGTACAGCGCCGCAAGCAGCGCCGGCAGAAACTGCGCCACCCCCGCGAATGAGATCAGTCCGATGGTCGCCAGCGCCCCGCTTTCGCCGGTCAGCCAGAAATATAGAAACCCCAGCAGCAGGATCCCCGCGATGGAAAAGCGCCGGCTCAGCAGCAGCAGGCGGGCGATCCCCTGCGCGCCGCTGTCGGCCAGATTGTCGGTGATCCGCAGCGCCAGCGGCAGAACGATATGGTTCGAGACCATGATCGACAGCGCAATCGAGGCGATGATAATCATCGAAGTGGCCGATGAAAACCCGCCGATGAACGCGAACAGCGCCAGCCCGTCCTGCCCTGCCGCCATCGGCAGGGTCAGCACGAACATGTCGGGATTTGATCCGGGCGGCATGATTGCCAGCCCGTGAAAGGCGATTGGCAGCGTGAACAGGCTCAGCAGCAGCAGATAGGCCGGAAAGGCCCAGCTTGCGGTGCGCAGATGGTTTTCATCGGCATTCTCGACCACGGTGATCTGAAATTGCCGCGGCAGGCAAATCACCGCGACGGCCGACAAGAACAGAACCGTCACCCAGCGGCTGCCGAAGGGGGTCTGCTCATGCACCTCCAGCCCAGCCTCTATGGCCGCGGCATAGATGCCCGCCGGCCCGGTGCTCATGCCGAAAAGAACGAACAGCCCGACAGCCACGAAAGCGAGCAGTTTGACCACCGCTTCAAAAGCAATGGCTGCGACAACGCCCAGATGCTGTTCGCGCGCATCCACATTGCGCGTTCCGAACAGGATAGTGAACAACGCCATGCCCGTCGCCACGCCAAACGCCAGCTTGGCGTCCTCCAACCCGGCCAACGGCCCGCTGGCGCCACGGGCAACGGTGATTGCCTGCAACGAGTTGGTGATCGCTTTCAGTTGCAGCGCAATATAGGGCGTGATGGCGATCACCGCCATCAGCGTGACCAGCACCGCCACATGGCTGGATTTTCCGAAACGAGAAGACAGCAGATCGGCAATCGAGGTGATCCGCTGGCTGTGCCCGATCCGCAGCAGCTTGCGCAGGATGAACCACCATCCGGCAAAAACCAGGGTCGGGCCCATATAGATGGCCATGAATTCCAGCCCGTCTCGCGCCGCCGTCCCGGCCGCGCCGTAAAACGTCCAGCTTGTGCAATAGACCGAAATCGACAGCGTATAGACCCATGGAGAGCGCAGAAACCCGCCGCGCCCCCGTCGCGCCAGCCCATCCGAGAAATAGGCCAGCAGAAACAGCAGGCAGACATAGGCGATGGCCGTCAGGACGACGATATCTGGCGACAGCATCAGCCGTCATCCTGCTGCCGGGGTGCGGTATCGGGATCGCTGGGGAGACGCGTATCCAGTACGCGCGACAACCGCCAGGCGCCAACAACCAGACCGACCCAGACGGCAAACAGATAGATCACCTCCAGCGGGATGCCCCAAAGCAGCCGGCGCACCAGAAACAAATTGATGAAGGGCGGCAGCAGCAAAAGCGCGCCGAACAGCGGCAGCACGAATCCTGCATCGCGCTGTCTGTCGGCATCGTCATGTCGGTCCGTTCGGGTGCGGCGCATGGTCCTAGCTGACCATATTTCCAAGCCTGCGCAGCGACAGAAGCCGGCTCACCTCCTGGATCAGCAGATCGTTGGCGAAGGGCTTGCTGATAAAGCCATCCGCCCCCAGCTCGCAGGCAAGCTGCCGGTCATGGCTTTGCCCACGCGCGGTCAAAATCAGGACAGGTATATCGGCCAGTTCCACGTCCGTACGCAAAGCCCGCAGGATGTCAAAACCGCTACGCCCCGGCATCATCACATCCAGCACGATCATGCCGGGCCGATGGCTGCGCACCGCCCGCATAACGGAATCGCCGTCGGACACGGTGTCGACCTGCCAGCCCTGGTGAGCCAGCAGAAAGCGCAGGGTTTCACGGATCGTCGGCTCATCCTCCGCGATCAGGATATCGAGATTCATGGCCGCCTCCCGTCAGACCATAGGGTCCATGCTAGGCAACCCACTGTTGGTAGGCAAGGAATTTCATGGGCATCCGTTCCGGCAGGATACTACGGCATCCGGACGGTCGTTCAGCGGCAGGGGCGGGCCCGCAAAAACCTCCATCGACATCGGTTGCATGCTTATGGGTCTTATCTGATCCGTATTGCGATCTTCCGTGCTTTGGATCATACACTTTTGTAATTTTTGTCCAAAGCGTCGCTGACGGCTCGTCCTTACAGCAAGCCAACCGGAAAGGAGCTGGCGTGATTTTAATCATCCACGCACAAGC
The DNA here is from genome assembly GCF_016919705.1 of Paracoccus methylovorus. Classification (NCBI taxonomy): domain Bacteria; kingdom Pseudomonadati; phylum Pseudomonadota; class Alphaproteobacteria; order Rhodobacterales; family Paracoccaceae; genus Paracoccus; species Paracoccus methylovorus. Next base: position 1,204,345 of record NZ_CP070371.1, read on the forward strand.
GCCTCAGGCTCCTCTAGGGGTAACCACAGAGCTATTGAAACTAGCCGATTTTATCGTTCTGGCAGGACCTGATGACGCATTTGACGATCGTCTGTTGCCGGTACCACCCGGAAAAGTGGGCAGCGCATTTCTGCGTCTGACTCTTCTTCAGCCCCAGCTATCTGCTTTTGAAGTATTGTCGAATTGCTCGCGGCTGTTTCAGCCCATTCTTACCGAGAACCTTGTCGGAATGCATTATTTTCAACCTGGAAAAGATCTGCTCGACGGAATATCGCCTTCCTCAACGGAAGGACCCGTTACATGGACATCCGATATTTCGGGCACAGTTACTCGCTTTTACCTCGCACCTGCCGTCATAATCAGTTCCATTTTTCGGCCTCTGATCCGGGATCTATGCGAAAGGCACTTATCCGACGATCAACGCTTTGCTTTTCTTGCGGGTGCTTTTCAGGATTATAAATGAAAACGCTAAATGATATTTGGGCTTATTACGCTCGTCAGGCTGGGATAATTGATCAACGCCCGGACTTTAGTTTTAATCCGGATTTCTATGCCAAGACCTATCCAGATATGAAGGGTGATGCAGGCGAATTGATGCATCATTTTATTCATCATGGTCGGACCGAAGGTCGCTACGGCACTTACTACACGCAGTTACGCGCCGAAGCACCGCATATCGATCTGGCACTTTCCGATTTAATCGTCCTGCCTGAGCTTAAGACCCTGATTGATGAGAACCATCCAGAGGCGCTGCATTTGGCTTTCGAGCTGATTCAGCTTGGCTCCCCTACCGATGCCGCAGTGTCCGATTTCTCGATGCAGGCTTACTTGGCTTGGCATCCCGATATTCAAGCCGCAAAGATGAACCCCTTGATGCATTACCTGCGTTTCGGTTCGGTCGAAGGTGGCCGCCGCACGCTGGGCGATTTGCGCAAGAGCTTGATTCAGGGCGAGCGTCCCTATCGCCCAGAGCTCCCCACTGTGCTGATCTGCATGCACGAGATGTCCTTGATTGATGTCTCCGCCGTGGGCCGGGCTTTAGTTTTCGGGGCCAGTCACACCCACAATGTAGCAGTCGCTACGTTTCGCGGCGGAGAAATTCTCGATCAAATTCTTCCTCATTGCTGTGCTGTCTTAATTACCACCAATCCTCTGCATGAGATACCTTACGTTGAGGACGAAGTTTTCCAGCAGATTGATCATGCCATATTGAACTCGCCCGAATGTGCGCTGTTTATCCATCCGCTCGTTGCCCGAGATATACCTTTCGCAACTTATATTCACGAATATTCAGAATACACCCTTCCGGTATGGAAAGCGATATATTCGGCAGCCTTTTCTGACCTCATGATTTTCAACGCTGAGCATGTGCGTGATAACTGGCAGGGTCGTTTGGCGGATGTGGCGTTCGACACCTCTAATGATAGCGCCGTAATCCCCCCAAGATCTTTGATCCAAAACATAACAACCAAGGAACAGCGTATTACGGCACGCAAAGCATTATCGAAAATGATGGGGCGGGATCTGGGCGACGCACGACTGATTTTCGGAACAGGACCTCTTCACTGGCGTAAAGGCACGGACATCTTCGTGCAGGCTGCGCAAATCTGCGCACGCATAGCCCCAGAAACAGTGTTTATCTGGATCAGAGAAAGACAAAACCGCCAGGACATGGGCTTCGACATTTCGCTTGATTATCATCTGCGGCAAGGGAAAGCAAATCGCAAGGACAGTAATCTATTCTTTCTGCCAGCCGGGCCTCACTATCACCAGGTATTAGACGCATGCGATGCGATGTTCCTGTCATCCCGGTTTGATCCATTGCCCAACGCGGTATTGGACGCGGTGCAACGCGGCTGCCGGGTAGTTTGCTTTGATGGCGGAACCGGTTTTGCCGACCCCCATTATCGCGGTTCGGATATGATAACATCTGTTGCTTATGGCGATCCGGGCGAGGCAGTAAATGCACTACTAGCCTTGCCACGCAAGGTGGATGCCGTTTGCGGGCCTGCCCCCGCCGCTCACCCAGAGTGGCCGCTGTTCCACCGCATCCATGACGCGTTGCAGAGCCGGCTGACGCGGCAGCGCAATTTCGTAGTGGGCGAAACAGCCATTGATATTCCGTTGTTATTTACAAAATCCGATGCCGATCGCCCTCTGCGACAGCGAGAGCGAGAGAAGCTGTTCCGCTATGGTCGCAGATTGTTATGGCGCGACGTCAAGGATGCGCAGGCAACCATCACGGCTTCCGATAATTGGATTCACAAGCGATTGTTGTTGGAGGAGTACCGCAACGTGCCCGCTTCAGATCCGGGCATTCCGGATTTCGCTGTCCATATCCATGCTTTCTATATCGATGGCTTGGCTGCGGATCTGCGCCAGCACGCTTGTTTTACCCGTGCTTCGCGAATTCTCGTCACAACCGACACAGAGGAAAAAGCTCGCCACATCCGCCAGATTGGGGCTGATCAAGGTTTGAAAATCGAGACTCATTTGGTTCCGAACCAAGGCCGTGACATCCTACCCTTCTTGCGGCTGTTCGGCCGTGATGGTCTTGCAGGTGACGATAATATCTGGTGCCATCTGCATCAAAAGAAATCGGTTCAAACAACCTCTCACGGTGACGTGTGGCGACGGTTTTTGCATCGCATTCTGTTGGGTGATCAGGATAATTTGTCGATGGCCGTACTACGGATTGCGCAAACAGGTGTAGGCTTCATTGCTCCATTCGAGCCGCACTTTGTTCCGTGGAGCGATTCACGCCGCCTGCTTCCGGACATCGCCGACCATTTCCCCGGGCCAATGCCTGAAAATCCGCTGCTATTCCCAGTGGGAAATATGTTCTGGACCCATGCCAATGTAGCGCGTGCAATGCTGGAGTTGTTCGGAGAAGATTACGCTTGGCCACACGAACCGATCCCAACCGACGGAACCGAGTATCACCTGATAGAGCGTTTATGGCCTGCCATTGCAGCCCGTATGGATCTGGTTTCGGTATTCTTGCATAAAAATGATGAAGAGAGAGTTTGAAATCGGAGCAAGAGAAAACCAATTTAGCAGAAAACGGACCGGAATATCTGCTGCTGGGTATTTTCAAATCAGTACCGAAATTATAACGCTCCTGTTTGAATTCGGAGACACCAACAGATGAGCTTGACCACATCAGCACCTTCCAAAACCGCCCTTGTCGTGCTGGGTATGTGCCAGTCAGGCACGACCGTCTTGTCTGGCGTTCTTGGTCATCTCGGGGCGGCCTTGCCACAGCATCTGATGACTTCGGCCGAGATGGGTATAAACGAGGGCGCTGAAATAAACAGGCTCGCTGGGCTAAACGAACGCCTGCTCCAGCAGGTGGGTTTTACACGAGGGGATCTGCTCCATTTTCCGTCCGAATGGTTTGACAGTTCCGATGCCGCTGATCTGCTGAACGAGGCGGTTGAGCTCCTCACCGCAGAATACGGCGATGCCTCGATGTTTGTAATTAACGATCCGCAAATCTGCCGGTTGATGCCTTTCTGGCGCGCGGCCCTGAACCGCTTTGGTGCCCGTACTTTAGTTGTGCATAACCACAATACGGCCAAAAGGGTCGCAGAATCGTTGAATCGTTGTAAAGGCTACGAGACAGAATTTGGTTTGGCCTTATGGGCGCGCCATGTCTTGGATGCAGAGGCGGAAAGCCGTGATTTTCCGCGAAGCTTTACCTGCGACGATGCGTTGCTGACCGACTGGCGTGCGACCATGCTTGGCATCGCTGCGGATCTGGAAATTGATTGGCCGCGCCCGGTGGAAGAGGTGGCGCCCGATATAGACCTATTCCTGCTGCAGCACTCTCCTGCTGTAATCACAGGGGACACCGACCACCCACCGCAACTGCCAATGCTGGCGCGGATCGATGAGATTCTGCAGGACATGAAGTCCGGTGCCGACCCTGCGAAAAACAGCGCTGAACTAGACTGGTTACGCGCGGCGCTGGACGCCATAGGCCCGCTATTTGTCCCTATGGCGAACCGTGCGGAGCCCCGCGTTTGCGAAGTGCACCAATTGCGCAACCGAATTGACGAGTTGCAGGCAGAGATCGCGGCCATCCAAGCCGACTACAGGCTTTTGTCCGAACAGTTCTGTGCAGCGACAGACAAAGCGGCTCGGGCGACGCAGAGCGTTGCGAACCGGGATGCCGAGATTGGCAACCTGTCCCAACAGTTGCTATCGGTTAATCGGCAGCTACATGTCGCGTCAGCTCAGTTGCGCCAGTTCGCAAAGCAGCAAGCGCTTGAAATACCTGGACGGATCGATCTTGCAGTTGCATTGAACGACCCAACCGCACTGCTTGACCAACTGCCGCAACTCCGCGAGCGGGTCGAAAATGCGACTGCAGCATTTGAGGCTCAGCGCGAGCAGTTGTGCGAGAGAATCGAACATTTGGAAAAGCAGGAAGCGGAGTTGACGGCTAAATATAACGACGCTCTGGAATGGGGCTTGCGGCGCGAGGCCGAGTTGTTGTCCAGCGCGTCGTGGCGGGTCACGGCACCGTTGCGCGCGCTATCACGCGCGGTACGGCGTCTGCGGCGTTGATCCGCCATCATTCTGGGACGCGGGCGTTCGATATAGGCCGGGTCCACCCGGCAAAGAGCAAGCTGTTCAGTTCCTGCTCATCGCGGTCCGACGGGACAGAGCTTCCGCTTCCCCTCCCGGCGATCAGGAAGCAGGCAACGCAAAGGGATTGAAGCCGCTGCGGCCATGACCCTCGGATCGAGCGGCGTCATCAAGCACAAGGCTGGCCAGATCATCGGCGACCACCTCGGCGTCAGAGTCGCGTTCCAGGCTGATCACCTTCAGGTAGCTGCCGCAGGCAGAGCAAGCCTCGGCACGGATCGCGGCCTCGGGGGTATCGAAGCTAAGATAATCCAACCGGGTGGAATCCCCGCAGTTCGAACATTTTGCCCGAACCATATGCCATTCGCATTCGCACAGGGCGCAGTGCAGATAGCGCAGGCCCTGACAGTCGCCGGTATGGATCACGCTGGCAACCGGGGCAGCGCCGCAGACTGGGCAATCGGCAGGCTCTTCCTGCGCTGCTTCCGGTAAAGAGGCAGAACGCGCAGCAAGCGAAATCTCAACTGACAGCGCCGCCCAAAGAAAGGGGGCCAGCGCCGGATCGGTGGCATCGAACCGGCCCTCCGCCATGGCAAGCGCAGCCTTGCGCCGAGTTGCCTCGGGCATCTGCATCAGCTTGGCCAGATGCGGCGCGACCTGGGCCGAGACTCCGGGGGTCAGATGGGCAATCATCCGGTCCAGAATTGTGGGCCAGCCACCATTCTGCGCCAGCGCGACGGGATCAACCGGGCCGGCGGCCGGCGCATCGGTCAGGCAAGCTTCCTGCGCTTCGGCGATATCGGCGGCGAGCATCAGATAGGCCGACAACTCATGCCCATCGGCCAGCGCACGCAGACGGGCCGCGCGCGCAGCATAAAGGGTTGCCAGATCGGGGCGCAGCACCGGGGTGAAATGGCGGCTGGCAGCCTCGGGCGGGACTGAGGGGCGCAGGTCCTGGCTCATGATCTTCCCTTGCCGGCTTCTGCCTTTTTTACCTCAAGCTCATCCGCCCAACGATCATGATGCTGGCGAGCCCATGTTTTCGAGACATAGCCCGTCACCATGCCGCTGACCGCGCCGCGCACCCAGATCGCCAGATAGATATGGCCCAGGATCAACAGGATCAGGCCAATCCCCGCGATGGAATGGGCAAGGATCGCCAGCCTGATCACCGAGATAGGGAAATATTCCGAGAAATAGGCCCGCCACATGATCAGCCCGGAAATCAGCAGCACCACGATCGAGGCCATAATCAGCCAGAACAGCACCTTTTGACCAGCATTGTATTTGCCGATCCGCAGCGGCTGTGTGTGATCCTTCAGCACCACCCCCTTGATATTGCGCAACCAGATGACGTCGGTTTTCTCGGGAAGGTTATACCTGACAAACCTGACGAACATGAAGCAAAGCCCGACGAATACCGCAATCCCCAGAAAGGGATGCAGGATACGCGCCATTTGCGGAGAGCCCAGCAATCCCGACATCCACGAAAATGTCGGAAAGAACCATGAAATCCCTGAAGTGGCGGCCAGAAAGAAACACAACACGATCATCCAGTGGCAAAGCCGCTCGGCGAATTTTGTGCGCAGGATTTGGTCTTGTTTACGCTGCATGGTGATACCCTCGCTTATTCGGCCGTATGGCGGCTTTGCGTTTCGGCCTTGTCGCCGGACTGCTTGGCATCGCCTTGGGGGTGGTCGCCTTCGTCAACGTCATTCGGGCCAACGCCGATGAAATGCACGGCCATCCCAGCCACCGCCACGGCACCCGCAACCGCGGCCACGGGTTTCAGCACGTCCTTCCAGCCCTCGACGACACCGCTGATCTTGGGGTCTTTGGGCAGACCCGCATAACGCTCGGGGTCGTCGGCGTGTTGCAGCACATACATGACGTGGGTGCCGCCCACGCCCTGCGGGTCGTAAAGACCGGCATTCTCATAGCCGCGTTCGTTCAGCTCGGCGACACGGGTCGCGGCCAGATCCTTCATCTCCTGCTTCGATCCAAAGGCGATGGCACCGGTCGGGCAGGTCTTGGCGCAGGCAGGCGACTGACCTACCGCAAGCCGATCCGAACACAGCGTGCATTTATAGGCCTTGTTGTCGACCTTCGAGATACGCGGCACGTCGAACGGACAGCCCGCGACGCAATAGCCGCAGCCAACGCAAAGGTCGGATTGGAAATCCACCACGCCGTTGGCGTATTGCACGATCGCGCCGGGGATCGGGCAGGCCTTGAGGCAACCCGGGTCCTCGCAATGCATGCAGCCGTCCTTGCGGATCAGCCATTCCAGCTTGCCGGCCTCATCTTCATGTTCGGTAAAGCGCATCAGCGTCCAGCTGTCCGGCGACAGGTCGCGCGGGTTGTCGTAAACGCCGACGTTTTCCTGCACCTCGCCGCGCAGGTCGTTCCATTCGTTGCAGGCGCTCTGACAGGCCTTGCAACCGATGCAGATCGACACGTCGATCAGCTTGGCGACCTCCATCTGGTGGTCGCGCACCTGCGGTGGAGGAGTGGCTGCACTGGTGGCCGAGCGGCGGAGGATGTTTTGCGAATTCATGCCAGCGCCTCCTCAAGCTTTTCGACGTTGACCAGGAACGCCTTGAATTCGGGAGTTTGCGAGTTGGCATCACCCACGCCCGGGGCCAGCGTATTGGCCAGATAGCCCTTGCGGGTCGCGCCCTCGAAACCCCAATGGCAGGGAATGCCGATCTGCTCTACCTCTTGGCCCGCGACATTCAGAGTGCGCATCCGTTTCGTCACCACGGCCTTGGCGGTGATATAGCCGCGCTTGGTCGTGATCTTGACCGTGTCGCCATGGCCAATACCTTTTTCATCAGCCAGCTTTTCGCCGATCTCGATGAACTGTTCAGGTTGCAGCATGGCGTTCAGATGGCTGTGCTTGGTCCAGTGACGGAACAGTTCCGTCACCGAATAGGTCGTCGCGACATAAGGATAGTCATGCCGGTTGCCCATCCGCTGCGCATCGTTCTGGAAGATGCGGGCGGTCGGGTTATGGGTCACCGTTTCATGCAGCGGGTTTTTGGCGATGGGGCTTTCGACCGGCTCGTAATGCTCGGGGAAAGGCCCGTCGTTCATACCCTTTTCCGAAAACAGCCGCGCCATGCCTTCGGGCAACATGATGAAGGGCGCGGCGGGCGCACCGGGCGGGATATTCGCCGGAAAATCCGGGATGTCCGAGCCGGTCCATTTCTCGCCATTCCAATGCAGGATCTGCCGCTGCGGGTCCCACGGCCTGCCGTCCATATCCATCGAGGCACGGTTGTAAAGGATGCGCCGGTTCGCGGGCCAGGAAAAAGCCCAGCCGGGGGTATTGCCAAGGCCGGTATCGGTATTGTCCCGATTGGCCATCTGGTTGCCCTTGTCGGTCCAGGATCCGGCAAAGATCCAGCAGAAGCTTTGCGTCGTGCCGTCATCACGAAGCTGCGCGAAACTGTCGAGCAACTGCCCCTTGCGCAGGATCTGGACGCCGTTTTCGTCGAACACGTCCTCCAGCGCATAGCCGTTGGATTCCTTGGCCATTTCCTCGGGATGGGGGAAGGACGGATCGTGATAGGTGTCCTCATCCCAGGTCATATGCAGGACCTGTTCGGGGCAGGCGCCGCCCTCGGTCTCGTAAAGCCGGCGCAGCTCCATCATGATGTCGCCAAGGATTTTCGGGTCGTGACGCGCCTCGCCCGGGGGTTCCTGACCCGCTTGGTGCCATTGCAGCCAACGGCCCGAATTGACGATGGCGCCATCCTCTTCGGCAAAGCAGTTCGAGGGCAGACGGAACACCTCGGTCATGATCTCTTCGGTCTTGACGTCGTTGAAGCGGCCCTCATCGCGCCAGAAGTTCGAGGTTTCCGTCGTCAGCGGGTCGATCACGACAAGGAATTTCAGCTTGGACAGCGCCTGCGAGGTCTTGTTCTTGTCCGGCATCGCCGCCAGCGGGTTGAAGCCCTGCGCGATATAGCCGTTGACCTGACCTTCATACATCATGTCGAAATGGGCCAGCATGTCATAGCTGCGGTCCCATTTCGGCAGCAGGTCAAAGGCGAAATCATTTTCGCGGGTTGCATGCTTGCCATAAAGGTTCTTCAGCAAAGAGATGAAGAATTTGGGCGTGTTCTTCCAGTAATTGACCTGCCCCGGCACAATATCCTTTGGCGTCGTCTCATCCAGGTATTGCGCAAGCGTCTGCTGGCTGTCCGAAGGCAGGTTCATATAGCCCGGCACCCGCAGCGACAGCAGACCCAGATCGGTGTAGCCCTGAATGTTGGAATGGCCCCGCAACGCGTTCACGCCGCCGCCCGCCATGCCGAGATTGCCCAGAAGCAGCTGGATCATCGCCGCGCCACGGATGATCTGCGCGCCCCCGGTGTGGTGGGTCCAGCCCAGTGCATAAAGCCATGTCATGGTCCGGTCGCGGGCCGAACACGACCCGATGATCTCAGCGATTTTCAGGAAATCCTCGCGCTTCACACCGGTGATTTTCTCGACCACTTCCGGCGTATAGCGGTCCACATGCTTTTTCAGCAATTGCAGGACCGAACGCGGATGCGTCATCGAGGGATCGCGCAGGGCGTTGCCCTCGGCATCACGCTCATAGGTCCAGCTGGACTTGTCATAGATACCCGTCTTGGGATCGAAGCCCGAGAACAGGCCTTCGTCAAACCCGAAATCCTCCCGCACGATCAGCGAGGCGTTGGTATAGTCGCGCACATATTCGTGCTGGATCTGATCGGTCTCCAGCAGATAGCGCACCATCCCCATCAGAAATGCCGCATCAGACCCCGCGCGGATCGGCGAAAAGATATCAGCCACGGCAGCAGTGCGGTTGAAACGCGGATCGATGACGATAACCTTGGCCTTGTTCTTGATCTTGGCCTCGATCACCCATTTGAAACCGACCGGATGGGCCTCGGCCGGGTTACCACCCATGACGATGACGACATTGGCGTTCTTGATATCAACCCAATGATTGGTCATCGCGCCGCGCCCGAAACTGGGGGCAAGGGCCGCAACCGTCGGCCCGTGGCACAGCCGCGCCTGGCAGTCCAGACCCAGCATCCCCAAGGCACGGGCAAATTTGAAATCCAGCACACCGGTTTCGTTCGACGTCGCCGAAGAAGCCAGCATCCCCGAGGACAGCCAGCGGTTCACCAACTGCCCCTTTTCATTGCGTTCGATGAAGTTCGCGTCGCGGTCGTCCTTTAGCAGTCGGGCGATGCGTTTGGTGGCCTCGTCCCAACTGATGCGGACCCACTCTTTCGATCCCGGCGCGCGATATTCTGGGTGGGTCAGGCGGCCCTTGGAGTGGATCATGTCGATCAGACCCGCGCCCTTGGGACACAAGGAGCCACGGCTGACCGGATGATCGGGGTCGCCTTCGATATGGAAAATACGCGGCTTAGCATTCTTGGCGCCGTCGCCCAGCGAATACATCAGGATGCCGCAGCCGACTGAGCAATAGGTGCAGTTGTTGCGAATTTCCTTGGCGCGCAACAGCTTAAAGGGGCGAACTGCGGCCGAAACCTGCGCCTCGGCAGTCGAAAGCCCCAGCGCCGAGGCCGACAGTGAAGCCGCCCCCATGCCGAGGATCTGTAAAAACCGCCGTCTTCCAAGTTTCATCCCGGTGCCATCCATGGTGCCAGCTCTCCCCTGAAGTCTTGCCATTGTGTGCCGTCGCACACCGAGCATCTCCGGGACGTAGCCGCGCCAAAGCGGTTCAGGCAAGCCGCATGGGCCCGCCATTTCAGCAGGCCAGCGGCAAAAACCGACACTTCATGGAGTAGGAAATTTTGATTGTTTTACTTAGGATTATCAATCCATTGCAAGATAAGGAATTAAAATCCCCATATGTGTTGATTATTATCAAATAGGTATTGCATATCAATGAAACGTGACGACCCAGCCGAGGCCATCTTCCGTCGGGCGGAAAGGATAATGATGCCGCACACGCCGTATCGCCGACATGAAACCGCCCGATTCGGGATCAAGACGATATGTTTATATAAACATATCGTGCTTCTCATATCCGCGATATTCGACTGGCACAAGGGGGGTGCGACATGCTGATCCGCCATCTGGATTTCTTCATCACGCTGACCGAGGAACAGCATTTCGGCCGCGCGGCCGAACTGTGCGGGGTCAGTCAGCCGGCGCTGTCATTGGCAATCCGCAAGCTGGAAGAGGACCTGGGCGCGACATTGGTATTGCGAGGCAAACGCTTCATGGGCCTGACCGCCGAGGGGCAAAAGGTCATGACATGGGGCCGCCAGATCCTTGCCGATTATGGCCACCTGCGCGACGATCTGGTCGGTCGGCGCAAGGGCGGGTTGACCGGGCGGTTGCGTCTGGGCGTCATCGCCCCGGCCATGCCTCTGGTCCCCCTGATCTCGACCCGGTTCGAGGCCCGCAACCCGATGGCCCGCATCGCGATACAACTGATGTCGCCGCCCGAAATCGCCACCGGTATCCGCCAGTTCGACCTGGATGGCGGGTTCACTTGGCTTGAAGGCCGCCCACCAGCCGACATCTTCACGCAACCCTTGCGACCCGAACACGCGTTGTTCGCCTGCCGCAAGGATCACCCCTTTGCCCCTGATCCGACCGTGCCGTGGCGTGACGCGGTGACCCAGCCGCTTTGCGTCGCCGAAGGTGACATCGCAGCCCATCTCGAAGCCCGCAATATCCGTCCCGCAATCACCTGCGCCTCTCTGGACGGGGTGCTGGCCCATCTGCGTGCGGGCCTATGGTGCGCCATTGTGCCTGCGGGTTTCGGCGCCCTACTCGCCCCTTGCGATGAGATCGTCCTGCGTGATCTGGACGACGGCGGACCTCAGAAGAAGCTGGGGATCATACTGATGAAACGCGATCCGCAATCGCCCATGGTGCAGGCGCTGCAGGATTGTATCGCGTCCCTAAACGAAGATGGCAGCTTGGCAGCCCTTTAAACGGCGGCCGACCCGGCTTGTTCTTGGCTGGGCAAAATGCGAATATCGTTGGTCTGCGCCTCGGATGCCCGGTTCGGGAACAGGAGGAAAACTTGCCCGCCCACAGCAGTATCGCCGCCGCCGCGCCCCGCGCGACTTCGGCCTTCACCGCCCGCCTTGCGCAAATCTCGGTCCTGATCGTCGACGACGAGCCGGGAATGCGCAATTTCATGGCCCGCATCCTTGGGCCTCAATGCCGCCGGATCGAACTGGCGGCGACTACAGGCGAGGCTGGCGACTGGCTGGCCGTCGAACATTTCGACGTGGTCGTGCTGGACAATATGCTGGGCAACAACCGCGGCCTCGATTGGCTGAAACGCCAACGCGAGCTCGGTTACGTGCCTCCGGTGGTGCTGATCTCGGCCTATGCCGATCTGGAGGTCGCCATCGAGGCTATGCAAGCCGGCGCGGCCGACATGATCCTCAAGCCCTTCCGGTCAAACCAGTTGATGAACGCAGTGCTGCGGTCGGTCGAGCAAACTCGGCTCAGGGCGGAAAATCAGGTGCTGCGCCACGAATTGCGCCGCAATACCGATGCCAACCTGCGCCACGACCGGTTGATCGGCACATCTGCGGCTATCGAGGACATCCGCGCCACCGTCGCCCGCGTGGCCCCCCTGCCCTCGTCCGTGTTGCTGACAGGCGAATCCGGCACCGGCAAAGAGATCGTGGCCCGGATGATCCACGACATGTCAAACCACGCGCAGGGGCATTTCATCCCGGTGAACTGCGCCACGATGGCCGAGGACATGGTCGATTCCGAATTGTTCGGCCATATCGAGGGCGCCTTTCCCGGTGCATCGACCCATCGCGAGGGACTGTTTCTGCACGCGCAGGGTGGCACGCTGTTTCTGGACGAAATCGCCGAATTGCCGCTGAACACGCAGGCGAAGCTGCTGCGCGTGCTGGAGGATCGCAAGATCCGCCCCTTGGGGGCCGAACGCGAACTGCCCGTCGATCTCAGGCTGATCTTTGCCACCAATACCGATCTGGAGGCGCGCGTGGCCGAAGGGCGTTTCCGGCAGGACCTGTATTACCGCATCAATATCCTGCAACTGCGGATGCCGCCGCTCCGCGACCGGGGCGAAGACACGCTGGAACTGGCACGGCTGTTCATGCAACGGCATTCCCGCGAGCTGGGCCTGCCCGCCGTGCCATTCACGCCGGAAATCGAGGCTGCCCTGATGGCACAGCACTGGCCCGGCAATGTGCGCGAATTGCGCAACCTGATCGAGCGCGCGCTGATCCTTGGCCGGTTCCCCGCAGATATCCTGCCATGGCAGGACACCGCATTGCATGGCTAAGGCGCCCCGCGGATGGTCGGTCAGGTCCCGGCTGTTGATCATCGCACTGCTTCCTATGTTGATCCTGATGCCGCTGCTGATCGGGATCACCATGCAGCGCTGGCTGTGGCGCACCGACCAAATCCTTGCCGCGCGGGTGGCCAGCGACCTGACCGTGGCCCAGCAATACTTGGCGCATCTGATCGACAGCACCGGCCGGCAGGTCGCGGCCTTTGGACAATCCGCCGAATTTCGCGATCATGCCGCCGATGACATCAGCGATTTTCTGGCCGCAAACCGTCGCGAACTCGGGCTGGATTATCTGCTGCTGCTGGACGCCTCGGGCCGACCTCTGACACCCGCTGATGCGCAGCCGACACTGCCGGTCGGCACCGGCATCACGTTGCTGGATGCATCGACGCTGACCGCGCTGTCGCCGCAGTTGGCCGAGCGTGCCCGCATCCCGCTGATCGCCACCCCCGCCAGCGCACCGGATGGACGAGAGGCCGAAACCCGCGGCATGGTCATCCACACCACCAGCCCGGTTTCCCTGCCGGACGGCGATACCGCCCTGCTGGCGGGCGGCGTTTTGCTGAACAACAATACGGGCTTTACCGACCGGATCAACGAACTGGTCTATCCCACCGCCGACAGCAACATGCAGCGCGCCGTGGCCGGGGGGTTCGATCATGGCGTCACGACCCTGTTTCTGGACGATACCCGCATCGCGACCACGCTGCGCCCCTCGGGCGACACACGGGCAATCGGTACGCGCGCGTCTGCCGAGGTACGCGACCAGGTTCTGATCCAGGGCGGCAGTTGGCACGACACTGCATTCGTGGTCAGCGAATGGTATATCTCGGCCTATGAGGCCATTGCCGACATGAACGGTGCGCGGGTCGGCATGCTCTATACCGGCATTCCGAAAGCGCCCTACGCGGCGGCGCGCAAGGTAACCTGGGCGATCACCGGAGGCGCCTTTCTGGCGGCGGTGCTGCTGGCGCTACCGCTGTTTCTGCACTGGGCGCGCGGCATCTTCCGCCCGCTGGAGGCGATGGGCCGCACGATCTCGCGCGTCGAACTGGGCGACATGAATGCGCGCACCCTGACCGCCCCGCCGCCCGGCCCGGATGAGATCCTGCGTCTTGCCCGTCATTTGGACCGGCTACTGGACCTGCTGCAACAGCGCGACCGTGACTTGCGCGGTTTGAATGCCAATCTGAACAAACGGGTCGAGGAACGCACCGCCGATCTGACCCGCGTCAACACGGCGCTGGAGGCCGCCACCCGGCAGTTGGTCCTGTCCGAAAAGCTGGCCACCATCGGCGAGGTGACGGCCGGCGTCGCACATGAGATCAACAACCCGCTGGCCGTGATTCAGGGCAATCTGGAAGTCGTGGGAATGGTTCTCGCCGACCACGGCGGCAATGCCGCAACCGAACTGGCGCTTATCGATGAACAGATTCGCCGTATTGGCGCACTGGTGAACCAACTGCTGCAATTCGCCCGCCCCGAGGAATTCGATCACGGCCCCGACACCGATCCGGCGCAGGTTGCCCAAGGGCTGCGGCCGCTGGTCCAGCACCTGCTGAACGGCATCGAATTGCAGACCAATATCCACTCGACCCGACATGTGCGGATGAATATCCACGAACTGCAGCAGATCCTCGTTAACCTGGCTGTGAACGCGATTCAGGCGATGCCGCATGGCGGAACGATTTTCCTGTCTTGCAAGGATGCGCGATCGGAAGACGGCCGTGACGGCGTTGCCCTGACCCTGCGCGATACCGGAACGGGGATGGACAAGGCCACTCTGGCCCGCATTTTCGATCCGTTCTTCACCACGCGCGGCACCAGCGGCACGGGCCTTGGCCTGTCGATCTGCCAAACATTGGTGAACCGGCACGCGGGCAAGATGTTCGCGCAAAGCACGCCGGGACAAGGAACCGCTTTCAGCGTCTGGCTGCCCGCGGAAAGCCCGGCCTGACCCAAGGCAATCCTCTATCCAAAAGACCAACCACGCGCGGCTTGGGGACTAGTGCAACCGTCAAGGCAAAGCTGGAACAAAGTTTGCCCAACCTCTCCGTTGGGTTGGACAACAAGGCTTAGCAATCAACTGTAAAGAAATAGGAAAGTTATGAAGTGGCAGCCCGTAGGGGAGTCGAACCCCTCTTTTCAGGTTGAAAACCTGACGTCCTAACCGATAGACGAACGGGCCACGCCTGCGCCCGCGCTATGGCCGGCAACACGGGCGCTCTTTAGGCCAGCTTGCGCGGCTGTGCAAGAGGTCCCGGCGCATTCCGCTGTGGGTAACTCGAACACACTCGAAAGTACGCAGCAGGTTTCACGCCTCGCGCACGTAACGCATCAGAATCAACGCCAAACCCGAGCAGACCAGAGTCGCCAGAACGATCGGCCGGGCGCTGCCGTCATATAGCAGCCCGATCGGCGCAGCGATCAACACAGCGCCCAGCGTGGAAAGCGCACCCACGACCGAGGCCGCCATCCCCGCCACATGCCCCATGCGCTGCAAGGCCATGGCATTCAGGTTGCCGAATGTGACTCCGGCCATGAAGAACACACTGACCGCCCAGACAAAGAAGAACGGAAAGCGCAGGGCCTCGGGCAGCAGGTCGCAAAACACCAGAATCGTCATTACGCCCGAGACCACGACCTGCATGCCATAGGCCCAACCCACGATCTTCCGCATGCCCAGCCGCACGACATAGCGCGCGTTCAGCACCGTTCCGGTGCCCGACAGCAACGCCATCGCGGCAAACCAGGCGGGAAAGCTTTCGCCCTTGTCATAAGTATCCGCAAAAAGCTGCTGGGCGGAACTCAGCAGGGCGAACATCTGTCCAAAGCCCAGCGTCATCACCAGCGTCACCAATTGCACCTGGGCATTACTCAACACCTCGCGCGCCGCAGCGGCCATGCTGCGCAGGTTCAGCGGCCTGCGTGCTTCGACGGGCAGCGTCTCGGGACGGCGCAGGTTCAGCCAGAGGCTGCCGATCAACGCCAGCACGACGAAAGAGCCGAACACCCCGCGCCAGCCGACGAAATGGATGATCACCGCGCCGATCGAAGGCGCCACCGCCGGCACGAGGATAAAGATCATCATGACGAAGCTGGTGATCCGCGCCATCTCGCGCCCCTGATACAGATCGCGCACCATGGCCAGCGCAACGATGCGCGGCGCCGCAGCACCTAAGCCCTGCACAAACCGCGCCGCCAGCAGCAACTCCAGCGAATCGGCAAAGATCGCGGCGACGGCGGCAACGGCGTAAAGCGCGAAACCTGCGGTGATGACCGGTTTGCGACCCAAGGCATCGGAAAGCGGGCCGCTGACCAGCAGACCCAGTCCCAGCCCGCCCACAAACGAGGTCAGCACGAGTTGCGCGCGGTTGATGTTGTCCGGCGTCAGGGTGGCGGCGATCTCGGGCAGTGCCGGCAGCATCGAATCGATTGAAAAGGCGATGACGGCAAAGATCAGCGCCAGCATCGCGATGAATTCCGGCAAGGATTGCTTGCGGATCGGTCGAACAATCGGATCGGGCATGATGTTTTCCAAAAAATCTGACAACCGGGCGTAACGCCGCAGGCCCCCTGGTTCAAGGCCAGCCGGTTGCGCTCGCCCGCAGCCCGGCTATATCTGGCGCATGAGCGCGTCCCTGAACCTGATGAAACTCTGTGTCGGCTGCGATGATCCGGCCGAACTCGCCGCCTGGCAGAAGCAACGCTTCAGCGGCGGCCCTGCCCGCCATGTCACCCGCATGTGGCCAAAGCGCGAGGCCGAGTTGCTGGACGGTGGTTCGATCTATTGGGTGTTCAAGGGCGTGATGCAGGCCCGTCAGCGCGTTCTGGAGTTGCAAGAGACGATAGGTGAGGACGGCATACGCCGCTGCGCCCTGATCCTCGACCCCGAACTGGTGCGCGTCGCCGGTGTGCCGCGCCGTCCGTTTCAGGGCTGGCGCTACTTGCCCGGCAGCGAGGCCCCACCCGACCTGCCCGCAGGCCGCGAGGATGAACCTAGCCTACCGCCCGAAATCGCCCGGGCACTGGCCGAGATGGGTCTGCGCTGAAGCGATTTTTGAGGAAAGTCTGGAGCGGGCTAAGTCCTCCAATCAACCTCAAACTCTTCAAATTTCCAGCATTTATCCTATGATCAAAATGATGCGCAAAATGATGATCAATTCTTGACCCACTTAATACCTCTGACCAAGACCGTCCACGCAGGGGTAGACGGGTATCGTCAAGAACACTGGTACTGACGAATTTGGTCTGGCGGTGGTTCGCGGCAGTCCGCTATGCGGGACGAAGCCGACGTTCGCTACCCAAGCGCGATATATGCTGGCGAAGCGAGATAGCCGGGCGACTGGGCGGGAAAGCTGATCCTCCCCCCTGCGGCAGGGCATCTGGCCGAAGCAGTCGCTCGCAGGGCGAGGCGAGGTTGAGGACAGCAGCTTTCGCTGATGCATGAAGGGCGGCTTCAGAAATCGGCCCACAGATCCTTGGACATCGCCTTTGGGCCGAAATCGGTCTCCTCGACGATCGGCAATCGCCCCACTCGGAGCCGATAGAATGTCGAGCGAGGGTAATCAGCGCTGAGCAAGGTGACCGCTTCCTCCGCCGGCAGCACGGGTGAGCATCGGTGTGCGCGATTGCCTCGGACACCTTTTCGTATAGAATGCAGCAAGCCGAGGTCATCAAAAGACACGAAGGATTACATACACATGCTTTATCTGGATACACCGACCGCACGCGACCTGTCCGCGCTGAACGAAGCGCGCGACGATGTCTGCGTATCAATCTATCTGCCGACGACACCGCTCACCCAGGATATCCAGAAGGCGCGCATCAAGCTTGCGAACCTGAGCAGGGAAGCCGTCAGGCAGCTGGAGGACGCGGGAACGGACAAGCGACGGCTGGCCGCGCTGCAGGAGCATCTGGATGATCTCGCCGACGACGACGAGTTCTGGAGGTTTCAGGCCCACAGCCTCGCCGTCTTCGCCACCCCGGATTCGCTGCGCACCTACCGGTTAGCCAACAAGCTCGGGCAGATCATTGAGGTCTCGGACCGCTTCCACCTGAAGCCGCTGATCCGCGCTATCACCTTCCCGCACGCCGCCAATGTTCTGGCGATTTCAGAAAACGCGGTGCGCCTGGTCGAGGTCTCGCCCGACCTTCCGGCAACCACTGTGAAGGTGCCCGATCTTCCGAAGGACGCGGCCAGCGCCGTCGGCAAATCCACCATCAACGACCGCTCGCCGAGCGGCCGCATCACCGGCAGCGAGGGACAGAAGGTGCGGCTGGCGCAATATGTGCGCAAGGTGGACGCAGCGCTTCGCCCGATCCTGGCAGGCAGCGACGTGCCCCTCATCCTCGCCGCAACGCAGCCCGTCGAGGCGATCTTCCGTTCGGTCAGTTCGATCCCCGCGCTGCCGCAAGCCATCACGGGTAGCCACGACAGGACCAGCGACGCCGATCTTGCAAAGGCCGCGCGGTCGATCCTCGACGCCCACTACGAGGAACAGATCGCGGATTTCTGCGCGCTGTTCGATATCCGCAAAGGGCAGCGCCGCACGACCACCGACATTTCGGATGCGGCCCAAGCGGCAACCTTCGGCAATATCGACCGGCTTCTGGTCGATATCGAAGAGGTGGTGGATGGCATGATCGACGAAGAGACCGGCGCAGTCACCTTCGACGAGACAGGCGATGCAGGCAACTACGGTGTCGTGGACGAGATCGCCGGTCGGGCGTTGCGTACGGGTGCCAGGGTGCTGGGCGTCCGCAAGAACGACATCCCTGGCGGAAAACCCCTGGCGGCCATCCTGCGCAGCCCGCTCTGATCGTTCGGCTGGGGTCGATATAGCCGAAATGATGAGCCGGGCGTCCAGCCAGGCAACGGTGATCGGCATGCTCGGCATCTTCGCCGGCAGGAATGTCGCGCCGCTTTCGGTTTCGCTGGCGGTCGCCGGTGATGCTTGAGCCGGAGCGCAACTGCTCCGGTCTTCTGGTCTGGCCGGAAAACTGACCGGACTGATTTGACATGCGGACGGTAAGCTTTACCCGCATCGTCACTTTATCAGGCCAATCATGCTGATGGACGCGCGACCGGCCGCTATCGCGAGTGCAGCATCAGCCCGATGAACGCCGGGACTGGGCTGCTACTTGATGCTGCATTTGCACGATTCATAGCTACGGCGTCTTGTGATTAAGCGTCCGCAGTGGGCTTTTGCGTCGATCCGGGCCTTCACCTTTTTGCCTTGGCCGGCCAGACTGCGAAGGCAGATATGCGGGACATAGCAGTCCTTTACAACTCGTCTTCCAGGTGGAAAATTGCCATTTTCCACTATGGTGCCAAGGCATGCGTCTGTCCGCAACAATCAACTTCTTCGATGGCGGGGAACTGTTGCTTCCCATGCTTAGGAACATCAGGCCGGTTGCCGATCATATCTCTATTGTCACGCAGGAGGTCTCGAACTTCGGCAACAGAATGTCACCGTTTTCGATCCGGGCCGTTGACGAGGCCAGCAGGCTCGGCCTTGCTGACGACGTGCTTGCCTATGTGCCAGACCTGAACCTGAAGGGCGGGCGGAACGAATTCTTAAAGCGCAGAGCAGGCATCGAATGCGCCCGCTTGGCCGGGGCAGATCACGTGATATTCTGTGATGTGGATGAATTTTACGAGACTAACTTGCTGGCATCTGCGAAAGAATTCATCGCCGCAAATCAGATCGACTTTTCGACTGCAAGGATCTGCAGTTACTATGTTAAGCCGACATGGAGGCTCACCGCCATCAATGGCGCTTCAGCGACCGAGGACCTGGTGCCATTCATCTGTCGGCTAACCGACGCCACATCGCATGAATTCGACGGCTGGTATCCGGTCGGGCCTGTCGATCCGACCCGCAGGATACACCTTTCGCCCGGGAAACATTACATCTTTCCCGCCGCAGATATCATAATGCACCACATGACCGGCATCCGGTGGAATATCGAAGAGAAGCTGACAAACTCTTCGCACAATGACTCTTCGTCCAGCATCGCACGGCAACGCTTCCAATACGCGCACGCAGACAGGCTGGTCCCAGGGCGGAACCTTTTGGATGACGGGACTATGATTCATATTGAGCCGGTCAAGGATATCTTCGGGCTGACAGAACAACTCTAAACTTGTTCGTTCATGGCTCTTCCCAAAATGTCTGAGAAAGTATCCAGCTTGATAGCGGCTTGCATCGCCGAAAAGGTCCTGTGCAGAAAGGTCCCCCGAGTAGGGGATAGCAATGACGGCGCAGCACCCCAGAGCGGTTGGCAGCGCCGTCACTTCGACGGTCAGAACCTGATCGCCGCCCGGAGGCCAACCATGTTGCCGTCCGCTTCGTATCGGTAAATGCTATCCATGCCGCTGATCTCGCCAATGTCATAGCGGGTGTATTTGGCGCCGATGATCACCCGATCGGTAACGGCATAATCCAGCCCGAGCGCGACGGTCGTAGCGCTCTGATCCAGCACGTTGGCATAACCCACCGCGATATACGGGAGGGCACGTTTGATCGCGTATCCCGCCTGGAGTTCAGCGCCGTAGGTATCTTTACCGAATTTCGCCGGACTTTCGAGCTCTGCAAGGTTGAACTCGTTGGCATTGTTCCTGCCGTAATGGACTTCGACACCACCGACAAAGTTGTTTTTCCATTGGTAGCGATAGCCGGCAAACAGGCCATAGCTATTGCCGTCCCGGCTGAAGCTGTCGGTGAGCTGTTCGGTCCAGGCCTCACGGACAACCTCGGTCCAGGCTTCCTTGACCACGACTGTCCTTGCGGGCTTGAGCACCTCAGTTCGGGCTTGTTGAACCACGACGGTCTCGGTGATTTCCTCAACCGAAGCTTCTTGCACCACGACAGTTTCGGTGATGGTTTCAGTCCAGGCGTCTTTGACCACGACTTCCTTTTCAGGAGAGATCACTTCAACCCAAGCATTTTGAACTACCCGTTCTTCATAGATAGGTCGATTTTCAATAACCGGAACTTCTTCATAAACCGGGACGTGGCGCCAACCAGTTTGGTGGTTTTCATCTCGTTGTTTTTCGCCATTTTCGTCTCGGTATACATCCTCTCTAATCAGAACGGTCTCAGTTCCTATTTGAACCTCTTCCGAACCTATTTTTACCTTTTCCTTTATTTCTGGATGTTCTTTTATTACAGCGGGAACTTTCTCAACGACTGCCGGATGGACAATCTCCTGGACAACTCTCTCCTCTGTAACTTCAGGGTGCTCAATAACATCAACAACCCGTTCCTCAGTAATTTCAGGATGTTCAATAACTTCAGCAGGAATTTCCTCAGTGACCGCTTCGTGCTCGACCGTAATGGCCTCATGGCGGATTTCACCGGTAGATTTCATATCTATTTTGGTGTTCCCGATATAAGCTCCAAGGTAAGGACCAGTCCAACTGAACGCCGGGTTAGCGACTTCCACAAACGTATTAATCTGCGGTTGAATCACCGGGGCGACATATCCACCTGAGGATGCGGGCGATGCAAGAAATGTGGTTACAGCAAAGCCCAGAGCGACACGCTTGCTCATCTCGTCTCCAATTATTTACTCGTTAACTTTTCCCTTAAAACAAGCGGTTCAGATTCTTTGCAACCTGTCTATTTGTACTGTTTTTGATAATGTCCCATAGATTATGGAACGTCGGCATCATAAATGCCCCAACCGGAGGGTGGGAAGGGGGCATATTACCGACTTTCAACTTACGAGTAGGTGCAACGTCGGAAATCCGATAGCGAGTCTGGGAGCACCGGCCTTGCACAACGCTTCGGTCAGCTTGGCAACCACGACGCAGGTAAGATCGCTGCCTTGTCCGCTGCCGCATAGGGTGGAACACAGATCGGCTGCCACGACTAATGGAAAAGGGGCCTCACCGGCCCCTTCCACATACGTCAAGCAAATTGCGATCAGGAGACAAGCGCCCGGCGGTGTTGCTGATGACGCAGAGCCAACTTGCGCGCCTGGCGACCCGAGCCCAGCAGACGCACACTTAACGGAGAATCGGTCATCTCGCGCAATTCAGGGAAGAGCGTGAAGATCTCTTCACGTGCGGCAGCACCAACCGCCTTCAGCGCTTGAGGTCCGGTATACAGCGACTCGGTTTCGGCACCGTTCGAAATGACCACTTCATGCCGGTCGAACAGGATATGGAAGTACTCGACCTCTCTCAGGTCGTGCGCCACATCGATACCGTCCAGCTGCAGGAGCTGCTTCGCAGCGACCAGAACTTCATCCGTACCGAACATCTTCTGCGCAATGCGCGAACGCACCAGAATCCGATGCTGCGGTGAGACCAGGAGATCCTGCGCGGGAAGATCTTCACCCAGCGCGCCCGTCATGATGCGAATAGGGCGCAGATTGGACTTGATCGCCAGGATTGTCACGCTGAGCTTGCGCGATCCGATCCAACGGACGGGTTGCAGCCCGTTGTCACGGGTCATGACCAGATTACCAATTTGCAGATCGTCAACCGCCACCTCACCACGATCCGTCAGGATCATCGTCCCGCTGGTGAAGCAGGGTATTTCTTCCTCTGGAACAAAGTTCTCCCAGTCAATCTTCTCGCCATCCACGTTTTCGACAAAGGTCAAGGTCACGCCTTGAGGCGGCCAAGGGCCTTGGAAGGTAAAACCGATAACACCATGTTCAGGGCCGATCCGATAATCATAATTCCCGATATGATAGGGGTTTACCGTGACTGCGGAGACGGCGACCAAAGTATATGTATTGCCGTCGTCGCCCTGCAACACGACTTCATATTCGTTTTCAAGTTGCAGCGTCCCCGGAGCGTGCGTGGTGCTGCCGATGTCCAGCGCATCGGTGTTTTCTTGCTTATGTTGTGGCCAGTCGGCATTGGTCCATTCGGGGTTCCACGGATCGTCTGTGAAATACTCATACTCGGCTTCAACGTTTAGAGTTGTAATGGCCTCAAAGTTAAAGCTGATGGTTGTGCCCTCAGGAGGAGGGGTTTGCCAACTTCCATGATCAACCACCAAACCATCAATATTGTTCGGCACAACATCATTAGTCGCGCTGAAATTGCTCAGGGTAAAGTAACCAAGCGTATGCGTGGCCCTTCTGGCCTCCATTTATGACATCAGTGACAAACGCACCGGTTAGGGCCACGCCGATGAGGTCGATGGGCAGGCTGGCGAGGGTCGGGTTTTCTGACCACTGAACTGCCACACCCCACGAACCAGGCAGCTTCTGCAGATCGGGGTCATGCACATAACTGTACAAGACAGTTTAGATTTGCGGATATTGGTCCGTTCTTCAACTAGATAATCAGGTTGTTATGCAGAACACGCTGGATATCCAAGCCTTCGGCGGTTCTCCGCCGGTGCTGTGTAAAAACCCCATTATGTGCTACGCTCTCATGAGGTTGGGAGGCTTCGCATGGCGGGTTTCATCGAGGGTGTCAGCCGGGATCAGACCACACTTTCCCTGAGCGGCTGGATGATTGGGTAGCGGAAGATAATCTGGTTCGTGTTGTCGACATCTTCGTCGATGCACTCGATCTGGCGGGGCTCAGTTTCCATCGTCATGCTGCCGCGCGAACTGGCCGTCCCGGCTACCACCCTGCGGTCGTGTTGAAGTTGTTCATCTATGGGTTACCTGAACCGGATCCCATCCAGCCGCAGGCTTGAGCGGGAAGCCGGGCGTAATGTGGAACTGATGTGGCTGACGGGGCGATTGGTGCCCGACCACAGGACCATCGCAGATTTCCGGCGCGACAACGGCGCTGCCATCCGCCGGGCTTGCGCCCGGTTCGTTCAACTTTGCCGCCGAATCGGCGTGTTAAGGAGGATACGGTCGCGGTCGACGGCAACAAATTCAAGGCGGTCAACAATCGGGATCGCAACTTCAGTAAGGGTAAGAGCGCAAACCGCCTTGCGCATCTGAAGGCGGAGGTCGGGAGCTATATCGAGGAGGCCGAACGGATCGATCGTCAGGAAACCGGCGCGACCCGCGCGGAACGGGCAGCCCATCTGACTGGCCGCTATAATGGCATCCGGCGCGAGACCGAACGGCTTCTGGCGATGGAGATGGCCTTGGACGCTGCGCCAGACGGTCAGGTATCCCTGACCGATCCCGACATCCAGGCCATGGCGACCCGCGCGCAGCACAGCGGGCATGTTGGCTATAATGTTCAAAGCGTTGTCGATGCCGAGACCCATCTGATCGTCACCCACGAAGTCACGAACCAGGGCCATGACCGGGATCTGCTGACGCGGATAGGAAAGCAGGCCAAGGAGTGTTGGAACGGGAGGACCTGCACATTCTTACCGACAAGGGCTACTTCAGCGCCCACGAGATTTTGGCCTGCCATAAGGCAGGCATTACCACCACCGTGCCACGTTCGGACACATCGGGCAGCCGAGCCAAGGGGCACTTCGTGAAGGCCGACTTCGCCTATGAACCCGGTGCCGATATGTATCGCTGCCCGGCAGGTCGAGCTTTGACGCATCGCATCACGACTGAGCAGCAGGGTCTGCAGATGCGGCGCTATTGGACCAACGCGTGCAAGGGGTGCTCTCTCAAGGACCGCTGCACAACGTGGCACGAGCGCCTCACGGTGCCGGGCCTCGATCTCAACACCCCATTTCTGCGGGGCCTTGGACGCAGCCCAAGCGATGATCCCGGTCAGGACCAGGCCAATGGCGCCGCCGTTAGCATTGAGCATGTGCGAGCGGGAGGCGGTCGGATCGACCGGCCAGCGGCTCTTGCCGTCACCGCTGATCAGCGCGTGATAGGCCTTCATGTCCGTGGCATTCGGCTCATGTCCGCCGCCCGTCCAATGCCAATGGATCCGGGTGATATCGGTCGGGTGCTGGAATGGCAGCCTCTTGGCGCGCTGCGCGACCGTGGCCTCGAAAAAGGCGGCGCGGGTGCGGGCTCCGTCGATGCCATCGATGGGGCCGGGCCAAAAGCCCAGGGCAGCGCAGCGCGCTTGCCGCGCGCGCACCGCATTCATGACAGCAGTCATGTCGTTTCTCCATGAAAAAATCCCGCTCGAAGGCGGGGCGGGAATCGGGAAAAGCGACGTGGCGTCGATTCCGCGTCGCGATGCGTTGTTAGTGAGTAGGAGGCCGGCCCGTTTCGCTCAGCACGACTGCGGGTTGGTCAGAAACTTCCAGCGCCGATGCTCTCGCGCACAATGGTGTGGCTTAACGAAAACGATATCGACTGACGGCGCTATGGTCATCTCCTGCCGTCTTTCGTGCTATGCTGGATTCGGTTCTGGGGAACCTCGGCCCCCGTCGCGCGTGTTCAGGCAGGGGTCGGACATGAAAAACCCGGCACGAAGGCGGGCCGAGTCGGAAGATGTCTGCGTCCATTTCCGAATTGGTCTCGGTTCGAACCAATAGGTTTAGCGATGTCCCTGCTTGCTCTCTTGTACTTGGCCTGCTGCCGGTTTCGTGGACACGCAGATAAGATTGTGACCAAGGAACTGGAGAGTGGATAGGGCGAGACGGAAGTTTACGCGTGAGTTCAAGATTGAGGCCGTAAGGCTAGTGACGGATCGTGGAGTTGCGGTAGCGCAAGCGGCCCGTGATCTCGACGTGGCGGAGAGCGTGCTGCGCCGCTGGATGCGAGAGCTGACGTCAGCGTCCGTGGCGGCGTTTCCGGGGAACGGGCAGATGCGGGCCGATCTGGCCGAGGTTACAGCCTTGAAGAAAGAGGTCGCGCGTCTTCGTGCGGAGCGTGACATCCTGAAGAAAGCGGCCGCTTTTTTCGCGCGCGAGGCGACATGAGGTTCGCCTTCATCGCCGGCGCCTGCGCTGATCACAGCCAGGCCAACGGCCATCGGAATCTCCCAGAACATGAACAGGCCGAATGCAGGACGCCGTTGAGATCAGACCTCAGCCGCGTGCCACATCAGGCGCCCGATCAACGCGGCGACAAGCGCAGTGCCCGCACCGCCGAGAAGTTTGTGCATAGCCTCGATCAGGCCGGGTCAGGGCGCGCGTCCATGAGGTCTCCATTTGGTTGTGAAAAATCCCGCGCCAGATCGCGCCGGTAATCCGGGTCTGTCATCGCCTCTCCGTTTGATCGTAAAATAGCGGGTCAGCTTTGCGACTTGGACTCTGCCAACTGGCGCTTGAGGTGTTCGTTCTGCACCCGCAAAGCGATTAGTTGGATCTGCAACTCGCACTTTCCTGCTGCCGGCCGGGCTAGTATTTCCGGCTGTGCGCAGCCTCGGACGGGCCGTCAGCGCCGATGGTGGTGTGAGATAGGGAGCATCGGCAACCACCATCCCGCGATGCCACTTCGGGTGCCTCGATCCCTACGGAATCGTGGCGCCCTTCGGCCGCTCTGATGCCTTTTTCAAGGGTACTCTCACGCGATCACGGACGCCTGAGCGTTTCATGCGATCCGGACGCCGAAGGGTTGGCACAAGGCTTGAAGATTGCTGCGCCGCCCCACAATGCCTGAGGCGCACTCACCATCGGTGCCAGATTCCACTGCGTACCAAAGCCTCGATGTGCCCGGTCAGCCGGGTCGGACGCTCTGTCACGGATCAATCGGCCTGCAGCGCCAATCACATTGCGATATGTCGCTGATCAGCCAACATGGCGGAAGAAATAGTTCTTGCCGCCAAAATCAGAAAGCAGGCCGTAGCCGCAGTCCTCCAAAAACTCCTTGCTGGGATCAAATTCATCAGCAAACAGTTCGATCATGATGTCTGGATGCGATCCCATGATCGTTTCTCTGGCGCCCAGCAAAACCTTGTGTGCATTTCCCTCAACGTCAATCTTAATGAAGTCAACATGACCTAGATCGAGATCATCTATTCTGACCGAATCTATATTTCCATCTTCCGCCTCGCAGAAGGACGTCCCACCCAAATTATGCGCGAGATGCCTTGAAACCGAAAGCTTTCCAGCCACATCTGATACAGCCAGATTTAGAACTTCCACTTTTGGAAGATGATTTATTTCGACATTACGCCGAGCAATGGACGCCAGGAAAGGAACGGGCTCGAACGCTATACACTTTCCCGCCTTGCATATTTTTGAGAAGAATACGGTATGATTACCAATATTGGCGCCAATATCAATTACAGATTTTCCTGCAAGATTGACAGATTCCCGAACTTTTCGGAGTACAGGCGCCTCATAAAAGCATCGCCCCCGAAGAATTGAACGTTGCACAAAATCATGGTCAGCATCAGGAACAAATAACCTGATAAGCTTGTCCTCAAACAAGAACTCAATTGTTTTGTCTTTAAGGCTTTGGAAAGAAATTGTAGTTCTAAGATCTTCCACTCCATGCAATAATTTTTTTTGCAGTGAAATGATCGCCTCATTATGTCTGTTGTTCTGTTCAATCAATTTTCGAAGAAGGCCTGTGAGCTCTTCATTCTTATCCATCATCTTACCCGCGCTAGCTTGACCTCAAAAGTCAAATGTCTGGCACCCAGCGTTTCGAGGTTGCCCTTTGGTTGGCGGAACGATGGGCCGACCTCTTATGCTGGTCAAGGGCTATTCTGCCTTGAGTGGCTATGACAGTCTGGCGCACCACGTCTTCGCCGGTGTCGGCGCTAATCTCACCTCGTGAATTATCAAGACCATAGCCATCACCGGCAACGACAATCTGGGCGTTCAAGCCATCTCGATCCTCGCAGGTTTTGACCGCCATCTCTGGCGGCTCTTCCAAACTAATTCTTATTCCCGTCACACGGTGATAGTTCTGGAAGCCCCTCAACCAGCCGTAGGGCGGTAAATGCGCTGCACCAGGACAGCTCCGCCAACAGATGCAGTAACGCGCCGTACCATGCGAGATATTCGCGACGGTGCCTGGCCAGTTCGGCGGCAGATCCGGTATAGGACACAGGACAAAACACACTCCTTATCTCGCGCCGGTTCCTGTGCCGATCCCGCCAGATCCATCTATCACCCTTCTCCTCATGGGCGATGAACCCTTCATCGGCACAGTCCCATCCGCGAGGCTCAACAGCCGCCTCTCATCCTCCCCCGACCCGGTGTGCGCCTGGCGCGGGCGCACTCGGCCACCAGCAGCGCCGCCCGCCCACGCCGATCGGCGGCGCCTCGACGGTTGCGGCAATGATCTGCGCATCGGGGTGAGGATCACTAAACCGATCGATACCGGATCGGGACCCGCTGTTTCAGGTAGAATGTCGCATCGCGCAGAATCAAGGTCATGGGCGTGACTATGCGTCAGCCGCTCCAACATACAATCGAAATGATGCACGAAAAGTGGCGCAAAATGGTGCGCAAAAATGGTAGAGCCGGTACGCAGCAATGCAACCCAGTATGCCGTAATACATTGTATTATCGGGATGAATATTCGGATGTAGGGTATTTTTGGAGCGGGTGAAGGGAATCGAACCCTCGTCTTCAGCTTGGGAAGCTGCGGCTCTACCATTGAGCTACACCCGCGAGGCCCGGATTGCTTACTGTCTCGCGTGGCCCTCCGCAAGACCAATTTGCGCCCGACGCGCCTCCTCCCTGAAACGCAAACCCCCGGCGCATCCGAGTATATAAGCGATCTTTCTTCGTTGCTAAAATACCCATGCGGCAGTGCCGACCGGGCACCACTCCCCTCCATTCTGCCCAACCGGCACTCGCTGCATCCTGACACCAGCGGCAACCCAGCGCTTTGCGCGATTTTGGGATTGATCATCCTGCGGGAAACTGTTGGTTATGCGTGCGTCAGCAAATGCCGGAGCAAAACGATGTTCGCGCTATCGCGCCGCATGGCGATTTCCGTGATCCTTCCTTTGGCGGCGGGGTTTTGCCCCATGACCGTCATGGCGCAGGATCCCTCGCAAATGCCGCCGCCAGCCGTGACCGTGGTGACGCTTCATGCCCAGGACGTCGACCTGACCACGACCTTGCCCGGCCGCGTCACCGCCTCGGCCCAGGCCGAGGTGCGTCCGCAGGTCAATGGCATCGTCACCGAGCGCCTGTTCGATGAAGGCAGCCGCGTGAAGGTCGGGGACCCGTTGTTCCGCATCGACGCGACCACCTATCAGGCAGCCGTGGCCCAGGCCGAAGCCGCCGTGGCGCAGGCCCGCGCCCAGGCCGAGGCCGCGCGCCGCGAGGCGGACCGCGCCGGCGCCCTGCGCGACCGCCGCGTCGCCAGCGAAAGCACGACCGACAATGCCATCGCCGCCCGGGATTCCGCCGAAGCCGCCGTCAAGGTGACCGAGGCGCAGTTGCAGACCGCCCGCATCGAGCTTGAACGCACCACGATCCGCGCCGAACTGGATGGCCAGATCGGCCTGGCGCAGACCAGTCAAGGCGCGCTGGTGACGGCCAGCCAGGCCACCCCGCTTGCCGTGATCCGCAAGCTCGATCCCGTGCATGTGGATGTGACGCAATCGGCGGCCGAGCTTATCCGTTTCCGCCGCGAGATGGCCGCGCAGGCAAAGGAACAGTTGGACCGCAAGGTAACGCTCCGGCTGGCGGACGGCAGCGAATATGAACAGGAAGGCCGGCTGACCGCCGCCGAACCCTATGTGAACGAGACGACCGGCGTGGTGACGCTGCGGATGTCATTCGCCAATCCCGACGGCACCCTGCTGCCGGGGATGTATGTGCAGGCGGTGGTGCAGCAGGCCACGGCACGCGACATGGTCCTCGCCCCGCAAGAGGGTGTGACGCGCGACCGCCGCGGCCAGCCGATCGCGCTGGTGGTCAATGCCGACAATGTGGTCGAGCAGCGCCAGTTGACCATTCTTCAGGACATGGGCAACCACTGGATCGTCAGCGAGGGGCTGGCTGACGGCGACCGTATCGTCGTTGAGGGATTACAAAAAATCGGCCCCGGCATGACCGTCACCCCCGAGGAGCGCCAGACAGCAACAACCGGCGCTGCCGAAGGTGGGGCCGCAGCGGATGATGCCCCGCCCGCCCCTGCCGAAAGCGCTGCAGAGCAGCCCGCGCAGGACGCCGGGACCGAAGAACAGCCCACCCAATCCGACCAGCCCGAAGCCCAACCCGATGCAGCGGGCGACAGCACAGATACCGCGACAGAAACCGACGCCGGATCAGAGCAGCCGGCGAACTGACCCCGGACACGCGCCCCGAGGGAACAGCACAGGAACCGCACATGGCCCGCTTTTTCATCGACCGTCCGGTCTTCGCCTGGGTGATCTCGATCCTGATCATGGGGCTTGGGCTCTTGTCGATCGTCTCCCTGCCGGTGGCGCAATATCCGCAGATCGCGCCGCCTTCGGTCACGATCCGTGCCACCTACCCCGGCGCATCGGCCGATACCGTTGCCAATACGGTCACCCAGATCATCGAGCAGCAGATGACCGGGCTGGACGGGCTGCGCTATTTCTCGTCCAGCTCCAGTTCGTCCGGGACCTCGACCACCACGCTGACCTTCGAGACCGGCACCGACCCCGACATCGCCCAGGTGCAGGTCCAGAACAAGCTGTCGCAGGCCACGGCGCTTTTGCCAGAACCGGTGCAGCGCCAGGGTATCACGGTCGAGAAATCCGCCTCGGGCTTCCTGATGGTCGTCGGGCTGACCTCGACCGACGACCGCTATGAACAGGTGGACCTTGCCGACTACCTGATCTCGAACCTCGTGAACGACCTCAGCCGGGTCGAGGGCGTGGGTTCGGTGCAGGTGTTCGGTGCGCAATATGCGATGCGGATCTGGCTTGATCCGTCCAAGCTTGCCGCCTTTGAACTGACACCTTCGGATGTGGTGGCGGCGGTCTCGGCCGAGAACGCCCAGATCTCGGCTGGCTCGTTCGGCAGCCAGCCCGCCCCCGAAGGGCAGATGCTGAACGCCACCATCACTGCGCAATCATTGCTTTCCACGCCCGAGGATTTCGAGCAGATCGTGCTGCGCGCCGAACAGGACGGCGGGCTGATCCTGCTCAAGGACGTGGCCCGTATCGTGATCGGTGCCGAGGATTACATGACCAATGCCCGCTACAACGGGCAACCGGCCTCGGGGCTGGCGATCAGCCTGGCGTCAGGCGCGAATGCGCTGGACACGGCGGATCGGGTCAAGGAGCGGATGGAGGAGTTCGCCCGCTTTTTCCCGGAAGGGATGAGCTATGTGATCCCCTTCGATACCACGCCCTTCGTGCTGATCTCGATCGAAGAGGTGGTCAAGACGCTGGTCGAGGCCATCGTGCTGGTGTTCTTCGTCATGCTGCTGTTCTTGCAGAACTGGCGCGCGACACTGATCCCGACGTTGGCGGTGCCGGTGGTGCTGCTGGGCACATTCGGCGTGCTGGCGGCGCTTGGCTTTACGATCAACACGCTGACCATGCTGGCCATGGTGCTGGCCATCGGCCTGCTGGTCGACGACGCCATTGTCGTGGTCGAAAACGTCGAGCGCATCATGGAAGAGGAAGGGCTTGAGCCACGAGAGGCGACGCGCAAGTCCATGGGTCAGATCACCGGCGCGCTGATCGGCATCGCGCTGGTGCTGTCGGCGGTCTTCGTGCCGATGGCTTTCTTCGGCGGCTCAACCGGGGTCATCTACAAGCAGTTCGCCATCACCATCGCCTCGGCCATGGGTCTGTCGGTTCTGGTCGCGCTGACGCTGACGCCGGCGCTTTGCGCCACGCTTTTGCGCAACGAGCACGGCCACAAGACCCGCGGCGTGTTCGGGCTGTTCAACCGCGGCTTCGACCGCACCACGCAGGGCTATGGCAGCTCGGTCAACTGGCTGATCCGCCGCCCGCTGCGAATGATGCTGATCTATCTATGCATCGGCGCCGCCATGGTCTTTTTGTTCCTGCGCACGCCGACCGGGTTTTTGCCCGACGAAGATCAGGGCATCATGTTCGTGCTGATCCAGGGCCCGACCGGCGCCACGTCCGAACGCACCGATGCGGTGATCGACCAGATCCAGCATTATTTTGCCGAGAACGAATCCGAGAACGTCGAATCCTTCTTTGGCGTTTCGGGTTTCAGCTTCGCCGGTTCGGGGCAGAACATGGGCATCGCGTTCCTGCGGCTCAAGGATTGGGAAGAACGGGGGCGGCCCGACCAGTCCGTGCAGGCCATCGCCGGACGAGCCTTTCCGGCGCTCATGGGCATTCGCGACGCCCTTGTCTTTCCCATCGTTCCGCCTTCGGTGATCGAGCTGGGCAACGTCTCGGGCTTCGACTTCTATCTTCAGGCCCGGGGCGGGCAAACGCATGAGCAATTGCTCGAAGCGCGCAATCAGCTTCTGGGCATGGCCGGGCAGGATGATCGCATCGCCTCGGCGCGACCGAACGGGTTGGAGGACGCGGCGCAGTACAACCTCGACATCGACTGGCGCAAGGCCGGCGCCATGGGGGTGACGGCCACCGATGTAGGTGGTCTGCTCTCGGTCGCATGGGCGGGACGGTATGTGAACGACTTTATCGACCGTGGCCGTATCAAGCGCGTCTATGTGCAAGGCGAATCCGATTCCCGCGCCGTGCCCACGGATATCGACAAGTGGCGCGTCAGGAACAATTCGGGTGGGCTGGTGCCGTTTTCGAACTTCGCCGAGGGGCACTGGACCTATGGGCCGCAGGGGCTGGACCGCTATAACGGCGTGCCCGCCATGCAGATCCAGGGCAGTCCGGTACCCGGTGTGTCCAGCGGTCAGGCGATGGCCGCCATCGACGAACTGGCCGCGCAGCTTCCGACGGGCTTTGACGTGGCGTGGACCGGCCTGTCGCTGGAAGAGCAGCAGGCGGGCAACCAGACGCTGCTGCTTTACAGCCTGTCGCTGGCGGTGGTGTTCCTGTGTCTGGCGGCGCTTTACGAAAGCTGGTCGATCCCCTTTGCGGTGATGCTGGCCATGCCGATCGGCGTGCTGGGCGCGCTGGTCGGGGCATGGCTGGGCGGGTTCGACAACGGCGTGTTCTTCCAGGTCGGCCTGCTGACCGTGATCGGCCTGACCGGCAAGAACGCCATCCTGATCGTCGAATTCGCCCGCGAACAGGCCGAGGCCGGCAAGCCGCTTTACGAGGCGGTGACCGAGGCGGCGCGCCAGCGTTTCCGGCCGATCATCATGACCTCGGTTGCATTCTCGCTGGGGGTTCTGCCGCTGGTTCTGTCCACCGGCGCCGGCGCGAACGGCCGCAACACCATCGGCGCCACGGTGCTGGGGGGCACGATCTCGGCCACGGTGCTGGGCGTACTGTTCGTGCCGCTGTTCTTCGTGTTGGTGCGCCGCGCGCTTGGCCGCCCCGAACCGACCGAACCGGCAACCCCCGTCAGTTCGCACAGCTGAGCCAAACCATACGACCATACAAGGGCCGGGCATCGCTTCCCGGCTCTTGCACATGCACGCAGCCCGCTTGCCCCGCACCGATCCGCGTCCTAGTCTTTCCCCGAGGGGCCGCCGGGCGCGGCCGGGGAGAAGCATGGATGCAACCAGCCACATTGCGGCTGTCGAAACGGCGCCCATCCGGCGCGTGCATGGCGTGACGCTGCGGTTGCTGGCGCTTGGCGGCTCGGCGCTGGTCTGGGTGGCGATGTTCGCCATCGTGGCTTCGGTGCTGATCATGAACGCCCGCAACTCGGTTCAGAACGAAACCGGCTCGGCCTTCCGGTTGGCCAATGCCTTTGCCACGCTGAACCTGCCCACCGCATTCGAGCAGCGCGACATGATGACGCTGGCCGCCCGCATCGCCGCCGAGATCGAGGCGCAACGTCACCTGTCGGCCGAATTGCGCGATGCATCGGGCCAACCCGTGGCGCTGTCGCTGCCGCCGCGCCTGCCTCCACAGCGGGTCCCGGAATGGTTCGCAGCATTGACCCGCCCCGAACCGCAGCGCGAACTGATCCGCATTGCGCAATATCCCAACGTGCTGGGCGTGCTGGAGATCCGCACCGATCCTCGCGACGAAATCGCCGAGGCCTGGGCCGATATCCGGCTGATCCTGCCGCTTCTGGCCGCAATGGCGCTAGCGGCAATGGGGGTCACCATGGCCGTCACCGCATTCGTGTCGCGGCGGCTGGGGCTTTTGGGTGCGGCGCTGGACCAGATGCGGGGCGGGGATCTGGACCATCGCGCACCACAGACCGGGCTGGCGGAACTGGCCGCACTGACCGATGGCGTCAACGCGCTGGCAAGCCATCTGGCGGAAGAACGGGCCAAGAACCGCCGGTTGCAAGGCCGGATGCTGACCCTGGCCGAAGCAGAGCGCGCCCGCATCGCCAGCGACCTGCATGACGGCATCGGCCCCCGGCTTTTCGCCTTGCAGGCCACCGTGGATCAGGCCAGCCGCGCGGCCGCCGACACCTCGCCCGATCCCGCACTGGCCGAGGCATTGGCCGCCGTCACCCGCCATGCACAGGCAATCCGGCAAAGCGCCCGCGCGGCCATCGACGATCTGCGTCTGGCACCGACCGAGGATGCAAGCCTTGCCGAGATGCTGCAGGAACTGCTGATCGAATTCGCCGAGATCGCCCCCGAGATTGGCATAACCCTTGATTGCGCGGCAGACCTTCCCCAACCGGACGAAGCCGGGCGGATCGCGCTTTATCGCTTTGTGCGCGAAAGCGTCCTCAATGCGCTGCGTCATGCCGCACCCGACGCGATCCGGGTCGCTTTGGGCAGGGCGAACGACGGCATGGTCATCAAGGTCAGCGACGACGGCGACGGCCCCGCCGCAACGGGCCGCGCCGGGCTTGGCCAGACCGGCATGCGCGACCGCGCCAGCGCGCTTGGCGGAAGCTACCTGCCACCCCGGCGGCAGGGCCAACTGACCGTCACCGAATTCCACCTGCCCTGCCCGGGCGAGCAAGGATGCGCACCATGACCGCAATCGCCCCCAGCACGACTCCAACCCCGACGCCCTCTGCACCGCTGCGCGTCCTGATCGTCGATGACCATCCGGTCGTCGCCGAGGGCTGGGAGTGGATCACCCGCGGCCGGTTGGAATGCGAGGTGATCGCCGCCGCCACGCCGTCGCAGGGCTGGCGGGCATGGCGGCATCAGGCCCCCGATGTGATCGTCATGGACCTGACCATGGGCGAAGCCAAGCTGGCGGGCGTGCGGCTGATCGAACGGCTGCGCGCCGTCGGTGCCGGCCAACCGATCCTGGTCTTTACCATGCACCGCAGCCCGATCATCGCGCGGCGCGCGCTGCAGGCCGGCTGCAATGGCATCATCATGAAGGACTCGCCCTCGGACGATATCTGCGAAGCGTTGCACACAGTGGCAAAGGGCGGCAATTATGTCCCCGCCGATCTGGCCCGCAAGATCGCGCTGATGGAGCGGCCGGGCGCAATGCCGGCACGCCCGCACCTGACCCCGCGCGAACTCAACATCCTGCACGCCATCGCCGAGGGGCTCAGCTATCGCGAAATCGCCGAGCGCGCGAATATCAGCTACAAGACCGTCTCAAACGTCAGCCAGACCCTCAAGGATAAACTGTCGGCACAAAGTTTCGCCGATCTGGTGGTCAAGGCCATCCGCCATCTGGAAGAGACCCGCGACGGGATCTGAACCATGTCACGATTATCCGCTCGTCACCCTGTTGCACGCCCCCTTATCGGCACCCGCATCCGCGAGCGCCGGCTGTCGCTGGGCCGGCGCCAGACCGAGGTGGCGCGCCGGGCCAATATCTCGGCCGCCTATCTGAACCTGATCGAGCATAACCGCCGCCCGGTCGGCCAGGACCTGTTGTCTCGGCTGGCCGAGGCGCTGGAGATTGACGCGACCGAGCTTGCCTCGGACCGCGAAGAGGCGCTGGTCGGCGCCCTGCGCGAGGCGGCGACGCGGGCAACCGAGCAGCACGGCACTTTGGTCGAGCTGGACCAGATCGCCGAATTCGCGGCGCGTTTTCCCGGCTGGGCCTCGGCGCTGGCCGGGGAAACCCGCCGCGCCGACGCGTTGGAGCGGCGGCTGATCGTGCTGTCTGACCGGATGACGCGCGATCCCTATTTGCTGGCGACGCTGCACGAGGTGCAATCGGCAGTGACGGCGCTGCGCTCGACCGCCTCGATCCTTGCCGAGACGCCCGAGATCGAGCCCGAGTGGCGCGACCGCTTTCACGCCAACCTCGACAGCGACAGCCAGCGCCTGTCGCGGACGGCGCAATCGCTGGTCGCCTATCTGGACAGTTTCGAGGACGAGGCGGTGCCGATGTCGCCGCAGGAAGAGGTCGAGGCATGGATCGCCGCCGGCCAGCCCCAGCCCGCCGAGGCAACGGAACTGGCCTCGGACGCGGCGCGGGTGATGGCGCGGGACCTGCTGGCTGTGCAGGCACATGACCGTGCCGCCTTGCCCGACGCGGCGCTGGCGGCGGTGGTCGACGACGTGGGCGAAGATGCCGACGATCCGGCGCTGATCGCGGCACGGCTGGGCCGCCCGCTGGATCTGGTGCTTCGCCGACTGGGCATGCTGCGTCCCGGCCCATGGGCGCAAGCCGGCCTGATCGTCTGCAACGGATCGGGCGCAACGCTGTTTCGCCAGACCGCGCCCGGGTTCGAGCTGCCGCGCCCGGGCGAGGGCTGCGCGCTCTGGCCGCTGTTCGAGGCGCTGGCCCAGCCGCAACTGCCCGTCGCCCGGCTGATCGAGACCACAACCGGCAATCGCTTTGCCGCATGGGCGGTCGCCGAGCGGCTGCTGCCCATGGGGTTCGGCGGTCCCGCGCTCAGCCGGGCGCAGATGCTGATCCGCCCCGCCGCAAGCCGCGACGCCCGTCCGGCCTTGGGGGTGGGGCCGGCCTGCCGCATCTGTCCACGTCCCGGCTGCCCTGCGCGGCACGAGCCCTCGATTCTGGGGCCCGCCTGATTTTGACAACGCTCCCGCCCCCCGCCATGATCGCA
The DNA here is from genome assembly GCF_016919705.1 of Paracoccus methylovorus. Taxonomy (NCBI): domain Bacteria; kingdom Pseudomonadati; phylum Pseudomonadota; class Alphaproteobacteria; order Rhodobacterales; family Paracoccaceae; genus Paracoccus; species Paracoccus methylovorus. The sequence continues at coordinate 1,241,032 of NZ_CP070371.1, forward strand.
GCAAAGCCTCAGGAGAGCCGCCCGTGACCGCGAATGTCGATGTGCTGCTGATCGAAGACGAACCCAGCATCGCCGAGGCGGTCCGCTTCATCCTGTCGCGCGAAGGCTGGCAATGCGAGCAATGGGCCGAAGGCAGCGGCGCCGTTCAGCGCATCCGCGCGCTGCTGCCGCGACTGGTCATCCTTGACGTCATGCTGCCCGGCCGCAGCGGCGCCGAAGTGCTGGCCGAGCTGCGCGCCGATCCCCAATTGCAGACCTTGCCGGTTCTGCTGCTCAGCGCGCGCGGCATGGCGAACCTGCCCGAAGGCGCGGACCGCACGCTGGCAAAACCCTTTGCCAATGCCGATCTGCGCGCCATCGTGCGCGATCTGCTGGGCACGGGCTGAGATCGCGCATGCGCCGCCTGTTCCTTGGCCGCGACGCCTATCGCCACCGCCGGCTGGGTGACGCCGTTCGCGTCGTGCCCATGCTGTTCGCGCTTTTGGCGGTGCTGCCGCCGATGTGGCTGCCGCAATATTTCAGCTATGGGCGTGGCGCGGTCTGGCTTGCCGTAAGCTGGGCGCTGACCATCGCCGTGACCGCCGCGCTGCATCACGCCATCGGGCGCGGGAAGGCGGAGGACGAGGATGACGCCTGAAACCCTGGGTGCCGCGTCAGTCGTCTATATCGCCTTGATGTTCCTGCTGGCCCATGCCGCCGACCGCGCCGCGGCTGCCGGCCGCTGGCGCTGGATGAACAGGCCGGTGATCTATACGCTGTCGCTGTCGGTCTATTGCTCGGCCTGGACCTTTTACGGCGCGGTCGGCTACGCCACCCGTTCGGGGTTGGAGTTCCTGACGATCTATCTTGGGCCCGGCATCGTGTTTTCCGGTGCGTGGTGGGGGCTCAGGCGTCTGGTCCGGGTGGCGCGGCTGCATCGCGTGACCTCGATCGCAGACTTGATTTCCAGCCGCTTCGGCAAATCGGTCGGGCTGGCGGCACTGGTGACGCTGATCGGCGTGCTGGCCTCGACCCCCTATATCGCCCTGCAACTTCAATCGGTCTCGATGGCGCTTTCGGCATTCGCCACCAGCGGACATCCGTTGCCGGCCAATGTCGCGCTTTGGGTGGCGGTGGGGCTCGCCGCCTTCGCCATCCTGTTCGGCACCCGCAATCTGGCTGCGAACGAGCGTCATCACGGCGTCGTCATGGCGATTGCGGTCGAGGCGGTGATCAAGCTCGCGGCCTTTGTGGCCGTCGGCGCCTATGTGCTTTGGGGCATCGCCGACGGGCCCTCGGACGTGCTGGCACGCATAGATCGCATGGCCGTTTCCGCCGGGGGCGAGGGCTGGCAGATCCGGCCGGAACGGTGGTTCACGCTGATCGCCCTGTCGGGGGCCGCGGTCATGGTGCTGCCGCGCATGTTCCATGTCCTTGTGGTCGAGGCCAGCGACGAGGATCGCCTGCGGCAGGCCGGCTGGGCCTTTCCCGCCTATCTTGCGGCGATGTCCTTTCTGGTCCTGCCCATTGCCGTGGTCGGCATGGATTTGCTGCCCAAGGGATCGAACCCCGACCTTTACGTGCTGGCCCTGCCGCTGTCGCAGGGGCGCGATACGCTGGCGGCCTTGGTGTTTCTGGGTGGCTTTTCATCGGCCATGTCGATGGTCGTGGTCAGCGCCATCGCCCTGTCGACGATGATGGCGAACCACTGGCTGGTGCCGCTGTGGCTCTGGCTGCGCCAGACAGCCCTGTCCGAGCCCGCCAGCACGCGCGAGGACCTGGGCAGCCTGATGCTGAACGCACGGCGGCTGGCCATTGTCGCGGTGATCGGCGCGGGTTGGCTTTATCATCGCATGACCGGAGGCACCACGGCACTGGCCGCCATGGGCACGGTCGCCTTTTCCGGCATGGCGCAGGTGCTGCCGGCAATGATCGCAGGGCTGATCTGGCGCGGCGCGACCCGACGCGGCGCCATTGCCGGCATCGTCGCGGGAGCGCTGATCTGGGGCCGGATGATCTTTCTGCCTTCGCTGGGGCTGGCCTCGACCCCCGCATTCCCGGCAGGGATTGACCCTTTCGCGGGGGCGGTGCTGCTGGCGCTATCGGTGAACCTGCTGTTGCTGACGCTGATCTCGCTTGCCGATTTTCCCAACCCGACCGAGCGGTTGCAAGCCCTGTCCTTTGTCCACACCATCGCGCCGGACGCAGCCGCCGGGGAAACCGTCCCCGTAGTGCAGGCCGAGGCGCTGCTGTCGCTGGCCGGGCGGATCTGGGGCAATGAACATGCGCTGGAAGTCTTTCGCAAGGCCGCGGAGGCACAGGGCAAATCCGGTTATCTTCCCGACCTGACACCGCGGTTTCTGGTCGATTTCGAACGCCATCTGGCCGGCACGGCAGGTGCGGCGGCAGCGGCCGCGCTGATGGCGCGGGTCGGCGGGCGCGGCAGCGTCACCGTAGCCGATCTGATGGAGGTCGCCGGCGAAGCCAGCCGCGCGCTCGAGGACAACCGGCGGCTGGAGCTTACTTCGGAAAAGCTGGCAAGAACCGCTGCCATGCTTCGGGAAAGCAACGAAAAGCTGACGGCGTTCTCGGCACAAAAGGATGCATTCCTGGGCCAGATCAGCCATGAGTTGCGCACGCCCATGACATCGATCCGCGCCTTTTCCGAGATCATGATGGAGCCCGAGCTGTCCGCAGAGGACCGCGCCCGCTTCGCCGGCATCATCAATGACGAGGCCGGGCGCATGACACGTCTGCTGGACGACCTGCTGGATATCTCTGTCCTTGAAGCAGGGCGGGCCCAACTCAAGCCCGGCGTCGTCAACCTGCACGACTTGATCGATCGCGCACTCGTTGCCGCCGGGGCTCGCGCCGCAGGGCGCGACTTCGCCATCCGCCGCAATCCTGTCGCCGAACATCTGCCGGTCATCACCGATACGGACCGGCTGTTGCAGGTGCTGATAAACGTCATCTCGAACGCCCGGAAATACTGCGATGCCCCCGAGCCGGTGATCCGCATCGACACCCGCCGCAACCAGAAAGGCTGGACCGAGATCGACATTCACGACAACGGCTCGGGCATCGCCCCCGAAAACCGTTCGCTGATCTTCGAGAAATTTGCCCGGCTGGAGGACCCGTCCCGTGCCGGGGGCGCCGGGCTGGGGCTGGCGATCTGCAAGGAAATCATGGGCTTTCTTGGCGGCTCGATCATCTATCTGCCGGGTCAGGGCGGTGCCTGTTTTCGAATTGCGCTGCCGCAGCGCCCACCCCGTCGCATGGAAAATGCCGAAAAAGCGATGGGTTAAACCTTTTCGCAACCAGTCCATGCAATCTTGCACCAAAGACAGCATAGATTCGGTCCGGGATGGAAAGCGCAACAAGGCAACAATCTGGTGACCCGGGACAGGCCGGGGTGGAACGGGGCGGGTCCGCGACGCGGGCATCCGCCCAAGTGCTGCGCCGCTGGATCGAGCAGCAGGGCAAAACGCGCACGCCGGCAGGACCTCCTGCACAGCAGGTCCCCGAATTCCGGCTGGAACGCGCCGCCGCTACCGCACTGGCCCGCGCGGCCGAGAAACAACAGCGTTTGCCCGTCTTTGTCGAAAAGGTGGAACTGGCGGACATGACCTTGGCCGAACTGCCCGAACTCTTGCCCGAGCGTGCCTTGCTCGCTGTGGTCGAGGGGCGCCGTGACGCGCTGGGGGTAGTTGCGATCTGTCCCAATCTGCTGGCTGCACTGATCGAAATGCAGGCGATCGGGCGCGTAACCTCTCGTCCCGCGCAACCGCGCAAGCCGACGCGGACGGATGCCGTGATCTCGGCCGACTTCGTGAACGCCCTGTTGGCCGAACTCGGTCGGGAATGCGCGACCCGCAACGATTGCCCCGATTTCCCCGCCTTTTGCTATGCAACCTATATGGACGATCCGCGCCCGCTGGCCCTGATGCTGGAGGATGGGAAGATGACGCGCCTCAGCTTGCACTTCCGCATTGGCGCCGGCGGGCAACGCGACGGCCATCTGATGATCGCTCTGCCTGCCGAAATCAGCCCCGGCGTGGAATTGACGCAGCCAGGCAAAGGAAACCCGCCGCCATTACCGGCAATTCAACCTGCACCTGCCATGCATCCCCCAACTGCCACATCGCTTGCCGAAGAGGTGCAACAGGCGCCGATCCAGTTGCTGGGCATTCTGTGCCGTCGGCGGCTCAGCCTGCATCACTTGCGCAACCTGACCCCCGGATCGCTGCTACCCCTGCCCCAGAACGTGCTTGACGACGCCAGGGTGGAAACGGCGCGCGGCCAGATTCTTGCACATGGTCGTTTGGGCGAAAAAGACGGATTTCACGCAGTTCGCCTGCGCAATATCGGCCAGGGCGCAGTGCCCGACGAAACAACCGAAATTCCGTGCGCCCGTCAGAAGGACAGTGTCGGTGCGTCGCCAGACAAAGAATCCTCTTCGCTGGAACCCAAGTTACCGCTTACGGATATCGACCGCCCCGATGCCTTTCGCGCAACCAAAGCCGCAGCGGCAGCCACGACCGGCTGAATATCCACAAAACCATGGCCAGACTGTCGCAATCGCACCACTTTCCAGGAAATAACCCATGCCAGTATGTCGTCAAACCGCGGAAAGCCCGGCCAAGTCCAGATTCCCCTTGAAAAACTGCCCGTCTGGACGCATGTAGCATGCGCCCGCCTCCAGCGCGGGTCACCCTACAGGAGAAAACATGGCCAAGGAAGAAATGCTCGAATTTCCCGGCGTCGTGAAGGAACTCCTGCCCAACGCGACATTCCGGGTCGAGCTAGAGAACGGCCATGAGATTATCGCGCATATGGCAGGAAAGATGCGTAAAAATCGCATCAGAGTCCTTGCCGGCGACAAGGTTCAGGTGGAAATGAACACCTATGACCTGACGAAAGGGCGGATCAATTACCGCTTCAAGTAAGGCCGCTGATGGAACGGGGTTCGACGTGACGACACCGAATGTCACGCTGGACGCCGCAGACGGCCTCACCCCGCCCGTTGCCGTTTCAGGCAACGACGCGCCTGCACTCATCCTCGGTTCGGCCAGCCCGCGCCGGGTAGAGCTGCTGGCCCAGATCGGAATCATTCCCGACAGGATCCTGCCAGCGGAAATCGACGAATCCCCGTTGCGCAACGAAAGCCCGCGCGACTACGTCCAGCGCATGGCGCGCGGAAAGGTCGCAGCACTCACCGGCACCGCTGAAGGCGCCATTCTTTGCGCCGATACGGTGGTGGTGGCAGGGCGCAGAATCCTCGGCAAACCCGCCGATGCCGCCGAAGCGCGGCGCTATCTGCAACTGCTCTCGGGCCGCCGCCACAGGGTTCTGACTTCGATCGCCCTGGCCCATGGCGGCCGACTGCGCGAACGTCTGGTGGAAACCATCATTCGTTTTCGCCCCCTGACAGCCGCGCAGATCGAAAGCTACCTCACCACCGGCGAATGGCAGGGCAAGGCTGGGGGCTATGCCATTCAGGGCCATGCGTCGGCCTTCGCAATCTGGATGCAGGGCTCTTACAGCGGCGTGGTCGGATTGCCGCTGGCCGAAACCGCCTCCCTGTTGGCCAGCATCGGAATTCAGGGGAAAGTAACATGAAAGGACGTCAGATCGTCCTTGGTCAAGTCTTTGGCCGCAACGCGGCGGTCCTGATGCAGGACGGCCGTCTTGAGGATATGATCATCGATCCGCAGGGGGTAACGCCGCTTGTCCCTGGCGCAATCTGTCGCGCCAAGGTGGACCGGTTGGTCAAGGGGCAAGGGGGCGTCTTCCTGCGCCTGCCCGAAGGGGCGCGCGGCTTCCTGCGGGACCGCTCCGGCCTCCGCGAGGGCCAATCGCTGCTGGTGCAGATCAGCGGCAGTGCCGAAGACGGCAAGGCGATTCCGGTCTCGACCCGGCTGAACTTCCGCGGCCGTCATGTCATCGTCACACCCGGAGCACCCGGCGTAAACGTCTCGCGCCGAATACGCGACAGTGGGCTGCGTGACGACCTTATCGGCTTGGGAGAATCCCTCTTGGCCGGCCGGACCGATCCACCCGGTATCGTCTTTCGCTCTGTCGCGGCGACGGCCCAGGATGACGAGATCGCAGCGGAGCTCGCGCAGGTTCTGGAACTGGCACAAGCCGTTACAAACGACAGCGAAGGCCCGCCCGAGCTGCTGCTTGATGCGCCAGAGCCCGCTGAACAGGCATGGCAGGATTGGGCCGATCCAGCGCCGGACGGTATCGAAGACGGTCCCGATGCTTTCGAGGCAACCGGCGCCGAGGCTGCGGTGCTGCAGATGCTGTCTCCGCGCGTTGATCTGGGCAGCGGAGCATGGGCCGAGATCGAGGCATTGCGGGCACTGGTTGCCATCGACGTCAATACCGGCGGCGACCATTCGCCGGCTGCGGGACTTAAGGCCAATATCGCACTGGCCCGCGACCTGCCGCGGCAATTGCGCCTGCGCGGCCTCGGCGGCCAGATCGTGGTTGATTTCGCCCCTATGCCCAAGCGCGACCGCGGCACGCTGGAACAGCTCCTGCGCGCCGCCTTCCGCTCGGAATCGGCCGAGACGGTGCTGATTAGCTGGACCGCAATGGGCCTTTACGAGATCAACCGCAAGCGCGACCGTATCCCCCTGACGCGGCTGGCACGGGCGGAGGACAAGGCATGAAATGTCCGATCTGCGGCAAGCCTGCCTCAGAGCATTACCGGCCTTTCTGCTCGCGTCGCTGTGCGGATGTGGATCTGGCACACTGGCTGCGCGGCGATTACCGCATCCCCGCAGAGCCCGTCACAGATAGTGACAAGGAAGAGTGAAAATTTTGTTTTTGGCTCTGGACACCGGAAGTCCGCTGCCATAACAACGCGCCAGTCCGAAGCTAGACGCTCCGGCGCCCGGATAGCTCAGTTGGTAGAGCAGCGGATTGAAAATCCGCGTGTCGGTGGTTCGAATCCGCCTCCGGGCACCATTTAACTCCCAAAGAAAACAATGCCTTAAGGTATATGCCTCATTCGATTACATTGCGGAATAGCATTTGGGGACACCGGGACGTTTGGCACATCGTTGCCAAAGCAAACCCGACCGTCGGTGATCGTTCACCGCGTCTTCTAGACCGAATCTTCAAGCGAAGAACTCCTTCCATTCTGCATTGTTTATCTCGCCCATCGTTTCCGCGTGCGCTTTGCTGATCCACCAGTTCGGGAGCCCCGCCTAGCCTCGCACGGCAGGAGCGACCGCCTTTCCTGTCAACAGCGGCGCAAAGGTCGGCCAGGGCGGCAGCATAAAATCAGGCCAGCTGGATGGATGTGCGGCATGGCGTGTGCGCTTTCCACATAGCTGGCGGGTGCCATGACGCGCTGGGGTTCGTCAGGGCCAATCTCGGGCAGTTTCTGGAGGGAGATCAGTGCTGCTTGCGGGCTGTGCTGTTGGCGAGGCGGTAGCTCTCGCCATTCATCTCGAGGATGCCGACGTGGTGGGTCAGCCGGTCGAGCAGCGCGCCTATCAGATGCTCGGAGCCGAAGGTTTCGGTCCATTTGTCGAAGGGCCGATTGCTGGCGATCAGGGTTGATCCGCGCTCCTAGCGCCGCGAAATCAGATCGAAAAGCAACTCGGCCGGTCTTCGATAGAGGCAAGAAGCCAAATTCGTCGATGATGAGGGTCTGGTATCTAGCCATCTGCTTCTGGAAGCGCAGCAGGCTGCGGTCATCGCAGGCGTCCATCATCTCGCTGGCCAAGGCTGCTGCCTGAGTGAAGCCGACGGAAAAGCCTTTCTGACAAGCGGCCAGCCCGATTCCGAGGGCGAAATGGATCTTGCCGGCGCCGAACAGGCCAAGGGCAATGATATTTTCGTGCAGCGCAAACCATTCTCACCGGGCCAGTTCCAACACCCGCATCTTGTTGAGCTTCGTAGGCGGCAAGACAACCGCAGGGGGTGCCGTCCTCATAAAGCCCGACCAGTTGAGTGAGAAACTTGCGCCCCGCGCAGTTTCCTTTGGGATTGCGGCACAATAGATGTCAAGTAAACTGGCGAACTTGCTCCGCCGGCCGTCCCGTCACCTACAGGTCTTCTCGCTCACCCGCACTACCCGATCCACAGGGTATGCGGGAAAAGCGGCCGCCGCCCAGATGCACCCAGTCCATCCCGACCGAGGCGGCCAGATAGTCGCCCGACTCCCGCGACTCAAGTTCTCCCTGGCCGTAGCGCGACAGCACCAGCCCCCGCATCAGCGCCAGATACAGCAGAAAGCCCAGCGGGAAGCCGATCACGAAGGCATAGACCGACCACCAGGCCGCTATGGCCCCGGCCAGAACCCAGGCGATCAGCCCGGCCGGGTTGAAGCCGCGACCATAGCGATACTGCCCCTCGGGGTCGTAAAGCGCCGGGACGTTCAGGCGGCGCCGGCGGATGACATAGTAATCCGCGACCATGATGCCGCCGATCGCCGAGAGGAAGGCGCCGTAATAGCCCAGAAAAACGAAAAGATTGTCGAGGATCTGCCAGGGGAAGCTCAGCGTGCCGACAACACCGGCTATGACGACGGCCATCCGGTAGTTGATGACGCGCGGTGCCAGATTGACAAAGGTCAGCGCAGCCGGGATCAAGTTGGCCGAGTTGTTCGTCGACCATTGCGCCAGCACGACCAGCACCAACAGTACCAGCAGCGCAATGCCCTGCGCGTCGGCCTGGATCACTTCGACCGGGTTCCAGTTGCCGGTGGCGATGAAGGACACCGCGCCGATCCCGGCGATCATCGCTTGCGTCACCGGCAGCGCGACCAGTTGTGCCAGGAAGATCGAACGGTTGCGGCGCAGAAAGCTGCGGGTGCCGGTCTGGGTTTCGACGAACCGTGTGAGGTTTGGAATGTCGATGGCCATCGTTGACCAGAAGCTCATGTTGGCGATGAACAGCACGATCAGCGAGGCTTGTCCCTCGGCCCGGAAAGTCCAGATGTTCAGGCCCTTGGTTTGGGCGATGCCGTCCAGGGTGAAATACATCCACGCGGAAATCGCGATGATTGCCGGTGCGGCCAGCGAGGCCAGCCTTTCGACCGACTTGATGCCCAGCATGGTATTGGCGACCTGCACGGCGGCGAAGAGCGCATACCACAGGAACCAGTTGGAAAAGCCCAGGAAGTATTCGCCGATTCCGTTCAGCGCCAACGCGCCTAGGTAGGTCTGGATGCCGAACCACATCGCCGCCACGACCCCGCGCGAGACGGCGGGCAGATGCGTGCCGTGCAATCCAAAAGGCGCGCGCAGATAGACCGCGAAGGACAGCCCGTGCTCGGTGCCGATATCGGCGGTCAGCAGCATCAGCGCGCCGATGGCCAAGTTCGCCAGCAGGATCGTCAGCGCAACCGCGCTCAGGCTGAAACCGCCCTGGATGCCGGTTGCGCCCAGCGAATAGGTGGCGATGATGACCGCAATGCCGACCCAGATCCAGGCATAGCCCAGCATGCCGATGGGCCGCTGGTTGGCTCGGGTGGGCAGGATGCTTTCCTCGATCAGGGCGGTGCGGTCGCGCCCCGGGGCCAGCCCGTCTTGTGTCAGTGACATGGTTCTGTTCCCTGTGTGTTGGTTTCATGCGGCTGTCGTGCGGCCGTTCTTTCGCCGAAATGAAAGGGGCCGCGCGATGCGGCCCCTTGGTCAGTTCTGGCGCTGCATGGCAAGGCGCAGCTTTTCGGTGGCGGCAAGGTCCACCGTCTCGGCCTCGAGGTCGATGGCGACGCCATAGACCTCGCGAGCATCCTTGAGGGTGCAGAACCCGTCCAGAACGTCCTCGAGCACCTTGCGGGGCGCGCGATTCAGCGGATTGCCGTAACCGCCGCCGTTCGGGCTGTAATAGGTCATCACGTCATCGGCGCCGACCGACAGGCCCGAGAACTTGGAATGCATCTCCTGCTCCTGTTCGGACTTGGATGGGTTGCTGATCGTGCAGCGTCCCACGGCGCCGTCCTGGCCGCCGAAGATGCCCCAGGGCGCATCGGTATGGCGTTCGGATTCGTGGGTGATGAAGGCCGGCGTCAGCACCCGCTGCGCCTTGACGACCCCGATGCCCCCGCGGAACTCTCCTGCGCCCGGAGGGGCGTCGTCGCGCAACTCGTAGCGGTCGCAGATCATCGGGATATGCATCGCCAGGTCTTCCAGCGGGTTGTTGCGGGTGTTGGCCATCAGGTTGTCGATACTGTCCGGCCCGTCGCTGCGCGGCCGCCCGCCATAAGCACCCTCGTTCACCTCGAGAAACACCCAGTAATCGCCCGAGGGCCGCACGCCGGAATAGGCCGCGAAGCTGATCGAGGCCGACGAGCCGGCGATCACCTGTTCCGGCATCACCGGGGCCAGCGCGCGGATGATCAGGTCGATCATGCGGTTGCACTGGGTAAAGCGGGCCTCGGCCGATGCGGGGGCGCGGGGATTGAAGATCGACCCAAGCGGCGCCGTGACCTTGATCGGGCGGAACGATCCCTCGTTCGACGGCACCCGCGCGGCCGAGGTGGCGGCATCCAGCAGCAACTTGCGGAAGCCCGCATAGGCCGCCACCTTGGTCGAGCCCTCAAAGGGCACGTTATAGGCCGTGGGCGTCTGGTCGGCCGAGCCGGTCAGGTCCACCTCGACCTCGTCCCCGCGGACGCGGACCGTCACCTTGACCTTCAGGCGCTGGTCGCGGGTGCGGCCGTCGTCGTCCAGCCAGCCCTCGGCGGTATAGTCGCCATCGGGGATTTCGCTGATGCGCTGGCGGGTCATGCGCTCGGCATAATCCATCAGCTGGTTGGCGGCGCCGAAGACCGTCTTCTCGCCGTATTTCTCGAGCAGTTCGACGAAACGACGCGCGCCCAGCCGGGCCGAGGCGATCTGCGCCTCGATATCCGCCACCAACTGCCCGGCCGCGCGGGAATTGCGGCGGATATAGTTCCACATGGCGTTGTTCGGCTCGCCCTTGCGGTAAAGCTTGGTGCCTGCGAACAACATGCCTTCGGCATAGACATCGGGCACGTCGATGATCAGGCCGGGCGTCGCCGCGCCGATATCGACATGGTGCGCGGTGTTCCCGGCGAAGCCCACCAGCCGGCCCTGGAAGAAGACCGGCACGACGATGGCCAGGTCGGGGGTGTGGGACGAGCCGTGATAGGGGTGGTTGTGGACGACCGCGTCGCCTTCATACCATTCGCCGTCCTCCAGCGTTTCGGCGATGCCGCGCAGATAGCCGGGGATCGAGCCGATATGCATTGGCGTCGATTCCGACTCGCAGAGCGTGTTGAAATCGGTGTCGAACAGGCCCGCGCCCAGATCCTGGCTTTCCCGGATGATCGAGGAAAACGACATCCGGTAAAGCACATGGCCCATTTCCTCGGCGATGGTCTCGAAGGCGCCGCGGACGACTTGCAGCGTGATCGGATCGACCTCGGTGATCTTACTCATCTGGTTCATCTCACGCCCCCTTGCTGATGCGCGTGTTGCCGTAATCCAGCGTCTCGGCAGCGTAGCCGGGCGGGACCAGGGTGGTGGAATTGTGCTGGACCAGGATGGCAGGCCCCGGCACGCGGTCGCCTGCGAACAGCTTGGTGCGGTCATAGCGCGGCGTTTCCAGCGTCCGGCCGCAGTCAAAGGTGGTCGGGCGCACGAACATCAGTGCCCGGTCGATGGTTGATCCGTCGGCGGGCTGCACCTTGGGAATCTCGATCCGGCGCACGCTGGCCGAACCGATGACCCGCAGCGTGATCAGCTCCACCTCGGCCTTGCGATAGGCATAGCCGTAGTCCTGTTCATGCGCGTCGTGGAAGCTGTCGATGATGACCTGCTTGTTCTCCTGCGTCAGCGGCCCTGCGGTGAAATCGGCGCGCAGTTCGAACCCCTGGCCCTGATAGCGGCATTCGGCGATGATCTTCAGCTCCTGCGCCTCGCGCGCGATGCCGTCGGCGTCCAGTTCCTCATGCACGGAGTGGCGCAGCTTTTCGACATGGCCGTTGATGCGGGCCAGGTCGGCGTCGGTGGCAGAGTTCAGGATCAGGATCCCGGCCTCGGTATGTTCGTATTGCAGGTCGGTCTTCAGCAGGCCCACTGCGGCGGTGATGCCGGGCGCCACCGGCACGATCACGTCGCGGGCGCTGACCGCCTCGGCCAGGGCCACGCCATGCAGCGGACCCGCGCCGCCGAAGGGCATGATGGAAAATTCGCGCGGGTCGATGCCGCGCGCCACCGAGTTCGAGCGGATCGCCAGCGCCATGTTGTTGTTGATGATCCTGATGATCCCCAGCGCCGCGTCCTTGACCGACAGGCCCAGGGGCTGGGCGATCTTTTCCTCGACCGCCTTGCGAGCCAGGTTCGCGTCCAGCCGCAGATCGCCGCCAAGCGCCATGTCGGGGTCGAGGCGGCCCAGCACGATTTGCGCGTCGGTCACCGTCGGCTCATCGCCGCCGCGGTCATAGCAGGCCGGCCCCGGCTCGGACCCGGCGGAACGCGGGCCGACGTTGAAGCCGCCGGCTTCGTCAATGAAGGCGACCGAGCCGCCGCCCGCACCGATGGTCACCAGGTCGATCATCGGCGTCAGCACCGGATAGCCCGAGACATAGGTGTCGCGCTGGTTCATGATCTTCAGCTGGCCGCCGGGGATAGTCGAGATGTCGGCCGAGGTGCCGCCGATGTCGACGGTGATGATGTTGGGCGTGCCCGCCATCTGGCCTTCGGACGCGCCGCCGATGACGCCGCCGGCCGGGCCCGACATCAGGATGCGGATCGGGCGCCGCGCACAGGATTCGACCGTCGAGACGCCGCCGTTCGACTGCATGATCCGCAGTTTCGAGGTCACGCCCGCCTCGCGCAGGCGGGCATCCAGGTCGCGCAGGTAATAGGCGGTCTTGGGCCCGACATAGCAGTTCATCGCGGCGGTGGAGAAGCGCTCGTATTCCCGCATCACCCGCGCCAGTTCCGACGACATGGTGACATAGGCGCCGGGGATTTCCTCCAGCACGATCTCCTTGGCGCGGGCCTCATGGGCGTCGTTCAGGAAGCTGAACATGAAGCCGATCACGACCGAGCCGATGCCGCGCTTGCGAAACAGCGCGCAGGCGTCGCGCACCGCCTGTTCGTCCAGCGGCTCGGCGATTTCGCCGGTCGGTGGCAGGATGCGCTCGCGCACGGCAATGCGGTTGCGGCGCTTGACCAGCGGCTGGCTTTGCCAGGGCACGTCGAAATGCAGGCTGAAGTTATAGGGCCGCTTGTGGCGCCCGATATGCAGGATGTCGCGGAAGCCATGGGTCGTGATCATCCCGCATTCCGCGCCATTGTGCTCGATGGTGATGTTCGTCGCGGTGGTGGTGCCGTGGACGATGGTCTCGACCTCGGACGGGTCAATCCCCGCCTGGTCGCAGATGCCCCGCACGCCCTGGACCACGCCGATCGACTGGTTCTTCAGCGTGGTCGGAACCTTGTGGTAAAAGACCCCCTTTGCGCATTCGAGGACGAGATCGGTATTCGTCCCACCCACATCGACGCCAATCCTGGCCATGTGACACCTCTCTGTTGGTTGGCTCGCGCCCGTCTTCGCGGCGCTGAAAAAAGGCGCCGGCCGCAAGGGGTCGGCGCCAGGTGGAGGTTATTCCGCCGCGATCTTCTGCGCGCCGAGGCCGTCGATATAGGCCACGCATTCATCGACGGTGTGGACGTCGCCGAACTTGGCGTCGATGTCGAACAGGTTCCAGGCCACTGCGCCCGGCACGCGGTCGCCGATGGCTTCCTTGACCGCGATGGTGCGGAAGCCGTCGGCGATGCCGTCGCAGATCGTCTGGCGCACGCAGGCGCAGGCGGTCACGCCGGTGACCAGGATGGTGTCCACGCCGTTCGCGCGCAGGATGCCCGCCAGCTCGGTGCCGTGGAAGGACGAGGCGCGCTTTTTCAGCAGCGTGTATTCGCCTTCGACGGGCGCGATGCGGCTGTCGATGGCCCACAGATCCTTGTCCTTGATGTCCACCACATCGACCGGGATCTTGTTGTGCCACAGGCCCATGTCGGTGAAATCGGCGTTGCGGTCGGTGATCTCGTAGGCGGTGGTCACATGCACGACCGGCAGGCGCGCGGTGCGGAACGCCTTCAGCAGCTTCTGCATGCCGGGGATGATCTCGTTGTCCATCTTCTCCTGGTCGCAGGTGAAGGGGTTGCCCGGGCGGGTCCAGGCATTCGCCAGATCGACGCTGACCAGGGCCGGACGCTTGCCGAAGCCGACGCGGCGCTGAAAGCCGCGCTCCTTGTAAAGTTTGGTGGCGGTGTCGAAGGCTTCCTGCAGCAGGCGGTCCAGTTCCTTGGTGTCCACTTCGCTCATGATCGAGATCCTTGTCTGGGTAAGAAAGGCGCAGGGATGCGCCGGGTATCCGAGCCGTCGGCATCCATCGTCCGCCGCTCTGAGGGCATATTCCGTGTTTCCTTGACCCGGGGGAAATGGCGTGTCAGCAATTATTCATGCACCAGATGCATCAATCGCGGGGCGGCCTTTCATGAGCGATCATTCCGGCATCGAGAATGTCCATTCCTTCGTCACCCTCGCCCAGGAACTGAGCTTTCGCCGCGCCGCCGAACGCCTGCATTTGGACCAGTCGGCGCTAAGCCGGCGCATCCAGAAGCTCGAAGCGACGCTGGGTTTCCGCCTGTTGGAGCGCACCACGCGCGAGGTCCGGCTGACCCAGGCCGGGCGCAGTTTCTACGACGACAATGCCGACCTGCTGCGCGGCTACGAATCGTCGATCCAGCTGGCCCGGCGCATCGCCGAGGGAAAGCTGGGCTCGCTGAACGTTGGCTACATGGCCTTCGCGGCCACCGAATTGATGCCCGCCGCGGTGGCACGGTTCCGGCAGGCCCATCCCGAGGTGGACCTGAAGATCCGCTATATCCGCACCCAGGGCCAGAAGATCGCTCTGGCCAATGACGAGATCGACCTGGGCTACATGATCGGGCCATTCGATCACGCGGATTATCACAGCCTGACACTGTCGCTCGAACCGCTCTATGTGGTGACGCCGCGCAACCATGCGCTGCTCCGCCTGCCGGTGGTCACGCCCGCGGACCTGGCGGGCCAAGACATCATCCTGGGTGATACCCATGAATGGGAGGAATACCGCTGGCGCCTGGCCAACCTGTTCAGCGCCGAGGGCATATCGCTGAACATCGCCATCGAGGCATCGAACACCCTGGCCCTGCTGGGCCTGGTCGCGGCCGGGCTGGGCGTGACCATCTATCCCGAAAGCCTGATCGGATTCCTGGGCCGCAGCGTCGAGGTGCGCCCGATCATCCACCCGCAGTTCCGCATCAGCACCGTCCTGGCCTGGAAACGGTCGAACCGGTCGCGCCAGGTCCGCGAATTCGTCGACGTGGCCAAGCTGGCCGGGATGCGATAGCGCTCAGGGAAGGTCCGGGACGCTGTTCCGGCCCTGGGTCCGCAGGAATTTCAGGAAGGTTTCCAGCACCTCGGACCTGTTCGTGCGGTCCCAGACCGCCGTGACCGGTAGCTTGTTCGTCACGTCCTGCAGCGGGCGCACGGCGACGCCCAGGCGCGGCAGATTGCCGACGCAGCTGGAATAGATCGTGACGCCCACCCCCGCGACCACCAGCCCGAAGATGCCTTCGCTGTTCGACGCCTCCAGCACGATGTTCGGAAAGAACCCCCGGCTGCGGCATTCCGCAAACAGCCTGCTGCGGAACGCGGCCCAGTTGTCGCCGGTGCCCAGCACGAAAGGCTCGTCCGCCAATTGCGCCAGCGTCAGGGACGGTTCGGCGCAAAGCGGGTGGGAACTGGGCAGCAGCGCGACATAGTCGTCCTGGTCGAAGATCATCTGCCGGGTCGTCTTGTGCTCGAAAGGCCCGATCATGAAGCCGATGTCGATGCTTTGCTGCAGCAGCGCGACATGCTGAAGGGTAGTCGGCATGAAGATCAGGTCCAGCCGGATGTCGGGATGCGCGCTAGCGAAATCGCGCAGCACATGGGGCAGGTGGCCGTTGATGGCGAAATCGGTATAGGCGATTCGCAATTCGCCCCGGATGCCGCGCGCCGCATGGCGGGCGCTGTTGATGGCGCGGTCGATCTGGCCTTGCACGGTCGCGATCTCGGACAGGAAGGCCTTGCCCGCCGCCGTCAGCTCCACCCGCCGGGTGGTGCGCAGCAGCAGGGGCACGCCCACCTCTGCCTCAAGCTGCTGGATGATCTTGGTCAGGGCGGGTTGCGCGATATGCAGCGCATCGGCCGCGCGGCCGAAATGCAGCTCGTTTCCGACTGCCGAAAAAGCGCGCAGATGGCGAAGGTCCAAGCCCATGGCATGGCTCATAATTGATAACTGACAGGAAATAATAAAATGCAAATTGATATTTTACAAATGGCGAATCGTCCTGCATCGTTTGTGAAACCTCCAAAAGACGCAGGGCCAACGAAGCCCGCCACACAACAGGGAGATTGTCCATCATGGCAAGTCGTATCATCGATTCCGGAACATTTTCGCGCCGCGGCACGCTGGGCTTTTTGCTCGGCGGCGTGGCCGCAGCCGCCATTGCGCCGCGCAGGGGCTGGGCCGCCGGCGGCACGGTCGTGGTGTCGAACTGGGGCGGCGACTGGAACGACCGCACGGTCCGTTACGTCGAAAAGCCGCTTCTCGAGGACAAGGGCTTCAGCATCGTCCGCGACCTGGGGACCGAACCCGAGCGCAAGGCCAAGCTGATCAGCGAAAAGCGCATCCGCCGCGCCTCGGCCGACGTGATCCACGTCAACAGCTCGGACGCCTTCGAATTGCAGAAGCAGGGGGTGGTCGCCGAGCTGGATACGGCGCGCATTCCGAATTACGCCGATACCGCCCCGGAACTGCAAAGTCCCTATTTCGTTCCCTGGCTCTATAGCGGCGTGGTCATCATCTATGACACCACCAAGGTATCCGAGCCGCCGAAATCCTATGCCGAGCTGTGGGATCCGAAATGGGCGGGCAAGGTCGGGCTGACCAATCAGCTTTACTTCAACTACATGATGATGGCCGGGCTGGTCGAAAAGGGCGACATGACCAGCGTCGAGGACGGCAAGGCCCGCTTGCAACGCCTGGTCGCGGACAGCAAGCCGCGCCTTTACGCCGCCCACCAGCAATTGCAGGCCGGGCTGGCCAATGGCGAGGTCGAGATCGCCGTGAACTACAAGGCGCGCGGACTGCAATGGGCGCATGACGGGCTGCCGCTGGCGTTCCAGTATCCCGAGGAAGGCGCCATCGCCGTGACCTTCGGGGCCTGCCTGACGCAATTCGCCGCCAACCCCGATGCGGGCTATGCCTATCTGGACGCCATGCTGGATCCGCAGGCCATGGCGGGTCTGGCCGAGGCCAGCTTCTATGCCCCCGCCAACACCAAGGCCGCGCTGTCGGACGACCTCCGTCAGCTTGTCGATTTCTCGGCCGAGGAGCGGGCGAAGATGCGCTTCCTCGATTTCGACTATGTGGCGCAGAACACCGCCGCCTGGCTGGAATGGTGGAACAAGTCCTTCGCCGTCTGACCCGTACGCCCGTTCCAACCCGCCCCTGCATGGGAGAACCTGCATGAGCATGACCGAGATGGCGGTCGATCCCGCCCCGCCGCCCACCCCCGCCGGCATGCCCCGGCGGCTGGGGGCCGCCTGGCTCAGCGCGCCGGCGATGATCTTCGTGGCGCTTGGCCTGCTGGCGCCGCTGGCCCTGATGCTGCGCAACAGCCTGAACCGCTATGACCCGGCCGAGCTGATGATCAGCGCGGTCACGGCCGAGAATTACACCAAGTTCTTCGGCGATGCCTTCTATCAAGAGGTTCTGTGGCGCACGGTCGGCATCTCGGCCCTGTCCACGGTGATCTGCTTGGCCGCCGGGATTCCGCTGGCCTATTTCCTGGCCCGCCATGTCGCGCCCGGCACCAAGCGCGTGCTGCTGCTGGCGATCCTGGTGCCCCTGCTGATCGGGAACGCGGTCAGGACGTCAGCGTGGATGCTAATCCTGAACGACCGCGGCGTGCTGGCAGCCTTCCTGGGCCTGTTCGGCTGGGACGGGCACCTGGGGCTGATGTATTCCTCGGCCGGGGTCACCATCGGCCTGGTCTCGGTCCTGCTGCCCTTCATGGTCATCACCCTGAACAGCGTCTTCGAATCCATCGACCAGAACCTGGAAGACGCGGGACAAAGCCTGGGCGCGGGCCACCTGACGGTGATGCGCCGGATCGTGCTGCCGCTGGCGATGCCCGGCATCCTGGCGGGCAGCGTCTTGTGCTTCATTCTGTCGATGAACGCCTATGCCACGCCGGTGCTGATCGGCGGACCGACATTCCACATGATGGCGCCGACCGTCTATCAGCAGATCGCCAAGGTGATGAACTGGCCCTTCGGCGCCGCCCTGGCCTTCATCCTGATGGCCGTGACGCTGATCCTGACGGTGGGCGTGTCGGTCCTGGTCCAACGCCGCTATCGGAAATGGAGCGAATGATGCCCGCACAGTCACGCGCCATCCGCCGGGGTTACGCCGCCTTTGCCGTGCTGGCCATCGGCTTCATCACCCTGCCTTTGGTCTTCATCGTCTGGATGAGCTTCTTTTCCAACAAGATCCTGTCCTTTCCTCCGCAGGGCTATACGCTGGACTGGTATCTGCGCGCATGGGAGCTGTCGGACTTCCGTAACGGCTTCTTCCTCAGCATCCGGACCAGCCTGATCGCCACGGGCATCGCCCTGGTGCTAGGGCTGCCGGCCAGCTTTGCCCTGGCGCGGACCCGCTTCAAGGGGCGCGAGACGATCAACACGGTGCTGATGTCGCCGATGATCGTGCCCGGCATCGTCGGCGGCAGCGCGCTGTTCGTGTTCTTTCTGGAGGTCGAGTTCCTGACCGGCTGGCGCATCGCCGGGACCAGCGCGGGCCTGCTGGTCGCCCACGGGCTGATCGCGCTGCCCTGGATGATCCGGCTGGTCACGACCTCGCTGATTTCGGTCAACCCCTCGGTCGAAGAGGCGGCGCGCAGCCTGGGGGCGGGACCGCTGACGGTGTTCTGGCGCATCACCCTGCCGGTCATCAAGCCGGGCGTGATCGCCGGGTCGCTGTTTGCCTTCATCAATTCCTTCATCGATCTGGAAAAGTCGCTGTTCCTGGTCGGGCCGGACAGCACGACCTTGCAGATCGCGCTGATCAACTATCTGGAATGGAATTTCGACCCGACCATCGGCGCCGTCGCCACCGTGCAGATCGCCCTGGTGACGGCCCTGCTGATCGTCACCGACCGTTATGTCAAGCTCAGCCGCGCCTTCTGAAAGGATCAACCATGTCTGACGTCGTTCTTCAGGATGTCGCCAAGCATTACGGCACCGCGGTTGCGGTGGAGAACATGACCCTGCGCATCGCCGATGGCGAGCTGGTGGCGCTGCTGGGGCCCTCGGGCTGCGGCAAGACCACTACCCTGCGCATGATCGGCGGCTTCGTCGATGCGACCAAGGGGCGGATCACAGTGGGCGGGCGCGACGTGACCGGCCTGCCGCCCAACCGGCGCAACATGGGCTTTGTGTTCCAGAACTATGCCTTGTTCCCGCATATGACCGTGGCGCAGAACGTAGCCTTCGGGCTGGAGATGCGCAAGGTGAACAGACCCGACGCCGCCCGCCGCGTGCGCGAGGCGCTGGCGCGGGTGCGCCTGTCCCAATATGCCGACCGCCTGCCCAAGCAGATGTCGGGCGGCCAGCAGCAGCGCGTGGCCCTGGCCCGGGCGCTGGTGATCGAACCCGACGTGCTGCTGCTGGACGAGCCGCTGTCGAACCTGGATGCCTCGCTGCGCCAGGAGATGAAGCTGGAGATCCGCCAGTTGCAGCAATCCCTGGGCCTGACCACGGTATTCGTCACCCATGACCAGGACGAGGCGATGAGCACATCCGACCGCATGGTGCTGATGCATGACGGTCGGGTCGAACAGGTCGGCGCGCCCGACCAGATGTATACCCAGCCCCGTTCCGCCTTTGCCGCCGGCTTCCTCGGCATCCCGAACCTGCTGCGCGGGCGCATGGCGGCCGATCACGCCAGCTTCGTGACCGATGCGGGGCCGGTCCTGCGCCTGGCAGGGCAGGCGCCCGTCGCAGGTCCCGCCTGCCTGGCACTTCGCCCCGAGGTGGTGGCGATCTCGACCACGGCGCCCACCGAAGGGGTCAATGCCCTGGCGGGCCGGGTCGAGGTGATGAGCTTTCACGGCGCTGCGGTGGAATACCAGATCGCGACCGAGGCCGGGCCGCGCATGACCGCGCGCGCCACCGCGCCTGGGTTGGGCGGCGCCGCGCCGGTGCCGCAGGGCAGCCGCGTCTGGCTGTGCTGGTCCCCCTCTGTCGGCGTGATCGTCAGCGAACACTGAAACGAACAGGAGAAGACGATGAACGACCTGACCCCCGTTTCCGGGGCCGATGCCCTGCACGCCCGATTGACCGTCGTGGACGGGCTGATCGTGTCCGATTTCGACCGCGCGATCTTCCAGGACATGC
Source organism: Paracoccus methylovorus (assembly GCF_016919705.1). NCBI lineage: Bacteria > Pseudomonadati > Pseudomonadota > Alphaproteobacteria > Rhodobacterales > Paracoccaceae > Paracoccus > Paracoccus methylovorus. The sequence continues at coordinate 1,261,498 of NZ_CP070371.1, forward strand.
GGCGCGGCGGCATCACGGCCGCCAACTGCACCTGCTGCATCTGGGAGGACTTCACCGGCACGATGCGCAACATCATGCAGTGGAAGCAGTGGTTTCGCGACAATGACGACCTGATCCTGCAAGTGCGCAGCACCGCCGACATCCGCCGCGCCAAGGCCGAAGGCAAGACCGGCATCATCCTGGGCTGGCAGAACATCACCGGCATCGAGGACCAGATCGGCTATCTGTCGCTGTTCAAGGATTTGGGCGTCGGCATCATCCAAATGGCCTACAACACCCAGAACCTTGTCGCGACCGGCTGCTATGAATCCAGGGACGGCGGGCTGTCGGATTTCGGGCACGAGGTGGTGTCCGAGATGAACCGCCTGGGGATCCTGTGCGATCTGTCCCATGTCGGTGCGCAAAGCAGCCGCGACGTGATCCTGGCCTCGCGCCAGCCGGTCGCCTATTCCCATTGCCTGCCCGCCGGGCTGAAGGCGCATCCGCGCAACAAAACGGACGAGGAGTTGCGCTTCATCATCGACCATGGTGGTTTCGTGGGCGTGACTATGTTCACGCCCTTCCTGGCGCGCGGGACCGATGCGACGGTCGACGACTATGTCGATGCGATGGAATACGTCATCAATGTCTGCGGCGAGGAGCGGGTCGGCTACGGCACCGACTTCACCCAGGGTCACGGCCAGGAGTTCTTCGACTGGATCAGCCATGACAAGGGTTATGCCCGCCGCCTGACGGACCTGGGCACGATCAAGAACCCCGCCGGCCTGGACTCGATCGGCCATACCGGCGCGCTGACCGCCGCCATGCAGCGCCGGAACTGGCCCGAGGCGCGGATCGAGCGCATCATGGGCGCAAACTGGGTCACCCTGCTGGCGGAGATCTGGCGGGCTTGAGCCGAACCTGGCTGTATTACAATGACCTGTGGGAAGTTAACTGTGTGAATCCAAAGTGATATCTGAGATTCATGAGTAGACCGTGACCAACCATATACAAGCTACGAACTGGCCAGCCCAATATGCAGCACTTTAGCACCGGGCCTCGATGTCGATCTAGTTCTATCCCGGCGTGAGCTGCGATGCAGCGTAGACGGGCCAGCGTGGCGGCTGGCGGACGTGTAACCATGCTGCCATGTCGATGTGTCTGCCCATGAAGATTAAGTTTGACATGGCGCTTAATGCGCCGGCACCGCGTTTTGCATTATCGTTGATCTCTTCCAATTTCCTAGCCGCGTCCTCGGCCTGTTTGCCTGCCTCGGCATAGGATTGTGCCAGCCGGTCTATTTGGGCCTCTAGCTGGGGCGTGACTTCTTTACCCGCTTGCTGGGCAGCAGCCAGAAGTTTGGCTTTTGTCTCGGCATATTGGGCTGCATCACCGTATTCCTTGGTCGAACCGGTCAGCGTGCCATATACCTGCGACTGAAGCTGCATAAGCGCAGTCCGTTCGCGGATGGATTTAGCCTCGCGTTCAAAGTCGTCCAGCTTCTCGCGCGATGCACCACCACGCTTACCTTTGCCACCGCCCTTGTTGCCACCGCCCGTGGCCGGGTGATCCTCAATACTTACCGGCTCGGCACTTGGTGCGGATGGCGGGGGCACATAATCCGCCGCGTTGAAGAATGTCCCGGTGTCCGTATTGTTGCCGAAACTGTATCGGGGAATATTTGCGGCCTCGGCCCGTAGCGCCGCCAGTTCCTCCCGCACCCTTTGCAACTGCGCTACCGCTGCATCAGTATTAAGATCAAACCGCTTGTCGCTTTCGATCTGCGTTTCCAAGCCCTCGATTAGCCGTTCGAGCGTGGCTATCTTGTGCTCGGCCTCGCGCACGTCTGGATTGAGGGTCAATCCGTTCTCATTGATCCCCAGAATCTCATTAAGGCGGGCAAAAAAGTCAGAATTGCCAATATCGTTCAGCCAGTTAGTTCCGGCTTCCTCGGCTTCGCGGATAATATCCACGATGCGCCGAACCTCGGTAACAAAGCCCTCGGTGTCGAACCGATCCAGCCCATCGCCCAGATCGCCAATGGCACGGGCAAGACCTTCAGAAGCCCCGGAAGCTCGGTCGAACTCGCCCACCACCGTCACAAGGCTGTTGCCCAGCCGCGTGAACGCCTGCCCCACGGTCGTTTGCGAAGTCTCGGCTTGCCGGCGCAGTTCGCCAGACCCGGCCTCGAACGCGCGGAAAAACGCGGTGCTGGACACCTTGCCATCGACCACCAGCTTGCGAAGCTCGGCCACCGAACCATTGGCCTCTTTCAGGCCGCGCGCCACGGCCTGCGCAATCGTCGGGGTGCCTTCCAGAATGGAGTTGAATTCCTCGGCACGGACGACGCCACCGCCAAGGGCTTGGCTAAGCTGCAAGAGCGATCCGCTGGCGGTGTTGGCATCGGTCCCGGCCACCTTCAGCGCGACCGCAACCCCATCCGTGAACCGGATAAGTTCGTCGCCGCTTACACCCAATTCTTTCTGGGTCAAAGCCAGCTTGGAATACAGATCAACCAGAGAGGCGATCGGGGCAGAGTTGCGTTGCGCAGAGCGAAAAAGCTGATCATAGACGCGCGAAAGGTCCGCGCCTTCAAGGCCGGCCACGCGCAGGGCATTCTGCATCTGGGTCGCGGAATCGGCAAGTTGAGCGTAGTTGCGCACCTGCCGGGTAAGAACGGCAGTGGATATACCAGCGGCAAGCGGCCCGGATAGTTTCCCGAAACTTGCCCCGATCCTGCCGCCCAAGCCCTGATAGGCATCCCCGATCTTTTTAGCATTCTGCCGGGCCAGTTGCTCCATGCGCTTTGAGGCGCGCTGTTGCTGGGTGATGGCGCGGTTAAAGTCTTTTTCCCATTTGGCGACGTTCGCCTCAAGCTTGACCAACAGGCCGGTTTCATCGAGTGCCATTCAAAATCCTACTCGTTACGCGACCAGAAGGCCGGAAATATCGTCGCGGTCGTAAAGGCCGCGTTGTTCATGGGCGATGCGGGCGCGGCTGACGGCCATGGCCGAGGCGACGGCGGCGTCAATGCGGCCATTGCTGCGCTGTTTGTGCATCCGCACCAGCCCGCTTTGCGGGTTCGTGGAGACGGCCACGTTGTCAAAATGGCTGCGCATCACCGGGTCGCCGTCATGGCGGATCAGATCGCCATTCACCGCCTTGACCAGCTCACCGATGGCACGGGACATCTGCATGACGGATTGCGGGTGCTGGAAAACCGGCAGGCTGTCATCTGCAAGGTTCTGCATCATCTTATTGGCTAGATGCGGGTCCACCGCGATCTCTTGCACGTCATAGGTGGCGCAAAGCTCGCGGATATGATCCTCAACCTGCTTTTCGTCGATGATGCCAGCCGGGCAAACGTCGATCAGCCCTTGGTCGTGCCATTCCTGATAGGGGGCACGGTCCTTGTCGCCCTTGGCCTTCAGATCGGCGGCAGGCACAAAGCAGCGATTGCGAAGGCTGGAAGCGCCGCCCTGCCCGAGGCCCGGGGTGCTGTTCCATGTGTCCAGCCCACCGGCGCGAGCCTTTGGCGCGCTGATCGCGCGCATACTGGACCTGCCCGAGATCAAGGCCGAAACCGACGAACTGTTCGCATTGCCGGTGACGCCTGCGCCCGATCCGCTTCCACAGAACGCCGCGCCGGCTTGGGTGCTGCCGCTATTGCGGCTGATGAAATCAGCAAGATTGGGGCAAAGCACGGCGCGCGCTTCCGGGCCACCTTCCTGCCGGTATTGAGCTACCCGATGTGCAAGACGCCGCTGCCATCTTGGTCCGCTTCAGGCTTTTCTAATCCCGTCCTGTCGGCATCCAAAGCATTGCCCCGCCTCATGCCGAGCGCGGGGCTTTTTGATGCCGAGCCAGAATTTTTTACTGCCAAAGCTGGCCCGCCGCCACAGTTGTACGAGACCGTTTGTTATACCCATTGACTGCAAACGTGACGAGCAACACCACGACGACCAGCGCCTGCGCGGCCAGCGGTTCGGCGACGGGGAAAAGGCCGAACCACAATTGCAGCCAGTCGCGGTCCGGGAACCATCCGACGGGGGTTGCACCGATCAGTGCGGCTGTCTGCAGGCCGCGGATGCCCGCCCCCACAAGCATGATCGCCAGCAGCGACAACAGCACCGATGTCGCCCGGAAGAACAGCGCAAGCGGCAGGCGGCGCCCGGATACCAGCACCAACCAGCCGGCCGCTATCACGCCCGCAAGGCCCAGGGCCAGACCAAGCATGACCGGCATGGCCGGGGCATCAACCAGCAGCGCCTCGTAAAACAATACCGTTTCGAAGCCTTCGCGAAAGACGACCAGAAAGGCGAGCATAGCGACCGATCCGGGCGTCACGCTGCCGGCAAGCTTGCGTCGAAGCGCACTGACCTGGCCGCCCTGCGCCGACAGCCCCATCACCATCCAGACCAGCACTACGGCGGCGACCAGCGCCGTCCCGCCTTCCAACGCCTCGCGCGCAAGGGTGGAGATCGAGAACAGCCAGCGTGCCCCCGCCCACAGCGCAAAGCTGCCGGCGAGCGCCGCAACGACGCCCACGGCGAGGGGACGGCGGAAACGCGCGGGGTCGACGCCCTCGGCCCGCAGTGCCGCCATCAATGCGGCAAGGATCAGCACGGCCTCCAGCCCCTCGCGAAACAGGATCGCCGAGGATTGCAGCACTGCGCCAAGACGGGAAATCGGGGCCTCGATCTTTTCGCGCGCTCCGTTCAGGTCTGTCTTGATGCCCTCGACCTCGGCCAGAAAAGCATCCTCGGGCGCATGATCGGCCACCAGTCGCCCAAGCCCGAACCGATCCGCGCGCCCTTCCCAAAACCGCGCCTCAAGTCGCAGTGCCATGGCCGGGGCGCGTGGCACCAGCCGCTGTTCGATATCCGGGTCGAACCAGGAATAGGCCTCCAGCCGCTTGAGCTCAGCCCCCTCCCAATCGCCCTGCCCCACCATCAGGACAAGCTCGTCCAGTGCCGCCGGCAGGGCGTCCACCGCTGCGGCATATCCGCCACTGGCGACTTCCTCGCCGAAAAGGCGGTCGATCACCTCCAGCGCCTCGGTCACACGCGGTTCGATCCCGTCTTCGCGCGCGGCCATGATCTGCGCCATTTCGGCCATCAGCGTGCCCAGCCGATCCGCCGCGGCGCGGTCTGCGATCTCGGGCGCCAGATCGCCCAGGATCATCGCAGCGCGGTCACGAAAAAGCAGCGCCTCGTTATATTCCATCGACGAGCGGATTACGCCGTCACGTATGCCGTCGCGGTATTCTTCCCAGACCAGCGCAGTAAAGCGGCGCAGAAGTCGGGCGCGACGTAGGGTTTCCTCGGGTGTCAGCGCAACGGGTGCATAGGTCGCAAGCCGGGCCTGAACCGCAGCCAGTGCCGCGGGGTCGCCTACGGCAAGCGCAAGATCGGCGGCAAGGGCGGCATGCTCCTGTGGGCCAAGGCGTTCCGCCAGGTTGGCGCCCAGATAGGTTACCATCCCCTCGATCCGCCCCAGATCAGAGGCATATTGCACCATCCGTCCGCCAGCCGCGTCATCGGCAGCCCGCGCCAGCGCAAGGCGCAGTTCCGAGGCGGCGACGATCAGCAACTCATCCTCGACTGTCTGGCGCGCGGCTTCTGGCGAAATCTGACCCGCGCGCAACGCCTCGACCGCCATGACGGCACGGGTGTCACCCGAGGCACGGGCATAGTCGCGGATATTGAGCCAACCTGCCGCCGTTTCTGCGTCACCCGCCTCAAGCGCGGCCAGCGCGTGATCGCGCGCACCCTGCATCAACCCGGTCCAGATCAACTGCCGACCGCGCGCGACGCCTTGGGCATCTTCGCGCGCAACGCTGTCGGCAAGCCCGGCAAGCGCCGTCTCAGCGGCCTTGCCCTGCGCACCGAAGGCAGGGGCGGTTTGGGTCCAGATCTCTCGCATTTCGGCAAGGCGCGTGTTTGCCTCGATCATGCGTTGCGGGCTTGCCGGCATGAGAAAGAGCCGCTCAAGCCGCCCTGTCTCACTGCGCAGGAATTCGGCCGCCTCCCAAGGGGTTTCCGCCCGAAGCGGGGCAGCGATCAGGCAGAACAGGACGATCAGGGCTTGCAGCAGCCTCATTGCGTGGCATCCGGCAAATCGGCTGAAAGCTCAGCCAGGGTGAATGAGGGCACGGCCATATTCAGCCGCAGGTTCTTGTAGAGCAGATCTTGCAGCGCGACCCGGTAAAGAAGCTTTGCCTCGACATGGAACGGGCCACGGGCGCCTTCAGGCAAGGGCACGTCGTAGCGGACCACGTCCTCGCCCCGCGCCGGGATCGGTTTGCGAAGCCATATCACCTCGGCGGTGACAAAGGTCAGGTGGTCGGTGATCCGTTCCCCCTTGCTGTCAAGGAAATGCTCGATCCAGGTCACGGCCTCCGGGTCTTCGACGCCAAGCCGTTCCGCAGCACCGCCGGAACGATAGACCTCTTCGCCCGCGCCATCTGTCACGACCACTTCCAGCCACATGTGTTTCTGGTCGTTGACCCCGGTGGGCAAGTTATGTCCCGCGCCAAGGTTCTGAACCGCGATGTCCAGTTCCAAACCAGTCTCGGTCGGACGCTGGCCGCGCAGTTCAAGCCCCGCCGCCGTGCGCAGGAAAGCGGCGGTCTGGCGGGCCTGCTCCTCGATCGTGGCGCGGTTCATCTCTGCATCGACGCCGGGCAGCAGACCGCCGCGCAGCACCAGAAGCATGTCCCCCAGCGAACTGTCCGCCATCACATGGTTGGCGCCGATGAAACGGTGGGAATAGCGCGCGGGCTTGTCGGTGCGCCCCTCGCGCAGCGCCATGACCTGCCCCGCCGGATCACCGGCCATGTGGCAATCCTGACAGGTGACGCCCTGCGCCCCATACCAGCTATCCCGCCATTCGACAAAAGTTGACTGCACGGTCTGGTGTGCTTTTGCCCGCGACATGGACTCGTCATAGCTTTCGGTATGGCAGCCGCCGCAAAGGTCCGAACTTTTCATCAGCGCGGCAGTATCAGGGGCGCCATATGCGGCAAGGTGGGCGCGCGGATCAGCCAAAAGCAGCGCGCCTTGGGGCTGGTCGCGCTCTGCCTCTGCCCGGTCATAGGCAAGCGTCACTGCGCCGTTGCCCTTGATCGGGTCGGCATGGATCGCGGTGTGACAGGCGATGCAGCTTATCCCTTCGCCCAAGGCTTCGGTCGGCTCGACGGAAACGAAGCGGTTGGTCCGACCCGAAAGCATCTCGGCAGGGGCGTGGCAACCTTCGCAGAAACGCGCCTGCTCAGGACCATGGCGCAGCAGGTCGGAATTGATATCGACGGTGACTTCATAGACCAAGTCCTGATCGGCGATGGCGTGAAGCGACCCGGCCCATTCCTCGAACTCCCGCTGGTGACAGGTGGCGCATTCCGCCGAGGACGGCAGGCGTTTCGGATCGCTCATCCGGCCCGAGGCCGACAGCATGCGCGAGGGCCAAAAGGCCCGCTCCGCGCCGGTTTCATCCGGCCCGAACGGCATGCGATAGAACGGAATATCCTCCAGCGCGACACCCGTGGGTCGGGGCGCGGGACGCAGCGCAGCCCAAGCCGCCAGCACCACAACAGCCGCCAGTGCGGCAAAAGCCAAAGGGCGGGCATGGAATTTGAACTGTGATTTGAGTTTCACGGCTTTACCCATTGCCAGTGGCGCAACGTCAGATGGGCAAGCAGCCCGACGACAGCCAGCCACGAACCCCAGAAATGCAGCCACGACAGAACCGCGCTGACATCACGCGGCAGGAACCAGACCGGGCCGAACAACCACAGAATAGCCGGCACCGCCATGATCAGCCCACCGCCCAGAACCAGCACATAGGCCGCAAGCAAAAGCCAAGCCAGCACGGTGAAACTGTGTCGCTGGCTGCGGGCCAGACCTTGCGGCACATGCGCGAACAGCCATGGGATGAGAATCGCGGTAAAGGCGATGCCCCCAAAAAGATGCAGGATAAGGATTGCCCCCTCGCCGGGGTGCAACCACAAAAACAGGCCCGAGAGGAAAAGCGCCATGAAAGCGGCGCTCAGCAGGGCCGAACGGATGCTTCCCCCATAAGCATGGGGAAAGGACCCGGGTTGGGGATGGCTTGCGGCTTGTCCCATTACAAACGCATCAAGAGCCTCAGCCCTTGATATCCACCCCATGCTTCGCAGCCGCCTGCAGCACCTGAGCGACGATCCGTTCGGCGATATCCTGCGTTTCACGCCCGATCATATCGGCTTCCTCGGGGGTGAATTTCTCGCCGCCGTTTTCGCGTTCATTGGTCTGGCTGACAAGCGCGATCAGGTCTTCGAAGCCGCGGGTGATCGAGGCATCAAGCGCCGGATCATCGGTTGCGATCACAGGGGCGAGCGCCGAGACATACATCCGCTGGCAACCGCCCATGATACCCAGAACGTCCACCAGCCGGCTTTGCGCCACAAAGGACAGGGCGTCACCACCGACAAATTGCGATTCCTTCCATTCGGCGAAATAGTCGCCCACGGTCGGCGTCATCACCACAACGGCGGTGAAGGCATCATCGCGGTTTGGCACCCAGGCCGACATCTCGGCTTCAAGTGCCTGCGACCATTCGACCAGCGCGCGCGTGGCGCCCACCGCCAGATTGGCGTCGAACAACACTTCTCCTGTCTTGACCTGGCCATCGCCGTCAAGATCGGCCTCAAGCTTTGCATGGGCCTCGTTGGTGCCCCAGAACAGGGGTTCGGTAATGCCATGGAACAGGTTGCCCGGCTGCTCCAGAACAGTGCCATCGGGCAGGGTCAAATCGTATTCGGCAACGTCCTCTTCCTCGTCACCCGGATTTCCAGCGTCAAGGATAAGGTCATATTTCGCGGTTGAGGGGATGCCCGCGACGATGCCTTCGATCACTTCATATTGGTTCGAGGCGGCAAGCCATTGCGTGCGCAATGCCTTGATCGTCTCGGCCAGCTTTGCGCCGTCGGCTTCCCACGCGGCGGCATAATCGCCGTTGTGGGACGCGATGATCGCGGCATAGGTTTCGGCCCCGGTGTTAAGCTTTTTAGCTTCGGCGATCAGGGCGCCGTTATGTTCCAGCGTGAACGCCTTGATCTGGGCCAGGCCCTCTTCCTCGGTTATTGCATACGCGGCAGTGCCAAGGGCCATTGCGGCAGCGGTTATCATCAATTGGGTCAGACGCATACGGGTTTCCTTCCCTGAATCATCTCAGATTTCGTTGGCTGACTTCCCGCATCCATAAGACTCGGGCCTGCCCGGCTGCGCTCACAATGCGGTGGAAACCGACCCGCACATTGATCAATATCAAAAGCATAGTTTTTTTGTTTGTTTTCTCTCGCCGGCGACCACTCACCGGGTCTAGCTGGTCAACGGCAAGGAGGGGCCTGCACCGGTTCGGTTCCGGTCAGTTCCTCATGCCAAGCGGCCGTTTGCTCACCGGGACTTCCAACCTGGGCGGCAGTTTTTGGCGCAGATCGCGCAGAACAAACCGAGTTCTAAGCCTGATCGGTTAATAGTGCGTGGATTCAAAAACGACGGGCCAGGTGCTCAAAACCACCTTCCGGTACTCATGCAATCAAGAGCCCGACCTACTCTTCTTTCGTGAGGAAATATCCTCGGGGGGTCCGGGGGGCAGACAGCCCCCCGGTTTGCCGGATCACTCCACGAAAAAGGCAAAGCGGATCACGAACAGCGCCGCGACGATCCAGGTCGCGGCATGCACTTCACGTGCACGACCGGTCAGCAGCTTGATTGCCGCATAGCTGACAAAGCCGAAAGCCAGACCGTTGGCGATGGAATAGGTAAAGGGCATCATCAGCGCGGTCAGCACCGCCGGTGCGCTTTCGGTAACGTCGCTCCACTGGATTTCCTCGAACTCGCGCACCATCAGGCAGGCGACGTAAAGCAGCGCCGGTGCGGTGGCGTATGCCGGAACCGATCCCGCCAGCGGCGCAAAGAACACCGCCAGCAAGAACAGCGCCGCGACGACCAGCGCAGTCAGCCCGGTGCGACCGCCCGCCTGCACACCCGATGCGCTTTCGACATAGGCGGTGGTCGAACTCGTGCCCAATACGGAACCGGCAAGGATCGCCGTCGAATCCGCCATAAGCGCACGTCCAAGGTTCTTGTTGGTATGGGCCGGCCCCTCGACCAGTAGCCCGGCACGCTTGGCGACGCCGATCAGCGTGCCGGTCGCGTCAAAGACCTCGACCAGAACCATGACCAGAATGACGTGGAAGATGCCAACGGTCAGCGCCCCGGCAATATCAAGCTGCATGAAGGTCGGCATGATCGAAGGCGGCATCGAGATCACCCCACCAAAGGCGCTGGCGCCAATGGCGATCGAAACCACGGTGATGACCAGAATGCCGATCAGGATCGAGCCCCGCACCTTCAGCGCGTCCAGCGCCGCGATGATGAAAAAGCCCAGGATGGCCAGCAGCGTGCCGGTCTGGGTCAAATCGCCCAAACCCACGAAGGTCGCGGGATTGTCCACCACGATGCCCGAGTTCTTAAGCGCGATCAGCCCCAGGAACATGCCGATACCGGCAGCGATGGCGCTGCGCATCGACGTCGGGATCCCCGCGATCAGCCAGCGCCGGATGCCGGTGACCGACAAGAACAGGAACACCAGGCCCGAGATGAACACTGCCCCCAACGCCTGCTGCCAGGTGAATCCAAGCGCGCCGACCACTGTGAAGGCGAAAAAGGCGTTCAGCCCCATGCCCGGCGCCATGCCGATCGGCCAGTTGGCCCAAAGCGCCATGATCGCCGATCCCAGCGCCGCAGCCAGACAGGTCGCGACAAAGACCGCATTGCGGTCCATACCGGTCGAAGACAGGATCTCGGGGTTCACGAAGATGATATAGGCCATCGTCAGGAAGGTCGTGATCCCTGCGATCACCTCTGTCCTCACGCTCGTGCCGTGGGCCGTCAGGCCGAATTGCTTGTCTAGCATTTATCCTCCCATCGGCGGATGGCCCGCCGTGCCGGCCAGTTTATGCCCATCGACATGAAAACGACCATGCAGGGTCTGGCGACAGAGTTTCAATCAGGCATTTATAAACCACCACTTTCAAGGAAATTGTGGTTCTGTTTATAGAAATTCTCGGGTTGCCTGCGAGGCCCGCAAGGTGATGAGTGCTAGTCAGCCAGAAAAGGGAAAAGGAAGCAAGCGATGCGATACAGCCGCGACATGATCGGTTATGGCGAACAAACGCCCGATCCCAAATGGCCCGGCGGCGCGCGGATCGCGGTGCAGATCGTCATCAATTACGAAGAAGGCGGCGAGAACAGCATCGAACATGGCGACGCCGCCTCGGAAGCTTTCCTGTCCGAAATCATCGGCTGTCAGCCTTGGCCGGGCCAGCGCCATTGGAACATGGAATCCATCTACGACTACGGCGCACGGGCGGGTTTCTGGCGTCTCCATCGCCTGTTGAAGGATGTTCCCGTCACCATCTACGGGGTCGCTACCGCACTGGAACGCGCGCCCGAGCAAGTGGCCGCCATGCAGGCCGCAGGGTGGGAGATCGCCACCCACGGCTATAAATGGATCGATTACAAAGACATCCCGCGCGAAGTCGAGGCCGAACATATCGCCAAGGCGGTCGAGCTGCACACCCGCGTCACTGGCGAGCGGCCGCGAGGCTTCTATCAGGGCCGCACCTCGATGAACACGGTGGCGCTGGGAAGCGAAGAAGGTGGCTTCGAATATCTGGCCGACAGCATCGCCGACGACCTGCCCTATTGGCATGTTCACAATGATCGCCCGCAGCTGATGGTGCCCTATACGATGGATGCCAACGACATGCGCTTTTCCTCGGGGCAGGGATTTGGCACCGGGGGCGAGTTCTTCGACTATCTGCGCGACAGTTTCGACATGCTTTATGCCGAGGGTCAGGCCGGCGCTCCCAAGATGATGTCCATCGGCCTGCATTGCCGGCTGGCCGGCCGGCCGGGTCGCGCCATCGCCGTGCAGAAGTTCCTCGAACATGCCCGCAAGCATGAGGGCGTCTGGTTCGCCACCCGGCTCGACATCGCCCGGCATTGGGCGAAAACCCATCCCTGGCAGCCCAGACTGCGCCCCTCGCAAATGGGTCGCGAGGAATTCGTCGAGACATTCGGCAGCGTCTATGAGCATTCGCCCTGGATCGCCGAGCGGGTCTGGGACGGCGAAATGGGCAGCGTCCACGATACTGCCGCCGGCCTTGCTGCCCGTATGGCGCAGGTGTTCCGCTCGGCCAGCGACGAGGAACGCCTTGGCGTGCTGCTGGCGCACCCCGATCTTGCCGGCAAGCTGGCCGCCGCCAAGCGCCTGACCGCCGACAGCACTGCCGAACAGGCTAGTGCCGGGCTCGACAGCCTGACCGACGCGGAGCGCAGCGATTTCGACCAGCTGAACACGGCATATGTAGAAAAGCACGCCTTCCCCTTTATCATCGCCGTGCGCGATCACGACAAGCCGGGGATCATGGCCGCCATGCGCCGGCGGCTGGATAACGACACCGCCACCGAGCGCAACGAGGCCGAACGCCAGGTCAGCCGCATCGGTGAATTGCGCCTGCAACAGATGCTGGAAAGCAACTGAACCTTTCTCCCGCCCGCCGCCTGCGGGCGGGTCCGCCAGACCCGATCGGGCCCCAAAAGACCCCGACGCAACGGAGACCTGACATGACTGCCAAGACCCCGACCTATGCCGGGCCTTTTGCCGGACTGCCGCCGCAGACCGACCTGACGACCGACACCGCGATCTTTACCGATGCCTATGCCGTCATTCCTGCCAGCACGATGCGCGACATCGTGACCAGCTTCCTGCCGGGCTGGACGGGGATGCGGATGTGGATCATCGCCCGCCCGCTGTCGGGGTTCGCGGAAACCTTCAGCCAGTATATCGTCGAGTTGGAACCCAACGGCGGCTCGGACCACCCCGAGGACGATGCCGGCGTGCAGGCCGCGATCTTTGTCACCGATGGCGCGGTGACGCTGACCATCGACGGCAAGTCCCATGAGCTGACGCCGGGCGGTTTCGCCTATATCCCCGCCGGCATGGCATGGTCGGTCCGGAACGGCACGCAGACCTCGCGTTTTCACTGGTGGCGCAAGCGCTGGCAGGCGGTCGAGGGGTTGTCGAAGCCCGACGTGATCATCGCCAATGACCGCGATATTGCCCCGATCCCGATGCCCGACACCAACAACAGCTGGGCGACCACCCGCTTCATGGACCCGGCCGACCTGCGCCACGACATGCACATCACCATCGTGACCTTGCGGCCGGGTGGCTCGATCCCCTTTGCGGAAACCCATGTCATGGAGCACGGGCTGTTCGTGATCGAGGGCAAGGCGGTCTATCGTCTGAACCGCGACTGGGTCGAGGTAGGGCCCGGCGATTTCATGTGGCTGCGCGCCTTTTGCCCGCAGTGCTGCTATGCCGGAGGGCCGGGCAATTTCCGCTATCTGCTCTATAAGGACGTGAACCGTCACGCGCAGATCTGGAAATAAGGGGGCTCTGCCCCCGCCGCTGCGCGGCTCCCCCGGGATATTTGGTCACGAAAGAAACATAAGGCAGTGAAGGTTCGGAGGGCCTCAGGCGGCTTGGCGGAAGGTCAGGTTGATGCGAACCGGGCCCGTCACCGGATGGTCGCCCTTTTTCAGCGTCAGGATGCCGTGCCAGTTCAGCCGCGACGGTCCACCCCAGACCACCACGTCGCCGTGGTTCAGCGCATGTTTCGCCACCGGATCGCCCCGGTCGGGACCACCGAACTGAAAAGTCGCGGGCAGGCCCAGCGAAACCGAGACGATAGGCGCGTCAAACCGGGCCTCGTCACGGTCTTGATGCAGCCCCATTTTGACGCCCGGCACATAGCGGTTGATCAGGCAGGCGTCGGGTTGAAAGCCTGCAAACCCCGCCCGCTTGGCCGCCATCTCCGCCAGCCGCTGGAACTGATCGGGCATTTCCGGCCAGGGCCGGCCGGTCAGCGGATCGTCATGCTCATAGCGATAGCCGCGCCGGTCGCTGACCCAGCCAAGCGCGCCGCAATTCGTCATCTCAACCCCGATCTGACGCCCGCCCGGTGTCTGCATGTGGCGAAAGGGCGAAACTGCGGTCATGCGTGCAATCTGCGCCGGAATCCCCGGGTCCAGCGCAAAGCCGCGCAGGATCATGGCACCGGGACCGATGGATTCGTCGCGGCGGGTTCCGAACAGGTCTGCTTCCACGCTGCCCTCCCACGGGATTGTCATGTCGGCCCGCTTGACCAGCGCCCCCGACAGTGGCTTTCAGAAGAAGCCACCAGAACGGAGTCATGCCATGCGTCGCCCCCTTGCCGCAATCGCCCTTGCGCTTCTATGCGCCATGCCGCTGGCCACTGCACAAGCGCAGGATAACCCCGCCGAGATCGCGGCGATCAAGCAGGCCGTGTTCAGCGGTCCCGGCCTGCCGGTGATGGGAAATGCGCAAGGCGACACCGTGCTGGTCGAGTTTTCCGATTACAACTGCGGCTTTTGCCGCAAAACTGCGCCGCAGGTCATGGCGCTGCTGCAAGCTGACCCAAAACTGAAGCTGGTGGTGCATGAGATCCCGATCTTTGGCGAGGGATCGCGCTATGCGGCCATGGCGGCACTGGCGGCACAGGCGCAGGGCAAGTATCCCGAGTTTCACCGCGCGCTGATGGGGATGCGCGGCAAGGCCGAGAAGCCCTCGGTACTGCGTGTTGCGCGTCAGGTCGGGCTGGACGTGGACCGGCTGCAACGCGACATGCAGGCCCCCGAGATCACCCAGCGGATCGGACGGTCGCTGGAACTGGCCGATGAAATCGGGCTGGTCGGCACGCCCAGCTTCGTTATCGGCGACCGCGCCATCTTCGGCTATCTGAGCAAGGCCGATCTGACCGAGATCGTGGCTGAGGCGCGCGCCGCGAAATAGCGCACGCCCCAACCCAGGGTCAGGTGCGAATATCGGCGCCAAGGTGCTTGGCGACGGTGAAGATATCCTTGTCGCCCCGGCCCGACAGGTTGACGACCATGATGTGATCGCGGGGCAGGTCCGGCGCGATCTTGATGACATGCGCCAGCGCGTGGCTGGGCTCCAGCGCCGGGATGATGCCTTCAAGCCGGCAGAGGGTCTGGAAAGCCGTCAGCGCCTCATCATCGGTGACGCTGACATATTCGGCGCGACCCTGTTCCTTCAGCCAGGCGTGTTCCGGGCCGATGCCGGGATAGTCGAGCCCGGCGCTGATCGAATGACCTTCAAGGATCTGCCCCTCCTCATCCTGCAAAAGATAGGTGCGATTGCCATGCAGCACGCCCGGGCGGCCTCCGGTCAGGCTGGCGCAATGCTGCATACGGTCGTCAACGCCCTTGCCGCCAGCCTCGACGCCGATGATGCGGACCGAAGGATCGTCGAGGAACGGATGGAACAGCCCCATCGCATTCGAACCGCCGCCAATGGCCGCGACCACGCTGTCGGGCAGCCTGCCCTTGCCCTCTTGCTCTTCAAGCTGCCAGCGGGTCTCGCGTCCGATGATGCACTGAAAATCGCGAACCATGGCCGGATAGGGATGCGGGCCGGCAACGGTGCCTATACAATAGAACGTGTCACGCACATTGGTCACCCAGTCGCGCAAGGCGTCGTTCATCGCGTCCTTGAGCGTGCCACGCCCCGAGGTGACCGGCACCACCTCGGCCCCCAGCAGCCGCATGCGGAAGACGTTCGGAGCCTGACGTTCGACATCATGCGCGCCCATGTAGACCACGCATTGCAGCCCAAAGCGGGCGCAGACCGTCGCGGTCGCCACGCCATGCTGGCCAGCGCCGGTTTCGGCGATGATGCGGGTCTTGCCCATGCGGCGCGCCAACAGGATCTGGCCCAGCACGTTGTTGATCTTGTGGCTGCCGGTATGATTCAGCTCTTCGCGCTTGAGATAGACCTTGGCCCCGCCGAGCTCCTCGGTCAGGCGCGGCGCGAAATACAGCGGGCTGGGTCGGCCCACGTAATGTTTCCAGAGCTCGTCCATTTCGGCCCAGAAGCTCGGGTCGTCCTTGGCGTGCTCGTATTCGGCCTGAAGGGCAAGGATCAGCGGCATCAGGGTTTCACTGACGAAACGGCCACCGAAGATGCCGAAACGACCCTGTTCGTCCGGGCCGGTCATGAAGCTGTTGATGAGATCGGCCATGGCTTTCCTCGCGCGTGGTGGGAATGGGTATTTGGGCAACGAAGAAGCCCCTTAGAGCGATTTCTTATATCCGATACGGGAGGGGGTAAAGCCGAGCTTGTCGTGGAGGCGTTCCGGGGACTGCTTGGGTTCCGTTCCGGTCTTCTGAGAGCGATGCTCGCCATCAGGGAAACCAGGGCCGCGAGAAACGGGCTATGAGTTCATGCAGGATGCGGTTCGCATTGCGCTGGCTGGCGATTTGACAAGATGGCGGGTTTCCGATTTGGGGATTGGTCGCGCCCCACTTGCCAAACCGATCAGGCCATTTTCCGAAGAACCGACTACCCCTGCGCGGGAGCTGAGTGGCTGGGTGAGAACGACGTTGCGCAACTCGTAGCGAGGCCCCCGTCGGACGTCGTGGGGAACCGGCCATGCAAATGAGGACACAAGGCCAAAGGGAAATATTCAGGGCTTCATACGGCGGGGCAACGCGTGATCTGCCACCAGCCTGGATAGAACCTTGCAGATATGCCTGGCGTCTTCGGGCAGCATATCGGCACGATCTGGGGCTTGAAGGTCCAGCACCAGGCGCGCCGCATCCTCCAGGGTTCTCTCGCCGCCAAGCTGAGATGCTGGCGGAAGCGACCGGATTAGGGCTTCCAGCACCTCGACCTCGATCCGCTCCGCCATCAGTTCCTGCGCCTTGATGGCCTCTCGCAGGGCGGGCACGCGCGCACTCCAAGCCATAACGTCGCCAGATTTCATCGCCGTCCTGATCCGGCGCAAGGGGCGGACCACGGTTTTCCGCCACTCTGCGCAAGAAGCGTCCAACGCCTGCACCGCGACTGCATCGAGCGCCCTGTCAGATACCGCCCCGTAAAGGACGGCGAGCAGCAGCGGAATATCCAGACCATATGTCTCTTGCAAGCGCAGGCAGGCAGAGGCCACCCCGGGCGAGGCATAGATCCTCGACATGAAGGGCCAAAGCTCGGTCATCCCATCGCTGTCAGTAGCCATTGCCGTCCTCCCTTGGGTCGGCCCGATACCACTGTCCCCATAGACCAAAGGGGGCACGGAATGGATACCCGGCTGGTCGTTCTGCCCGCCGGTCGCATTCATCCACCTGATAAGGCATCGCGACATATCGCAAGATTGCAGGCATTGTCACGGCCCCTCACCAACGAGATCGGCGACCTCGCCCAGGCTTACCGGGCGCAGAGGCGGGCGGACGGTAAGCCAGCCCGCCTCCTCCATGGTCATGCCGCGCATCTGGGCCGTCAACTGCGCCAGGGTCGGGCCGCAGATCCGGCCCTGACAGGGTCCCATGCCGCAACGCAGGAACGCCTTGAGTTGGTTCGGCCCGGCATTGCCGGCGGCAAGGCTTGCCCGGATCTCGCCACAGCGCACCTCCTCGCAGCGGCAGGCGACGACTTCGTCGGGCGGCATCATTACGTCGGGTGCCGGGTGATAAAGGCGCTCGATCAGCGGGCGGGCGGCAAGATGCGCGCGGCGCGCACGATGCGTGGCCGAGACCAGCAGCGGATCGACCGCGCGGCCGAGGCGATCCAGAATGGCCATGGCAGCGATGCGCCCTTCGAGCAGGGCCACCGTTGCCCCGCCGATCCCGCCGGCATCGCCTGCGACATGGACATGGCTCAACGAACTGCGCAGGTCGCGATCCCGATCCGGGTGGAAGGCGGTGGCGGTTTGCGACCAGACCATCCGGCACCCCAGGCTGCGCAGCAGATGGGTTTCGGGAATAATCCCTTCATGCAGGCCAATCCGGGACAAGCGTAGTGTGTGTGGACCCCGGCTGAAGAAGCTCAGAACCAAATCGCCCTGCGCGTCGGGTTCGATCCTGATCTCGCGGGCACCGGCATGGGTGGGAATTCCCCCCCGGCGCAACCGCCACAACAGCCCGGCGCCCTTGGCGAGGTAAGCCGGGCCGCGTCCCAGCAGCGCACGCGGCAGATGCCGTAGGGCCGCAAACATGGCCCCCGGACGGCCGGTATCGACAAGTACCAGATCGCGCTTGCCCGCTGACAGGCATTGCGCCGCATAGAGATAGACGAGCGGCCCCGTTCCCACCAGCGCAAGCGGCCCCTGAGGCAGCATCCCCTCGCGCTTGAGCAGGATTTGCAGGCCGCCGATGGTTGTCACCCCCGGCAGCGTCCAGCCGGGCAGCGGGACCGGCCGCTCCATCGCGCCGGTAGCGATCAGCAAATACCGGGCCGTTTCGCGGCGCAGGCCCCGCGCATCCCTCAGCCAGACCACACCGTCAGGCTCAACCCGCCAGGCTTCGGTCGAGAAGGCAAGGGAAGCACCGCTGGCCCGCAGCCGCGCCACCTCCGCGGCTCCGGCCCGGTAATCGGGGCCAAGGATGGCTGCGCGGCCGGGGGGCGCCGTCTCGATTCCGCGCCAGATCTGGCCGCCGGGACCGGGTGCCTCGTCGATAAGCAAAACGCGCGCGCCCCCTTCCGCCAGAAGGCTGGCACCGCCTATTCCAGCCGGGCCGGCGCCGATGACAATCGCGTCCCACACGCTCATTCCTCCGTGCCTGCAGCATCGCGCCGGGCGCCGATCTGGCGTCGCACCTGCATCCCGGCCCGCGCGGGCACCATGCAGGCGCGCTGGTTTTCCCGGCCATCTATGCTGACGAGACAGTCGAAGCAGACGCCCATCAGGCACCAAGGTCCGCGCGCGGCGCCGGAGGCCGGGGTTTCACGGAAACTCGTGATCCCGGCAGCCATCAACACGCCGGCCACGGTTTCACCCGGCCAGAACCGCAATGGCTGCCCCTCGAAGAGCAACTCGGCACCCGCCTCGGGCGCAAGGGGATCAAGCCGGAACATGGGCAAGGCGCGCACTCCGCATGGATTGGGGGGCGGCACCAAGATGGCCTTGGGCAAGGGCCGGGCCAAGTTCGAGCGCATGTAGGCTCGCCAGCGTAACTCCGCTGTGACAGGTGACGAGGAAGGCCCCCGGCATCTCGGGCGATTCGTCATAGATCGGCAGGCCGTCGGGCGACATGATCCTGAGGGCGGCCCAAGCCCGGATCAGCCGTGCCGCGCGCAGCGCCGGAAAAAGCCGCGTGCCGATGCGGCAAAGCCGGGCGATGGCTTCAACATCGGTCGCGGTGGAAAAGCCGGCGTCCTCATGCGTGCTGCCAAGCAAAACCGTGCCTTCGCGGCTTTGGCGGATGGCGCTGGCAGGATGGTGCAGAAAGGGCGCCACCCGGTCGGTAACGACGATCTGTCCGCGTTCGGGCACAAGATGCGGCTCAAGCCCCACCTGACGCGCCAGTGCATTTGCACCAAGGCCGGCTGCGATCACGACCCGGCGACCCGCGACTTCGGTCCCCGAGGCATCGCGGATCACGAAGCCCCGGCGCGGATCGCGTCGGATTTCGCGCGCCGAAAAATTGACCCGAAGCCGGCCGCCGTGCCGCACCAGCCCCTCATGAAAGGCGCGCAGGGCAAACTGCGGACTTACCTCGCCATCGAGGTCTGAAAGCGAGGCACCCAGCACCTCGGGGCCGATCCCGGGGGCAATCTCGCGCAGGGCATCGCGGTCGAGCAACTCGATGCTTATGTCGGCGGCTTCGGCACGGGTGCGGGCGATCAGCGACCGACGCTGCTCCAACTCCTCTGCCGAGCAGCAGAAATGCAACCCGCCACCGCCCCGCCAACCGATGTCGATCCCGCTTTCCTCCGCCAGAATGCGGGCAAGTTCGGGCCAGCGCCTGCCCGCACGGATCGACCAATGCATGTATTCAGGATGACCCAGCCCCTTGCCTTGCAGCCAGACCAGACCGAAATTCCCGCGCGACGCGCGAAAGGCGATGTCACCTTCGTCCAGCAGGGTTACATCGGCCCCCGCTCGTGCCGCGCCCCAGGCAAGGGCAGCGCCGATCAAGCCGCCACCGATGACGACCAGTTCGCCGGCCGCAATCATCCCGCCCACTCCTCGGGTTGCAGGGACAGATGCATCCAGCGCACAAGCGTGACGATATCGAATACGGGAAGGCCGAAGCGACGCGAAACCGCAGCCGAATAAGGCGGCAGATTGGCGCATTCGAAGACCAGCGCACCGATCTCTGGGTGACGGGCCAGCAAACCGGCGGTCGCGGCCATCACGTCGGCCTCTTGCGCAGGGCGATCCACCTCGGGCGCATGTTCGCGCATGTTGCGCAGCAGGGGGCCATCGAAGGGCAGCGCCGCCATGGGCAGCCCGGAGGTTACACCCACGCCGCGAAAATGCCGGGCATCCAGCGCCGAGGAATCCGAGACGATCAGCCCCGGCACGCGGCCCACGGGCAGGATGCGCTGGATCATCGGAATCTGGAGCAGCGCCGAGGATAGGAAGGGCACCGGAGAATGCCGGGTCAACTCGTCCTGAAGCGCGGCAAGAAACCCGCAACTCGTGGTGATCGCCGAACAGCCGAGCTCTGCCAGCTCGTCGATGGCGGCGCGGAAGGCATCGAGCGAATGACGCGGATCGCCTTCGATAACGTCGCGCGGCCTGACCCCGCGCACGACCCGGAACTGGACCGGAAAGGGCCAGGTGCCGGTATGGGCGATGTCGCCCGGCAGGCGACAAAACCCCGTGTCCAGCACGATGATGCCAAGCATCACACCATGAATCGCGCGGCGACCTGAGGTCATGGCATCTCTCCGGCAAGGGCGTTCTTCAGCCCATTCCAGCGTCGCACCGCCCCGGTGTCGACATCAAAAAGGTCGAGCGCCCGCGCAGTGGAGTGCGTCACGACCTCCTCCAGATCCTGCGGCTTGGTGTAGAATGCGGGCACGGGGGGCATGATGATCGCGCCCATCTGCGTCAGTCGCGTCATCGTCTCCAGATGACCCAGATGCAGCGGCGTTTCGCGCAGCATCAGGACCAGCCGTCGACGTTCCTTGAGCACGACATCCGCAGCACGGCTCATCAAGGTCGAGGTAACGCCGGTGGCAATCTCGGACATGGTCCTGACAGAGCAGGGCGCAATCAACATTCCCATGGTGCGAAACGAACCCGAGGCAATGCTGGCACCGATGTCGGCCACTGGATGCATAAAATCCGCACGACCATCCAGATCGGCGCTTTTCAGGCCCAGTTCCTGATTCAGCGTCAAGAGGGCCGAGCGGGACACCACCAGATGGGTTTCCACCCCCGCCCCGCGCGCCAATGCCAGCGCCGCAATGCCATAGGCGGCACCCGAAGCGCCAGAGATACCGATGACGAGCCGCCGCACAGTCATCTCAGAGCCCCGGGAACCAGTCTTCGGCGCGGACTTCATCGCCTAGGCGCAGCCGTTTTCTCTCGAACTCGGCCTCCCGCCCCCAGGGTTTGGTGGCATCGACAAGCAGCCTGCCCCAATGATCCTTTTGTTCGTCACGATAGAACGAGGGGGTTTCGGGAATGATCATCATGTCCTTATCGGGACGGCAGCGGGTCAGGATCGCCCATTGCACGTCGTCCATGTCGTAGATGTTCACATCGGTATCGACCACGGTGATCTGCTTGGCCCAGATCGGCTCGGCACCGATGGTGGCCAACATGACCTGTCGGGCGTGGCCTTCGAACTGCGGTTCGATCTGCACGACGGCATGGTTCACGAAGGGCTGGCAGGTCACGTTCACGATGCCGGGCAAAGCCGCGGAAAGCCGCTGGTAGATATTGGCCGAGACCGAAAGCTCCAACGTCAGCACCTCTTCGGGCGAACCGCAGAGGATGGAGTGAAACAACGCATCCTTGCGGACCGTGACGCCCAGCACCTCGAAGACGGCATTCGGCGCCTCGGCCACATAATAGCCCATGAACTCGCCAAAGGGGCCCTCGGGCAGGCGGACGTTGGGCAGGAAGCGACCCTCGATCACCACCTCGGTCTCGGCCGGCACTTCAAGATCGATATGGTTGCACTTGCGCATGGGGATGGGCTTGCCGCGCAACCGCGCCGCGACCTCAAGCTCATCCACATCATAGGGCAAAGGTGCGGCTGCGGTAAGAAAGGCGTGGGCCGGCGGTCCGATAAGCATCGCGGCTTCAAGCGGACGGCCCATCTTTTCGGCCTTCTCGTGATAGATCGTCAGATGGTGACGCGGTGCAAGGCGACAACGCAACTCACCGTCGTTGATATACATCGAGCGGTGATAAGAGAGGTTGCCCACGCCGGTTTCGGGATCTTTCGCAATGAACATGGCCGAGGTGAAATAAGCTCCGCCATCGCGGTCCGAATAGGTGATGAGCGGAAGATCGGAAAGCTTCACCTCTTCATACTCGGGCAGATCGGCCGCTGAGGCGGGCACGAGCGCATCTTGCATGTCGGCGGCGCCCAGCGAAGAAAGCCTGCTCCATTGCCGGCAGAAATCGGCAGAATCGATGCCGATCACCTCGCCCAGCCGTTCACGCGTGCTGTAGACATTGCTTACCACCGGAAAGCTTGTGCCCTTCACATTGGTGAACATCACCGGCTTTGCCCATTTTTTCTGCGCAAGCTGGGTGACGGCGGCAAGCTCATGCGCCGGATCGATCTCACGATCGACGACCAGCAGGTCGCCACGGGCTTTGAGCTTGTGGACGAATTCTCTCATGTCGGCCTCCTTCGGGTATTTCCCTGGATGGTGGGATCAGCGCGCTTTTCCGCCTTGCAGCGTGGGAACGATGCGGTTGGAACGCGCCTCGTGGGTAGAGCGCAGGCGATAGCGGTCGCCGGGATAAATGAAGCGGCTGCGCGTCACAGGGATACCGTCCCGCCACGTCGAACGATCAAGCAGCAGGCAGGGCTGGTTCTCGTCGATCTGGAGGTGCTTGCGCACTTCCTCGTCGGCGCGGATGGCGCGGATGGTGTTGTCCACCGTCGTCACGGTGGTCTCGCGCAAAAGCCAATTGTGCGGGGTGAAACGAGAGAAATCCTGCTCCAGATACGCCGGCGCCTCGGCAGCGTTCACATAGCGGTCCTCAAGCTGGATCGGCGTGCCATCTTCAAGATGCAGCAGGCGCGAGTGAAAGACGGTATCGTCCGGTGCAAGCTGCAGCATGTGCCGCCCCGGGCTGTCGCGCCCCAGGATCGCATGATGCAGAACCCGGCAGGAATGCGCTCCGCCCGAATAGGCGATCTCTTCGGAAATATCAGGCAGGTTGAAGACTGCACATTGCATGCGCGGCCCGATCACGAAGGTGCCCCTTCCCTGGATGCGCAACAGCACCCCGTCAGCCTGCAATTCGCGCAACGCCCGACGCACGGTCAGCGGCGAGGCCCCGAATTCGCCCGCCAGATCCTCTTCCGAGGGGACCTGGAAGTTCGCAGGCCATTCCTCGGCCTCGATCCGTCGGTCGATTGCGCTTTTGATCTGTTCGTAAAGGGGTTGATCCGTGCTCACTGCAACATCCAAAGTAATATCACTATTGATGCGTTATCACCCTATGCTTTCTTACAATGCAAGCAAAATCGACGCGGTTTAGGCCCGACTTTCTCACGAATTGGACCGAAAAGAGACATCCTTCAGCATTATTGCCTAATTTTTAATCAAAATGCCCTATCTTGCATATCTCCAAAGTCTATTGTTGACAGACATTAGTAATATCATTTTGTATGCTAAGACATATGGTAGCTGAGTCGTATTCACGATGTAACCTCGGCACCACCAGCAGAAGCCCTGCAAGAATGGAGTGACCATGTCCACGGAAAGCCTGCCGAAACTGTCCATGTATATCGATGGCCAATGGGTCGCCCCCACTTCGGGGGAGTATCTTGAGACGGTGGACCCCTATACGGCCAAACCCTGGGCACTGGTTCCGCGCGGCAATGCCGAAGATGCCGACCGCGCCATCCAGGCAGCACACCGCGCCTTCAAGGAAGGGCCGTGGGGCAGGATGCACCCCAGCGCGCGGGGCCGCATCATTTCGAAATTCGGCGACCTGATCGAGGCCAATGCCGATGCGCTGGCCGAGATCGAGGTTCGCGACAACGGCCGCCTGCTGGCCGAAATGCGCCATCAGATCCGCTATATCCCGCGCTGGTATCACTATTACGCCGGTCTTGCCGACAAGATCGAGGGGGCCGTGCATCCCTGCGACAAGGACGCGCTGAGCTTTTCGCGTCACGAACCGCTAGGCGTCTGCGTTGGCATCGTGCCGTGGAACGCGCCGCTGTTCCTGTTCTCGCTCAAGGCCGCGCCGGCGCTGGCCGCGGGTTGCACGCTGGTGATGAAACCGGCCGAATATACATCGGCCACTGCGCTCAAACTGATGGAGTTGGTCGACGAAGCCGGCTTTCCGCCGGGAGTCATCAACGTCGTCACCGGCTACGGCCCGGAGGTGGGTGAACCGCTGGTCACCCATCCCTTGACACGACACGTCGGCTTTACCGGCTCGACTAAGACCGGCGCGCATCTCTATTCTCTGGCGGCAAAGGACATCAAGCGTGTCAGTCTGGAACTGGGCGGCAAATCTCCGAATATCGTCTTCGATGACGCCAACCTGGACAATGCCGTGCGTGGCGTGGTCGGGGGCATCTTTGGCGCCGTGGGCCAGACCTGCATCGCCGGCTCGCGGCTATTGGTGCATCGCAAGGTGCATGACGAGTTTCTGGAAAAACTCACTGCCTTCACGACGACCGCCCGCATCGGCGACCCCAAGCACATGGAGACCCGCATCGGCCCAATCGCCAATGCGATGCAATATCAAAAGGTGTTGGATTATATCGATATCGCCGGCAAGGAAGGCGCCGATCTGATCCTGGGCGGCAAGCGTCCTAACATTGAAGAATGCGCCAGCGGCTTCTTCATCGAACCTACGATTTTTGCCGGCGTGAACAATGACATGCGCATCGCCCGCGAAGAGGTCTTCGGCCCCGTGCTGGCTGCCATCCCTTTCGATGAACCCGAAGAGGCCATCGCCATCGCCAATGACAGCGAATTCGGCCTGGCCGCCGGGGTCTGGACCGCCGATATGCGCCGCGCGCTGCTGATGTCCCAGCGCATCGAAGCGGGCAGCGTCTGGGTCAACACTTATCGGGATGTTTCCTATACCACGCCCTTCGGCGGCTACAAGAAAAGCGGCATCGGTCGCGAGAACGGCATCGAGGGTATCCGCGAGTTCCTCCAGACCAAGGCCATTTGGCTTTCGACTGCCGAGGAAATCGCCGACCCCTTCGTCATCGGGTGAATATCATGAGAAAAGGTGCAGAAATCCTTGCCGACGAACTGGCGCTGAACGGTGCGCAGATTGTCTATCACGTGCCGGGCGAGAGTTTTCTTCTTGCGCTCGACGCCTTGGCGACGCGACACCCCGAGATCCGCGCGATCAGTTGCCGGCATGAAAACGGCGCGGCGCAGATGGCCGAGGCGCATGGCAAGCTGACAGGCCAGCCGGGCGTTGCCTTCGTTACCCGCAGCCCCGGCGCCACCAACGCGGTCAATGGCGTCCATACCGCCTTCCAGGACAGTTCGCCCATGATCCTGATCGTGGGACAGGTAAAACGCGCGATTCTGGAACGCGAAGCCTTCATGGCCTATGACTTCCGCACGATGTTCGCCCCCATGGCAAAATGGGTGGCGCAGATCGACGACCCCGCCCGTATACCCGAATTCGTTCAGCGCGCCTGGGCCACGGCGCTGTCTGGGCGGCGCGGGCCGGTGGTGCTCGTCGTTCCCGAGGACGTGCTGGAGGAGTACTGCGATGTCGCCCCCTCGATCCGGCCCGCAAGCGCGTCCCATGCAGGCGCCCCACGCCAACAGGATCTTGAGCGTATTTTCGGAATGCTCGGCGAAGCCGAACGGCCGCTGGTCGTCGTCGGCGGCTCGGATTGGAGCGAGACCGCGCGCGAGGACATCCAGAGCTTTGCCACCCGCTTGGGCCTGCCGGTGGTGACGACGTTTCGCCGCCGCGACATCATCGACCACCGCCTGGACTGCTATGCCGGCGAAATCGGCATCGGCTCGAATCCCGCGCTTCTTGCCCATATCAAAGAGGCGGACTTCGTGCTGATGCTCAACGACGCGCTGAGCGACGTGAACACCATCGGCGCAGGTTATATGGAGGGGTTCACGCTTTTCTCGATCCCTCACCCCAAGCAGAAGATCGTCCATGTCATGGCCGACCATGCCGACCTGAACCGGGTGTTCCAGGTTGACTTGGCCCTGGTCGCCGACAACGACGCCACCGCCGGTGCGCTGGCAGGTCATGATGCCCGCCCGGTCCCCACGCATGCGGAATGGACCGCCAAGCTGCGGGCAACCTTGCTGGCAGAGCGCGAACCCCAGCCCTGCCCCGGCGCGATCGACCTGCCCGGGGTAATGGGCTGGTTGCGTGAGCGCTTGCCCGAGGACGCCATCGTCACCAACGGGGTCGGCGCCTATGCTACCTGGAGCCAGCGCTATTTTCCGCATTACCGGCTACACACCCAGCTTGGTCCCATCAGCGGCAGCATGGGCTATTCCCTGCCCGCGGCCATAGCGGCGAAACTGGCCTATTCCGAACGGGTGGTGGTGGATTTCGTGGGGGACGGCTGCTTCCAGATGAGCAGCGAGGAACTGGCGACGGCCGTGCAATACGGCGCCAATATCGTCATCCTGCTTTTCAACAACGGGCTTTACGGCACGATCCGCATCCATGAGGAAAACCGCCTGAATGGCCGCGTGAACGGCACGGACCTGACCAATCCCGACTTCCTGCTGCTGGCGCAAGCTTATGGCGCCCATGGCGAGCGGGTGACCACGACCGAGGAGTTCGCCCCGGCCTTTGAGCGAGCCTTGGCTGCCGGAAAGCCTGCCCTGATCGAGATGATCATCGACCCCGAGGCGATCCATTGCCGCTATTCCCTTAGCGATCTTCGCGCACGCCGTGCAGCGCGGGCGCCTGACTGAGCACCTGAAAACCGCCGCGCCCGCCGCAGAAGCGGGCCGGCAGAACCCGTGGGCGGCGGACCCGCCCCCTCTTCATTCTCCAACAGGAGTCCCCCATGAACACCAAACATCTCCTAGCCGGCCTCGCCCTTTCGACCTTCTGGGTCGGCACAGCTTCGGCACAGGATTGCATGCTGCGCGTCACCACCTGGGGCGGCAGCTATCAGGCCACCTACGAATCCGTGGCCGAAGCCTTTGAAAAGGTAAATAACTGCCGCATAGAATGGGTCGTGGGCTCAAGCCCCGATCACTTGATCAAAGCTCGGCTTGGTCAGGTGGATGTGGTGACCAACACCCTCCTCAACTCCATCGCCGGCGAAAAAGAGGGACTTTGGGCGCCGCTCGACCCGCAGAAAATTCCGAACATGGCCAATCTCTATGACAACGCCGTCTATTCGGACTACACCATCTTTGCCAATGTCGGCGACTACGTGCTGGCCTATAACACCGACCAGATATCGGAACCGCCCACCAGTTGGGATGCGCTGTGGGATGCCGACTACAGAAGCGCGGTGGTGATCTATGGCATCGATCATATCCCCGCGCTTAGCCTGACGGTGATGGAGGCCGAGCAGAACGGCGGCAGCATCGACGACATCGAACCGGGCCTCGACCGCATGGCCGAACTGTTCAAGAACGGCAACCTGATCGGCGCGCTGGATGTGGAAAGCCAGATGGTATCGCTGTTCGAGACCGGGGACGCCTGGATCGGGATGATGGCCACCGGGCGGATGCGCGATCTGCTGTCGAAAGGCGCCGATAACATCGCCTTCGTGCGCCCGGACGAGGGCACCTTCCCGCTTATCTCGACCATCAATATCCACAAGGATGCGACCAATCTCGACATGGCGGCGAAGTTCGTGGACTACGTTCTTAGCCCCGAGGTCCAGGTCGCCTTCGCGACACACAATCTTTATGCACCCACGGTGAAAAATGCCGAGGTGCCCGAGGATACCCCCTATCGCGACCTGTTGGTGATGGGCGACGCCTTCGAACGTCTCTACCTGCCGGATCAGGAAAAGATCACCGCCAACAAGGCCAGCTGGCAGCAACGTCTGAATCAGAAAATCGGGCGCTGAGCGGTTTCAATCCCGTGGCGGCCCAACCGGCCGCCACGATCCCCAGGGCCGGCAACCGCCGAAAGAATCAGGATGAAATGCAGCCTATGTCCGACGATGCCATTCAAGTCCAGGGAGTCCTGAAGAGCTACGGCACCATGCTGGCCGTGGACGATGTCTCCTTCAATGTCGCCGAGGGCGAGTTCGTTTCGCTTCTTGGCCCCAGCGGCTGTGGCAAGACCACGACGCTGCGGATGATTGCGGGCTTCACCGACACCTCCGGCGGTGCGATCCGCGTGCATGGCCGCGAGGTCACCCACCTGCCCCCCGACAAGCGCGATCTGGGTTTCGTGTTCCAGAACTATGCGCTCTGGCCGCATATGACGGTGGCCGAGAACGTGGCGTTCGGGCTGAAACTGCGACGCAAACCGCGTGATGTCATCCGCAGCAAGATCGAGGAGGCGCTGTCGGTTACCGGTCTCTCGGGCTACGAGGACCGTCTGCCGCGCCAGCTTTCGGGCGGGCAGCAGCAGCGGGTGGCGCTTGCCCGAGCATTGGCGCTTGAACCGCAGGTGCTGCTGATGGATGAGCCGCTGTCGAACCTCGACCGCGCGCTGCGCGTGGTCATGCGCCGCGAACTCAAGGAGTTGCAGGCACGCATGAAGATGACGACGCTTTATGTGACCCATGATCAGGAAGAGGCGCTTTCCATGTCAAACCGGGTCGTGATCATGAATCGCGGCAGGGTCGAACAGATCGCCGCGCCCTATGAGCTTTACGAAAATCCCGCCACCAGTTTCGTCGCGGATTTCGTAGGTATCACGAATTTCCTCGAAGGCACCGCCAGCGATACACAGGGCGGGATCGTCGGGGTGCGTCTGGCCTCGGGCCAGATGCTGCATGCACAGGCACGCGTGCCGGTAGCGCAGGGAGGTGCGGTACGCGCATTGATCCGCCCCGAGCGGGTGACGATCTCTGCCACCGAACTTTCGGGCCCCAATGTGCTGGCCGGCAGTGTCGCGCTTTCTGAATATTTCGGCGCTGTGCTGCGTTATACTGTCCGGCTCGACAGCGGCGAGATCCTGCGCGCCGAGGTGCATAATTTCGATAACTTCCTCGCGGGCGGCAGCAGGGTCTGGATCTGCGTACTGCCCGAGCATCTGCGGGTGATCCCGCATGATCCGCGAGGCTGAGCGATGATCCGACGTCTGCTCCCCCCGCTGGCCCCCGCACTTATCGCGCTGCTGATCTTTGTCGCTTTGCCCATGCTGTGGGTATTGCGCACCAGCTTCAACGAACTTGGCGATGGCGCCTATGTTGTCGAGGCGATGACGCTCGACAATTATATCCGTTTCCTGGGCGACCCCTGGTACCTGGTGAACACGCTCTGGTTTTCGATCCGCATCGCGGTTGTGGCAACGGCAATCTCGGTCATATGTGCCTATCCGGTCGCGCTTTACATCGTGAAAACCACCGGGTTGCAGCGCAATATCCTGATGGCACTGATCATGGCCCCGCTGCTGATCGGTCTGGTAACCTTGGTCTATGGCTGGATCGTGATCTTCCGCGGCGGCGGGCTGCTCAATTCCTTGATGATCGCGCTGCATGTCTATGACCGGCCGGTGCGCTACATGTGGGACATCAAGGGGGTGGTGATCCTGCTGGTCTATATCGGCGCGCCCTATGTGGTGTTGTCGCTGCTCGACAGCCTCGAACGCCTCAACCCCTTCTTGGTCGAGGCCGCACGCAATGTCGGCGCCAGCCGCTGGACCGCCTTCTGGAAGGTGGTCTTCCCGATGACCATGCCGGGGCTTTATGCCGCTCTCGTCATCGTCTTTTCGCTGAACTTCTCGGCTTTCGCGGTGCCGCTGATGATCGGCAACAGCAATACGCAGATGATCGGCCTGATCATCTATCGCGAGGCGCTGCTGAACAATGATCTTCCCTTCGCCTCGGCGCTGTCGGTGATCATGGTGGCAGTGAACGCACTCATCCTTGTAGGCATGGCCGCTCTTTTCGGTCGGATCATTCTCAACCGACTGGAGGCAAAGCGATGACGCGGCTTGATCTTGGCACGATTGCCCTGCGATTTTTCACGCTGCTGATGATGGCCTTCCTGATCTTCCCGATCGCTGTCACGCTGATCGTGGCGGTCAACCCGCGCGAGTTCATCCTGCCGCCGAACGGTTTCACGCTGGATTGGTTCAAGGCCGCATGGAGTTCCAAGACCTTCCTGCGCGGCATGGGGGTCAGCCTTGTCCTTGGCATCGTGGCAGCCACGCTGGCCAATGCGCTGGCGCTGCCCGCAGCCATGGCGCTGGTGCGCAATGATTTTCGAGGCAAGGGCGCGATCAACCTTCTGCTGATGTCGCCGCTGCTGATCCCGACGACCATCTTCAGCCTGGCGCTCTATATCTGGTTTGTACGGGTGGGATATGGCTCCGGCCTCGTGCCGCTGCTGGTGGGGCATACGATCCATATCATGCCTTATGCGCTGCGCATCCTGACGGCGAGCCTGCACAATCTCGATCCCAGCTATGAAGAGGCCGCGCAAAACGTGGGCGCGGGCCGCATTCGGACGCTGTTCTCGATAACGCTGCCGGTGATCCGCACCGGGCTGATCTCAAGCTTCGCGCTGTGCTTCATCCTGTCCTGGAACGACTTTCCGATCTCGGTGTTTCTTGCACCGCCAGGCTGGACGCCGCTGCCGGTCGAGCTCTTCGCCTATATCAAATTCCAGTACGACGCGGTGGCAGCGGCGCTGGCAGGATCGCTCATCTTACTTTCGGCAGTCGCCATGGTGGTCATTGACCGGCTGGCGGGCCTGCGGCGGGTCCTGCGTTCCTGACCTGCACCACACGGGACCGCATATGTGCAATCCAACCCACGGAGTTTTCGTATGAAAAACCGCATTTTTACCGGCGCACCCTCCGAGACGCTTGCCGGTTACGCCAAGGCTGTCATTGTCGGAACAACAATCCATGTCTCGGGCACGACCGGTCGCGACCCTCTGACCAACCTCTTTCCCGAGGATGCGGGACAACAGGCGCGCAACGCGCTGACCTCGATCGACGCAGCCCTTCGCGAGGCTGGGTCAAGCCTTGCAGATGCCGTCGTCAGCCGGGTCTACGTGACCGACCCGGAAGCCGCGGCGGCCGTAAGTCCGGTTCTTGGCGAGGTCTTTGCGGACATCCGCCCGACAAGCACATTCCTGATCTGCCAAATCCCGGCACCGGGCGCGAAAGTCGAGATCGAGATCACGGCGTCCAGAAATATCGCTTAGACCCTATGCGGGCGCACTACACTGCCGGGCGGGCCGCAAGGGATGAGCGCATCTAAGCCTGATGGGGCAGGCCCGTACCGACAAGGCGACGGCTATCATAAACGGTGGTGCCGCCTTCCTGGGCGGTTCCGGCGGCCGAGTTAGGCTGAGCCTGATATGACTATGCCGCCATGTCGGTCATCAGGCCTGCCCCTACGCCTTCCCATAAGGATGCCCACCTCTAAATCCGTCGACAACAACTGCTCGGGATCAAATCCGCACCGCGTCACAGTGCAAACGGTGTCATGCTCTCCGGCCGTCCCGCATTTGGCAGCCGTGATCGGGTGCGCCGGCACCGTCGCGCGGCCCAGCGCCACGTCCAAGCCGCCGCTGCCTTCAGCGAAGCAGCCTCTCCTTCAACCGCGCGACATCCTCGGGCGACCAGCCTTCGGGCGCCGTCACCGCGATCCAGGCGTCGATATAATGCGCCGGCGCATAGTCATGGCCGAAACCCGGCGGCACCGCGAGGCCGATGGCCATGTCCAGCGCCAGTTGCAGCCCCGTCACCACCGGATACCAGCGCAGTTCCGGCGACACGTCCGGCCCGCGCGGCGCCTGCATCCAGTCGGGCCGGCGCCAGAAGCTGGCGGCGCTGAAAAAGGTGATCGGGTCACTGGCATATTGCAGATAGACGATGCGCATCGGTCCCCAGGGCACGCCCGGCATTGCCGCCTGATTCTCCTGACTGGAAAAACGGATCATCGAGCTGTCGCCGAATACCGGCAGCCATTCCGGGCTGCCCGCCTCGCGGTCGCGCGTGGCCGAGCGCCAGATCGGGTTCGAAAACGGCGGTCCCGCCCACAACGCACCGTCGAAGGGATCGGGGAAAACCTCGTGCAGGCTGAAGGACTGCTCGGACCCCGAGGAGCCGAGACTGAGGCCGAACAGATAAAGTTTCGGCCGCTTGTCCTTTGGCAGTGCGGTCCAGTGACCATAGACCTCGCGAAACAGCGCCCGGCCGGTTTCCGAGGCAAACCCTGACTCGAACAGCAGCGACAGCGGGCTGCTGAAATAGGAATACTGCACCGCGACATTGGCGGTGTCGCCGTCATGCAGGTATTCGATCGGGTCCGTCGCCGAAGGATCCATCCAGCCGGTCCCGGTCGGAACCGTCACGATCAACACCTTGCGGTCGAAGCCGCCGACGCGGATCAGTTCAGCCAAGGCCAGCGCCGCGCGCTCTTCCGGGGTGCGGGCACCGTTCAGGCCGACATAGACCCGGATCGGCTGCAAGGCCGGGCGACCGGTCAGGCCCGAGATATCCGCCGCTGTCGGGCCTGCGGCGATAAAGTCGCGCCCGGTGCGGCCCAGGTCCTGCCAAGGCACCAGCGAGGTCGCACTGCCCGTCGCCATCGGATCGGCGGGCGGGGCAAGGTCGGATTCGATCCGCGCGTCCAGTGCCCCGAAAGAGCGATCCGCGAGTTGAAAGACTCCGCGCAGCAGCACGCCGTTGACCAGCAGCACCAGCAGGATCATCGCCGCCGCCGCCGCCACCAACCTCGCCAACCGCACCGGCATCACCCGGCCCGACAGGGATTCTGACCAGTAATACAGCCGGGTCACCCCCCGCATCAGCAGCACCGCCAGCACGAAGACAGCCACGGCGATGCCCAGCACTATCCACGGGCTGGAATTGGGGACCGCCTCGATCCCCATCAGCTCGCGGATCGAGTTCTGCCAGGCCGCCGACTGCCAACTGAACGCGGTGACGACGACGACCGCCACCGCCAGCGCGGCCCGGGCACTGCTCTGCTGCAGTCTGTCGCTGCCGCGGCGCAAACCCAGCCAGGTCCACAGATCGTCGCCCAGCACCCCCAACCCATAGCCGATGGCGAAGCACACCCCAGCCAGAACGCCCTGCGGCACCGGCGCGCGCGGGATCAGCGAGGGCGTCAGCGACGCCGCCAGCAGCAGTGCCCCCAGCAGCAGCCCCGGCACCGACAGCCGGCGCCAAAAATCCTGGGTCCAGACTGCGTGACGGACAGGGCGGTTCGGCATGGTGGGGAAACGTGCTGCCATGCTGGCCTCTTGCGACGGATGTTCAGCCTGAGTGTTAAACACCACTGCCCCGCCGTGCAATCGCGAAGACGACGGCAAGTCATACGGTTACCACCCGGTAGCAATGTGCACGGCACCCTGCCACACCCCAGTTTCCGGCTTGACTTGTGGGACGGTTACGCAAAAAGGTCAGACGTCAATTTCGCGCACCCGAGGGGCCACGTTTCGAAAGACTTGCCGCCATGGGCGACGCAACCATCAACCCCGGCAATCAGGCGCACAGCGCCATGCGGCGCTTTCACTGTGTCTTCCTGCGTCAGGCGGTGCCGATGATGATAGCCCGAGGGCGTAGCGCTGATCAGCCCGCTCTTCACTACGGGAATACTGACGCCGATCCTGGGCTGAGCGCCGCTGATTACCGATGCAGTGCAGGTGACGACGGTGCTGTTGGGACGCCGGCATCATTTCTTGCTGGAGTTGATCTCGGCCGCAATGACCTTCCGCATCGGCTTGATCATGTTGCGCAACCCAACGGTCGCGGTCACCATCCTGATGGTTTTCGCAAGACGCGAACCGCACAACGAATGAGGAAATAATGACCGGCACCGCGCCCCCCCATTCGCCCGCCCCGCCGCCGTCCGGGTCCAGCGCGCCCGTGGTCCGGCTGTTCGCCGGCGTGGGCATCGTCGTTCTGGGTGTCGCCGCGCTTTACCATGCCGGGCCGGTAATCGTGCCGGTGGTGCAGGCCGTCGTGGTCTGGATGGTCCTGAACGCCTTCGCCAACTGGCTGCGGCGGCTACCCGGAATTGGGCCGAGCCTGCCGGGCTGGGGTGCACTGCTGATCGCGTCGCTGGTAACGCTGGTCGCCTGCGCAATCGTGGCGCGCATCGCACTCAGTTCCGTCGCACAGGTCACCGCCGAAGCTCAGGCATTCCACGATTTGCTGACAACTTGGGTCGAGCGGCTGGCGTTGCGCTTCGGCATCGAGGATGCCGCCGGGGTGCAAGACCTGTTCAGCGGCGTGCGGCTGGACGTGGTGGCGCGAATGGTGGTCTCGGCCACCACGAGCACCATCGGCCAGTTCAGCATCGTGATGGTCTATGTCGGCTTCATGCTGGTGGATCAGCAGTTCCTGGGCGCAAAAATGGCCTTCCTCTTCCCCGATCCCACGCGCCGGGCCAAGGTCGACCAGTTGGTTCGCCGTCTCGCGCTGGCGATCTATGGCTATCTGCAGGTGATGACCTTCGCCTCGGTGCTGACCTCGGCCGTGATCTACCTGATCCTGCGCCTGGTGGGCCTGGAATCGGCCGGGTTCTGGGCGACGGCGATCTTTTTCCTGAACTTCATCCCCACCATCGGCTCGATCCTCGGCACCGTGCTGCCCGTCGCATTCGTGCTCATCGAGGTGCAATCCTTTGGGGCGGTCATCGCCGCGCTGGTCGGCGTGGGCGCAACGCAATTCGTGGTCGGCAATATCCTGGTGCCACGCCTGTTCGGCAACCGGCTGAATGTCAGCCTGTTCGTGGTGTTACTGTCGATCTTTTCCTTTGGCGCGCTGTGGGGACTGACGGGAATGTTCGTGGCCATGCCAGTCACCGCCATGCTGATTATCGCGTTCGGCCATTTCGAGGCCACCCGCCCCATCGCCATCATTTTGTCCCGCAACGGCGATGTCAGCGACCCCAGCCCCTCGCCGGACGAGCTTTTGAAATGAAAATCGCCCCGATGCGGCGGCAGCGGGGCGGTTCAGGCAGCGGGTGACGGACCGCTCAGCGCATCGGCGGGATCTGGGCGCCCGAGCGCGCCTTCGCCAGTGCCTTCTTGAAGATTATCATCGGCAGCAGCAGTACCGCGACGACCCCGAACAGCCAGACGATCAGCGTGGCGATGATCCAGGTCGAGACCCCGTTGATCTGCAACCCGTCGGTCAGCCAGGTGGTCACCAGCAACCCAGCAAAGGTGGTGACCAGCGCAATGCCACCGGTCAGGGCGCGGGCATGCTGGAAGGACAGCTTGAAGATCAGCGGCGCCAGGATCAGGCGGGCGGCGGTGAACACCCCGATCGCCCAAAGGAAACCCGAGATGCTCAACGTGAAGTCGGGCAGCAGCCATGCGGCCGCCAACAGGCCGACGGCGCTTGCCGCCAGTTCAATGACGATCATGGCGATAAGCCGGATCATGGATTTCCTCGCGAACAAAGGGTTTACGCTATCTTAGCATAAAAGCCGGGCGGGCACCACGCAACCGCCGCCACGCTGCCGCTGTATGAATGTGACCGGGCCTATCCGGCCACGCACCATGGCCCCGGTCTGGATTGCGCACAGCACGCGACCAGCCCGCTCACCCCGCCAGCACCCCGGCGCTCGTCACAAGCACGCAACTGCGACATGGGCGATGCCGCAAATCTCCGATCAGGACACTACGATGCTGGATCATGCGCAAAGGGCCTGCCTCGGGAAGATCGTGGACAAATGGCCAAACTTCGGCGGCGGGCGGATCATCTGCGGGATCATGTCGCCACGCCTCTGGGATCGCCAAAGTTCGAAACGTCCTGCCTGATCCAACGCCCCACTGCAAACGGGGTGCCTCCGATCCATCCACATGCTTTTGGAGATGCCGCCCTGTCCCAGTTTCAGGGTTGACCCGCAGCTTCGTCGGCAGGAACCCTGCACGGGTAGAACAGTCGTTGCAGGAAATCTGATGACCAATTGCCGCCCCATCGTGCTGTCCGACGATCATATCGCCCGCGTGGCCTCGGCCGAGGGGCCGCTGCACGATCCGCGCTGGCGGTTACTCGAAGACGCCGATCTCGACCTGCTGGCCCACCGGCTCACACAGGGACGGCCACGGCCAATTCCGGTCTTCGCCTACGGCTCGCTGATCTGGAACCCCGGCTTCGCCGTTCAGTCCCGCCGCCGCGCCACCGCCATCGGCTGGCATCGCAGCTTCTCGATCTCGCTTGAGCATTTCCGCGGCACGCCCGAGCGGCCGGGCCTGATGCTCGCCCTCGCCTCGGGCGGCAGTTGCGAGGGGTTGGTTCTCGAAATAGCCCAAGAAACTGAGACGCAGTCGCTCCGCGCTGTCTTGCGGCGCGAACTCGTCGCCCATGAGTTGTCCGCCAACGCCTGCTGGATCGAGGTCGAGACCGAACGCGGCCGCGAGCCAGCCCTGACCTTCTACGCCGACCCGATCGGCACGCAACTCGCCGAACTGACAGTCGCGCAGCAGGCGCGACGACTTGCCCGCGCTGCGGGGGCCGCCGGATCGGGCGCGGAATATCTGCTGCGCACGGTCCGAGGGTTGGCAGAGAACGGCATCCATGACGACTACATCTGGGCGCTTCAGCAAATCGTAGCCGAGGAAATCGAAGCCGGACAGGATGAAACCCGGATCCACACAGGCCAAGTGCCCGGACCAGCAGGACTGTCGATTTGCACTGAGAGGTGAGCCGGTTCGGAGCATAATTCCCATGAGAATTGACCCATGTGCCCCCAACGCGAGGAGCGACGGGGGCCAGGGAGTGATCCACATGGGACTTTTGAACGTCATCCGCCGGATGGCGCTGCGAGAAAAGTTTCCGATCTGCGAGATTGCGCGCCGGACCGGACTTTCGCGTAACACCATCAAGAAGTATCTGAACTCCGGCACGGTTGAGCCGAAGGTCGTTGTGCCGGAGCGCCCGAGCAAGCTCGACCCTTACGCGGACAAGCTCTCGGCATGTCTGAAGGCCGAGACGTCGAAGTCGCGCAAACAGCGCCGTCCGCTCACGCGTCTGCACGCCGATCTTCGGATCGGGCACGGCAAGGAGCGCCAGGCCAACATGCGCTTCCTTGCCATGGAGAACCACTACGTCTTTGAACCGGAGTTCTGCAATCCAGCCGCAGGCTGGGAGAAAGGCCAAGTCGAGAAGAACGTGCAGGGCGCTCGGCCGCGGCTTTGGCAGCCGATGCCGGACCTCCCCAATCGCGCGACGCTGCACACTCGGCGGGAACAGCGTTGCAAGGAGATCTGGCAGGAGATCCCGCACGGTCGTCTGGCCGGAAGCGTCGCCGATGTCTGGGCCGTGGAGCAGGCCGCGCTGATGCCGGTGCCGCCTGCCTTCGACGGGTTCGTCGAGCAGGGCAAGCGCGTCTTGCCCACCTGCCTGATCAGCTTCGAACGCAATCGCCTTGAAAGAGGCGATGGCCTTCGCCACGTTCTTTTCCAGCTGCTTCAATTCGGCCAGCGACAAGGCATTCAGGTCGATATCGGTAATAAGCGTCCCCCGTTGTTATGCCGCCGGTTTAATCCAATGGCTGCCAAACGGCAAATCTCGCGCTCAATCATAGCCCGTCACCTGTCCAGCCTGATCTCCCGAAGCGGATGGGGCAGGCCAGGCGCGGCGCAGATCCTCGTCCATCCGGGCGCCGTTCAGGGTTTCCTCATAGGGCGAGCGGTCCCAGGAGGCGTATCCCATCACCGTGCCACCCGGCCCCACCGCATCCAGCAGAGCCTGGGCGACCCCGGCCGCACCGCCCTCGACCGGGCCAAGCGCCTTCAGCGAGGCGTGGACCATCACCAGATCACCCGGCTGCAAGCCAAGCCGCCGAAGATCCGCCGTGATCGTGGCCTTGCTGCGCATGACCCTACGGATTGTCCCTGAACCAGTCGGCGATGGCGGGCATATCGCGCTCGAACCCGCCGGGGATGAAGACGTTCAGCAGACCGACACGCTCGGCCGTGCGGTTCCTGAAATCATGCGCCACCCCGGCCGGGATGCGCAGGAACGTCCCTTGCGGCGCGTCCAGCCAGTCCTCCCCGGCAAGGAAGCTGACCGTACCGGCGATGACGTAGAAGATCTCGTCATTGCCCTCATGCGCATGCGCGCCCGGGCCATCGGCGCCGGGCTCCAGCCACCATTCCGAGACGCTGTAGCGCGCAGCCGTCTCACCCTCGTCGGCCTTGAATACCGCCGTCATCCGGCCGAGTTCATAGCGCCGTCCCTCGCCCGGTGGCAGATGCAGGACGCCCTTGTCGGTGTGATCGTCGCTCATCGCTGCCTCCCGGTGGCTGATGGAAAGATCGAAACAGCATAGCCTGACGAGGCCCCGCTGTCAGGTCCCGCGCCAGGAGCCCCAATGCCCGAAGGCCTTACGCCGGATCCTGATCCACCTTGCGCAGAACCACCCTCAGTTTGCCGCTGCTGCCATCACCGCAGAAGAACCGTTCGCCGCCATGGGTTCCAGCCCCGAGACCCCGGTGCCCGCCGGCATCTCCAGGCGCTCCAGCCCCGCGCCGGTTGCGGAGTCGATGCGCCGGATGTCGCTTTCCTCGCCCTGCCAGGTGCCGTGCCAAAGCGTGCCCTCGACCAGGTGACGCCGGTGACGAAGCGGTCGGAGTCGATGCTGCGCAGCACCTTGCCGGTCTCGGGATCGACCTGATGGATGCGGCGCCCGCGATACTGGCCCATCCAAAGCGAACCCCCGGCCCAGGCAAGCCCGGAATTGCCGCCCTCGAGCGCGGGAATGGCCGCCAACACCCCGCTGCTGCACCGTGCCTATGACCAGCTTGCCGACCCTGGTCACTGGCTTGCGCCACAAGGGCTGGGCGGATTCCCGATCCGCTTCCCCTCGCCCATCGCCCCGGCGACCATGGCTGGCACGTGGACATGGGCTTCGACGACAGCCCGGATTTCATGGAGTGGCGGGTCAATGTCAAAAGCAGGGGCCGCGCGTTACTGATGCTGTTCCTGTTCTCGGATATCGGGCCCGGCGACGCACCTACCTGGATCAGGCAGGGCTCGCACGCCGCCATTGCCCGCGGATTGCTGCCCCAGGGGGCGGCAGGCGCGACGCTGCGGCAATTGTCGGCGAACGGCTACGCCTCGACCGAGACCTGCCCCGAGGCACTGGCGACGGGCGCGGCGGCACGGTCTATCTGTGCCATCCGTTCCTGGTCCATGCGGCGCAACCGCACCGGGGGACAAGGCCCCGCTTCATGGCCCAGCCGCCCTTGCTGCCAAGAGCCGAGTTCGACCCGGCCTTGCCGCCTCGCCCGTCCAGAACGCCATCCGCAGAGCCTGCGGGCTGGCGTTCTGAGGCCGGCAGGGTCCGGGGCGTTATGTCCTGTGACATGGGCTTATATTATCCAGTTCGCCATAGCGCCGTTTCAGGGCGACACGAATATGCACAGGGATCTCAATCTTGACCAGTTTCTCCAGGGCCACGAAGACCGAAATGAATTGGGCCTCGAAACAGGGGAGTTCCTGCTGGATGCCCCGCACACGCATAGCGACGGATGTGGTCCCGATCCGCGTCGGCGCGACATGGCACAGCAAGGGCGCGCGCGGCGTGATTGGGCGCGAAAAGGCGTAATCCATCTTGACGAAAGGCATTCCGTAGCCGTGATCGACATTCATCTCGTACCAGCTTTCGCCATCCAGAAGATCATCCCAGAATGCTTCTAGCGCTTCGAGCGCAAAGTCGGCGATCTTGCCGGTATAGGCAATGCGCGCAGGGTCACAGTCGCCGAAAGCAACGCGGCGGGACCAGATGAAATTCGCTGCCATTTTTTCCTACATATTCGGGTAGTTTGGCCCATCGCCGCCCTGCGGGGTTGTCCAGTTGATGTTCTGGCTGGGGTCCTTGATGTCGCAGGTCTTGCAGTGGACGCAGTTCTGGAAGTTGATCTGGAACTTCGGCCCCTCAGGCGTTTCCAACACCTCATAGACCCCGGCCGGGCAGTAACGCTGCGCCGGCTCGGCATAAAGCGGCAGGTTCACCGCGATCGGGATCGAGGGGTCCTTCAGCTTCAGGTGGCAAGGCTGGCTTTCCTCGTGGTTGGTAAAGGAAAACGCCACGTTGGTCAGCCGGTCGAAGCTGAGCTTGCCGTCGGGTTTGGGATAGTCGATGGGTTTGAAATCGGCGGCCTTGCCGGTGGCCGCGGCGTCGGATTTGCCGTGTTTCCAAGTGCCTAGCGGGTTCCACCCGGTCAGGTTCGCCACCCACATGTCCATGCCGCCCAGCATCAGGCTGGCGGTCAGGCCCAGCTTGGACCACAGCGGCTTGACGTTGCGCACCGGCTTCAGGTCGCGGGCGATGGGACCGCTGCGCACATCGGCCTCGTAATCGGCAAGCTCGTCGCCCTCGCGGCCCGCGGCGATGGCCGCCGCCGCCGCCTCGGCCGCCGCGATGCCCGACAGCATGGCGTTATGATTGCCCTTGATGCGCGGCACGTTCACCAGCCCGGCCGAGCAGCCCAAGAGCACCGCGCCCGGCACCGAAAGCCTGGGGATCGACTGCCAGCCGCCCTCGGAGATGGCGCGGGCGCCGTAAGCCACGCGCTTGCCGCCCTCCAGCAGTTCGGCGACCAGCGGATGATGCTTGAAGCGCTGGAACTCCATATAGGGGTAAACGTGGGGATTGGCATAGTTCAGGTGCACGACAAAGCCGACAAGCACCTGATTTCCTTCCAGATGATAGATGAAGCTGCCGCCGCCGGCATTCTTGCCCAAGGGCCAGCCCATGGTATGCGTCACCGTGCCGGGCCGGGCCTTGGCGGGGTCGATTTCCCAGATCTCTTTCATGCCGAGGCCGAATTTCTGCGGATCAACGCCGGCCGAGAGATCGTATTTGCCGATCAGCTCCTTGGCCAGCGAGCCGCGCACGCCTTCGGCGATGAAGACGTATTTGCCGCGCAGTTCCATGCCGGGCTCATAGGCCGGGCCGGGGGTGCCATCGGCGTTCAGCCCCATCTCGCCGGCCACGACGCCGGCGACGCGGTCGCCCTCGTAGACCAGTTGCGAGCAGGCCATGCCGGGAAAGATCTCGACCTCCAGCGCCTCGGCCTGTTCGGCCAGCCAGCGACAGACATTGCCCATGGAGACGATATATTTGCCGTGGTTCGACATCAGCGGCGGCATGGGCCAGTTCGGGACCCGGATCTGGCCATGCGGGCCGAGCAGGTAAAAGTTGTCCGAGGTGACCTCGGTGGTGATCGGGGCGCCCTTGTCCTTCCAGTCCGGGATCAGCCGGTCGAGGCCCGAGGTGTCCAGCACCGCGCCCGACAGGATATGCGCGCCGATCTCGGAGCCCTTTTCCAGCAGCACCACCGAAAGCTCGGGGTTGACCTGCTTCAACCGGATCGCCGCCGACAGCCCGCTGGGACCCCCGCCGACGATAACCACGTCGTATTCCATCGACTCGCGCTCAATTCCGGACATGGGAGGGTTCCTCCTGGCTGGCGGATGGGCTTGCGGCACGGGGGTCCCGGGCTCTGCCCCCACGCCTTTTGCGTCCCTCGAGGGCGCGCGCAAGGCGTTGCCCCCTAGGGTATTTATGCAACGAAGAAGCTCAGATCTTCCCGGTCAATTCCGGGACGGTTGTGAACAGATCCCCGACGAGACCGTAATCGGCGATCTGGAAGATCGGGGCCTCTTCGTCCTTGTTGATCGCCACGATCACCTTGCTGTCCTTCATCCCGGCGAGGTGCTGGATCGCGCCCGAGATGCCCACCGCCACGTAAAGCTCAGGCGCCACCACCTTGCCGGTTTGCCCGACCTGCCAGTCGTTCGGGGCATAGCCGCTGTCGACCGCCGCCCGCGAGGCGCCCACCGCGGCGCCCAGCTTGTCCGCCAGCGCCTCGATGATCGCGAAGCTTTCCTTCGAGCCCAGCCCCCGGCCGCCCGAGACCACGCGCTTGGCCGAGGTCAGCTCGGGACGGTCCGAGGCCGCGACCTCGTCGCCCACCCAGCTCGACAGGCCCGGATCGGCGGCCGCGGCGGCCTCGGCGACCTGCGCCGCGCCGCCGATCCCCGCCGCGTCGAAGCTCGCGGTGCGGATGGTGAAGACCTTGGTCGCATCCTTCGACTTCACCACCTGGATGGCGTTGCCGGCATAGATCGGGCGTTCAAACGTATCCGCGTCGACGATCGCCGACACATCCGACAGCACCATCACGTCCAGAAGCGCCGCAACCCGCGGCATGACGTTCTTGGCATCCGTCGTGGCCGGCGCGGCGATGTGGCTGTAATCGCCCGCAAGGCTGACGATCAGCGCCGCCGTCGGCTCGGCCAGCCGGTGGCCGTAAAGCGGGTTTTCCGCCACCAGCACGCGGGAAACGCCGGCGATCTTCGCAGCCTCCGCGGCCGCCGCCTGCGCCTGCGACCCGGCGCAGAGCACCGTCACATCGCCAAGCGCCTTCAGCGCCCCGACCGCCTTGGCGGTCGCGTCGCGGTTCAGCTCGCCATTCGTGACTTCTCCAAGCAGCAGAACAGCCATCAGATCACCCCCGCTTCTTTCAACTTGCCCACCAGCTCGTCCACCGAGCCGACCTTGATGCCGGCCTTGCGCCCCTCGGGCTCGCGCACCGAGACCACCTCCAGCCGCGGCGAGACATCGACGCCGTAATCGCCGGCCGTCTTCTCATCGAGCGGCTTCTTCTTCGCCTTCATGATGTTGGGCAGGCTCGCATAGCGCGGCTCGTTCAGCCGCAGGTCGGCGGTGACCACCGCCGGCAGCGCCACCTCGATGGTCTGCAACCCGCCGTCGACCTCGCGGGTGACTTTCGCCTTGCCGCCCTCGATCTCGACCTTGCTGGCGAAGGTCGCCTGCGCCCAGCCCAGGATCGCCGCCAGCATCTGCCCGGTGGCGTTCATGTCGTTGTCGATCGCCTGCTTGCCGGCGATGATCAGCTCGGTGCCCTCGGCCTTCGCGACCGCGGCGAGGATCTTCGCCACCGCCAAGGGCTCGATATCCTGGTGCACGTCCTCGACGGCCACGACCAGGATCGCCCGGTCCGCGCCCATCGCAAGCGCCGTGCGCAGCGTCTCGGCCGCCTGCTTCACGCCGATCGAGACCGCGATCACCTCGGAGGCCTTGCCGGCTTCCTTCAGCCGGATCGCCTCCTCAACCGCGATCTCGTCGAACGGGTTCATCGACATCTTCACGTTCGAAAGATCGACACCGGAACCGTCCGACTTAACACGCGCCTTAACGTTGTAGTCGATTACCCGCTTCACTGGCACGAGAACCTTCATGGGTGCGCTCCTCAATAGAACGCCTGCAGCCCGGTGATCGCGCGGCCCAGGATCAGGGCATGCACGTCATGGGTGCCTTCGTAGGTGTTGACGGTTTCCAGATTGACCATGTGCCGGATCACCTGGAATTCCTCGGAAATCCCATTACCGCCATGCATGTCGCGGGCAACCCGCGCGATCTCCAGCGCCTTGCCGCAGTTATTGCGCTTGACGACGGAGATCATCTCGGGCGCGGCATTCGCATCGTCGAGCAGGCGCCCCACCTGCAAGGAAGCCTGAAGGCCCAGGCTGATCTCGGTCAGCATATTTGCCAGCTTGAGTTGGTAGATCTGCGTGTTCGCCAAGTGCTTGCCGAACTGCTTGCGGTCGAGGCCATATTGTCGCGCGGCATGGAAACAGGACTCGGCTGCGCCCAGCACCCCCCAGGAAATGCCGTAGCGGGCGCGGTTGAGGCAGCCGAACGGCCCTTTCAGCCCCTCGACATGTGGCAAAAGCGCCTTCTCGCCGACTTCAACGTTGTCCATCACGATCTCGCCGGTGATCGAGGCGCGGAGCGAGAGCTTCCCGCCGATCTTTGGCGCCGACAGGCCCTTCGTCCCCTTGTCCAGCACGAAGCCGCGAATCTTGCCACCGTGCGCCTCGGATTTGGCCCAGACCACGAACACATCGGCGATGGGGCTGTTCGATATCCACATCTTGGTGCCGTTCAGGACATAGCCAGCCGCAGTCTTCTTCGCCGTGGTCTTCATCCCGGCGGGGTCGGATCCCGCATCGGGTTCCGTCAAGCCGAAGCAGCCGATGAACTCGCCCGAGGCCAGTTTGGGAAGATACTTGCGGCGCTGCTCCTCGGATCCGTAGGCATAGATCGGATACATCACCAGCGAAGACTGCACCGACATCATCGAACGATAGCCGGAATCGACCCGCTCCACCTCGCGGGCAACGAGGCCGTAGGCGACATAGCTCGCCCCGAGCCCGCCGTATTCCGCCGGCACCGTCACACCCAGAAGGCCCATCTCGCCCATCTCGCGGAAGATCGCCGGATCGGTTTCTTCCTCGGCGAAGGCCCTGATGACGCGTGGTTGCAGTTTCTCCTGCGAGA
Organism: Paracoccus methylovorus; assembly: GCF_016919705.1. Lineage (NCBI taxonomy): Bacteria > Pseudomonadati > Pseudomonadota > Alphaproteobacteria > Rhodobacterales > Paracoccaceae > Paracoccus > Paracoccus methylovorus. The sequence continues at coordinate 1,306,026 of NZ_CP070371.1, forward strand.
AACTGCGGGACGCGTCGCGCAGCATCCACTCGTCCTCGGTCAGCTGCCCATCCAGCCGGAGGGCATCCTCCCATTCGAAACGCGACAGTTCAGGGACGTCCTTCGGCTTGAGTTTCGGTCTATCGCTCATCAGAAATCCTCCGGGAATCAAACACGTTCGAGAAGCAGTGCCGCGCCCTGGCCGACGCCGATGCACATCGTGACAAGGGCGTAGCGGCCGGTGCCCTGCGACAGATCGAAGGCGGCGGAACCGGCGATGCGGGCGCCCGACATGCCCAGCGGATGGCCAAGCGCGATGGCGCCGCCGTTGGGGTTCACGCGGGAGTCATCGTCCGCAAGGCCCAGGCTACGGGTAACGGCCAGTGCCTGCGCTGCGAAGGCCTCGTTCAGCTCGATCAACGCCAGCGCGTCGAGACCGATCCCGGCCCTTTCCAGCAGCTTGCGCACCGCAGGCACCGGGCCGTAGCCCATCACGCGCGGTGCGACGCCGACCGAGGCGCCACCGACGATGCGCGCGCGCGGCGTCAGGCCGTGGCGCTTCACCGTCACCCCTGGCACGGTTTCCGGCAGGCTTGCCAGCAGCAGCGCCATGCGCGCAACGTTGCGGTTGTCCTCGCCCGCCTGGTTGGCGCAGCCCAGCCAGACCTCCTCCACCGCCGCGGGGTCAAGGGCCGGATTACGCGCCAAAAGCGCCGCCAGCGGCAGCGCGGCCAGATCGTCGGCGCGCAGCGGGGCGAGCGCCCCGCCATAGCGGCCGATCGGAGTGCGGATATAGTCGCAGATGAAAGCGTCGGTCATCGGATCCTCACAATTCTTCGGGGGTCTTGCCTTCGGCCACGGCGCGGGCCAGCAACTCGGGAACGCCCCAGGACAGCGGGTCTTCGGCGGCATAACCTTCGATCCGCCGCAAGATTTCAGGCAGGCCCACGCGACCCGCCCAATGCATCGGCCCGCCGCGCCAGCGCGGAAAACCGTAACCGTGGATCATCACAAGGTCGATGGAGGCCGAGCGTTCGGCAATCCGTTCGTCAAGGATGCGGAAGCCTTCCTCGACCATCGCGGCGGTTGCACGGGCCACGATCTCGTCGTCGCTAAAGCGACGCCGCATGATCCCCGCCCGCGCGCTTTCCTCCATTACGATCTCGTCGATCAGCGCCGAGGGTACGGTCTTGCCGCCCGTGTGGTCATACCAGCCCGTGCCGGTCTTGCGGCCCAAGCGGCCGGTCTCTTCGACGATGCGGTCGGCGATGGGGATGTAGCGAAAGCCCGGCCTAGTCTTCCAGCCCAGCCGCTTGCGATTGGCATAGGCGATGTCCAGCCCCGACAGGTCCTGCACCTCGTAGGGTCCCATCGCCAGGCCGAAGCCGCGCATCGCGGCGTCGATCCGCGCTGGCAGCGCACCCTCGATCAGCATCACGTCACAGCACTGGCGATAACGGGTCAGGATGCGGTTGCCGATGAAGCCGTCGCAGGCCCCGGCCAGCACCGGGATCTTCTTCAGCCGCGCCGCCAGCCGCAGGGCGGTGGCAAGGGTTTCCGGCCCGGTGTCCCGCGCCCGGATCACCTCGACCAGCTTCATCACATGCGCCGGGCTGAAGAAATGCAGGCCGAGGAAGCGCGTGGGATTGCGCACCCCCTCGGTGATCCGGTTGGGGTCCAGATAGGAGGTATTGGTCGCCAGGATCGCGGTTTCCGGCAGAGCCGCATCCAGCGCGGCGAAAACCTGGTGCTTGACCGCCAGATCCTCGAACACGGCCTCGATGGCGATGTCCACCGGGGGCAGGTCGTCATAGCCGGCGCGGAAGGTGAACAGCCGCTCCATGTCCGAAGCGGCCCTTTCCGCACTGGCCTTGCCACGCTTGACCGCATCGTCGAACAACCGCGCGATATTGGCACGGGCGCGTTCCACAGCGGCGGCGTCGGTCTCAACCGAACAGAGCAGGGAGTTTCTACCTCCAGGGTTGAGGGTTCGAATCCTTCCATGCGCACTTCCCAGCAAAACGGAGACCACCCCGGCCGGAGGTATGCGTCCGGCCCGTTCATACTGCCGCGGGTAGGGAGGGCCGGATCGTATCCACCATCGACAGAGGCATTTGTGGAGGCCCCGTTGGGTGTAAGAAGAATTTCTCCGAAATGGTAGCGACGCACCAGGTCAGCGATTACCGGTACGCGGCCATGCTCAACAGCCTGCCGAGGGCCCAATGGATGCTGGCGGACAGGGGCTATGATGCAGACTGATTCAGAGACGCTTTGAAAGACAAAGGGATAAAGGTGTATATCCCCAGCAGAAAGACCCGCAAGAAGGCTGTCAAATACGACAAGCGCCGATACAAGCCCCGCAACAGGGGTCGAAATCATGTTTGGCAGGCTCAAGGACTGGCGCCGGGTGGCAACCCCATCCGACAGATGCCCCACGTCTTCCTCTCCGCCATCGCTCTCGCAGCAACGGTTCTCTTCTGGCTTTGAACATCAATGAGTCTGGAGCCAAAGAAGGGCTGTCCGCCGGCCGGGAGAGGCGATGAGTCGGCATAAGCGTATCGTCCTCTGTTCCCGTCGGATGGTTTCTGCTACGCGCGTCATCCGGCGTTCTGATCAGGACCAAATATCAGCATCGACGCCCTTGGCCATTTCGGGATGCTCGCGGATGTTGAACTTCGGAATTTGGCCTGCTTCGCGTTGCGCGAAATAGTTCCGCGTCAGTGCTACCACCGTGCCTGACAGGGCGACGATAGCGATCAGATTGATTGTCGCCATCAGCCCCATCGAGGCGTCGGCAAGATCAAACACCGTCGTAACGGCCTGCATTGCTCCCCAGATCACCATGACCAGCACCAGGCACCGCAGGGTGATCAGCCCAGCCCTGTTCCCGATCCCAAGAAAGGTCATCGCCATTTCCGAATAGGCATAATTCCCGATGATCGAAGTAAAGGCAAAGAAGAAGATTGCCACTGCCACGAACAACGGGCCCAAGCCTCCGATATGGTCGGCCATGGCGGACTGGGTCAGTTGCGTGCCCGTCAGTTCTCCCCCCGGCACGTAAACTCCTGAGAGCAGGATCATCAGCGCGGTGCAGGTGCAGATCAGGATCGTGTCGATAAAGACACCGAATGCCTGCACGAAGCCTTGGCTCGAAGGGTGGTGCGGATTGGGTGTCGCCGCTGCGGCGATGTTGGGAGCCGAGCCCATCCCCGCCTCGTTCGAGAACAGCCCGCGTTTCACCCCGTTCAGCATGGCGGCGGCGATGCCGCCCGTGATGCCGCCGGCTGCCTCGGTCAGGCCGAAGGCGTTTGACACGATATGGCCGAGCATTCCCGGAACTTCGCTGAGGTTCATCGCCACGACAATGATTGCAACAAGAAGATAGATGCCGGCCATGAAGGGCACGACATATTCCGCCACTGCGGCGATTTGCCGGATGCCGCCAAAGATAACCACGCCAGTCAGCGCCGCGATGGCAAGTCCGGTTGCCAGCTTGGGCAACCCAAAGGCCCCCTCCATCGCATCGGCGATCGAGTTCGCCTGCACCGCGTTGAACACCAGCCCGAAGGACAGGATAAGGCAGACCGAGAACACCGCGCCAAGCCAAGGCAGGCCAAGGCCATGGGCGATGTAGAAGGCGGGACCGCCGCGATAGACACCCCCGGTATCACTTTTGTCCTTGACCTTGTAGAGTTGGGCGAGCGTCGATTCCGCGTAGGCGGTCGCCATCCCGACAAGAGCCACCATCCACATCCAGAAGATCGCACCCGGCCCGCCAAGGACCAGCGCCACCGCCACCCCAGCGATATTGCCGGTTCCCACGCGCGACGCCAGACTGGTGCAAAGCGCCTGAAACGGAGAAATCCCTTGTCGGTCCGCCGCCGGGGCGGCGGTGATCGACCGGATCATTTCTCGGAAACGCAGGATCTGCTGAAAGCGGAGCCGGATGGTGAAATAGATCCCGACGGCCAGGAGACCGTAGATAAGGATATATCCCCAGAAGATCGTATTCAGGAAGTTGATAACTGTCGTCACCTTGGATTCTCCGGTTCGGGCGGAAAGGATATGCGACGCTTATTTCCAAAAGCCTAACCGGTATCCGGCAGCGGGGCAATTCCGGTCATGTTTTGGCAGGCCTGCTTTCAATATTTTCCCAAAAATAGGCCTAAGGCTGGGTATCCCTGAATCATCACATGGCTTACCGGGAAGCCGAAGCGCCCATCCGCGCCTCACTCTTGATTGCTGTGCCGCACTCGGCATCGCCCAGCATTTAGCTGGATTCGCAGAATGCGATGCGGACTCACGATCGCCGTGGTCTCACCCCCAGCCCCAGGGAAAGCCCGGTTGCTCCGGGTGAGACAAACATAATAAGCTGTTGGCTCACGTGACCGGTTCCGGGCTCGGGCCGGAACGTCCCGCTAGATACTGCCGCAGGACAACGACGCTAAGGATTGCCGCGCCAATCACGGTGGAGATGATTTCCGGCGCGATCATCAGCAGTGCAGCAATGGGCAGCAGCAGCCGTTCGATCAGAAGCAACGGTCCCAACAGCCAGTTTGTGATGGCTGCCGACAGCGCCACGATACCAAGAACCGCGCCGGCAAAGGCCAGCAGGAAGTCGGGCAGCGTAAAGGATTGTGTAACCAGCAAGAGAGAGGGCGAGAAGACGAAGACAAACGGCACCAGCGCCTTGCCCATCGACAACCGGAATGCCGTGTTTCCCGCCTTGAAGCCGTTTGCGCCCGCGATCCCGGCGCCGGCATAGGCCGCCAAAGCGACCGGTGGTGTTACATCGGCCAGCACACCGAAATAGAACACGAAGAAATGCGCCACCAGCGGCTCGACGTTCATCATCCCCAGCACCGGTGCCGCCACCGCAACCATGATGATGTAGTTCGCCGTTGTGGGCACGCCGCAACCCATCAGCACACAGACGACCGCGGTCATCAGAAGCGTAAGGAGCAGCGTCAGTGTCTGGATGCTGAGCAATTCGAACGGCAGCACAGCCAGCAGGCCATGCAAGGACATGGCCCAGTTCTGCGCCATGCTTGTCACCATGAAGGCAATCTTGAAACCGACCCCGGTCAGGGTCACGATTCCGATCACTACCCCGACAAGCGCCGCAGCCGCTGTCACGGCTAGCGACTGCCGGGCACCCGCGACGAAGCCTTCATAGATACCGGCGGCGGTTTCCTTGATGCCCTCGATAGTGCCGGCCGCCATGATCCGTTGGATCAGATAGACGATCATGCAGGCGGTGATGGCCCAGAAGGCCGATAGGAAAGGCGTGCGGCCCGACATCAGCATCCAGACCAGCAGGATCAGCGGAAAGACCGACAGCCAGCCTTCACGCAGGACCTTGACGGCTTTCGGCAACTCTTCCTGGCGCAGGCCACGGATGCCAAGGCGCTTGGCCTCAAGGTGGACCTGAACCAACACGCCGAAGAAATGCATGAAGGCCGGAACGATGGCCGCGATCAGGATGGTGCGAAGGGGGATGCCCAGATACTCAACCATCAGAAAGGCGACTGCACCCATCACCGGGGGGGTGATCTGCCCGCCGGTCGAGGATGCGGCCTCAACAGCGGCGGCGAAGTGGCGCTTGAAACCGATTTTGATCATGGCCGGGATCGTCAGCGCGCCGGTCGTCACGGTATTGGCGATCGACGAGCCCGAGATTGTGCCCAGCATGGCCGAGGAGATGACCGAGACCTTGGCCGGTCCGCCAGCGAAACGGCCGGCCAACGCGGTGGCCAGATCAATGAACAACTGCCCCAGCCCGATCTTTTGCGCCATGACACCGAACAGGACGAAGTGGAACACATAGGTGGCAATGACGCCAAGCGCGGTGCCGTAAATACCCTGCGAGGTCAGGTAGAGATGATTGATGATATTGGCCCAATCGGCGCCGGGGTGAACCAGGATCCCTGGCATCGACCTGCCAAAGTATGCGTAGGCGATGAACAACAGCGCGATGATCGGCAGCGGCCAGCCCATCGAGCGCCGGACCGCCTCCATCAGTGCCAACAGCAGCACGGTGCCCATGACGATGTCGATGGTCAGCGGATTGCCGACCCGGAAGGCCAACTGGTCATAGATCCAGGGCACATAGAAGGCACTGACCGCGCCGCCGATGGCAAGCACCCAGTCCGTCACCGGCACGCCAAGGACGGCGAAGCCATCTGTTCTGTGGCGATTGCGGGTCAGGGACGAGAAGCTGAGATAGACGATGAACAGCGACACGCCCATATGCAGTCCACGATGGGTCGTGGCCCGCGGAATACCAAAACCTGCGGTATAGAAGTGATAGACCGACAACAGGAAAAGGATGACGCCGGACATGATGGCAACCGGACGAGTGACCGTGCGGAACCGCGCTTCGGGATCGTATTCCTCTTCCAGAGCACGAAGCTCTGCATCGGAAAGCTGGCGTGTCGTTTCGGTCATTCGATCTTCCTGGTGTTCGGTTCAAAGGCAAAGAACGCGAACCGGGATCCGGTCGCGTCCTTTCGTTACATAAGGAGCAGTTTCACTCGACCTTGCCGGCCTCTTTGTAGAAACGCTCGGCACCGGGGTGAAACGGGATGCCGGCGCCCTGAACCGCGCTGTCCAGCGTGATTTGCTTGCCTTTGGCATGTCCGACGGCAAACAGCTTTTGCGTGTTGTCGTTATACAGGGCCTGAACGATGCCATAAATCAGTTCATCCGGTTGGTCCGCATTGGTGACAAGCTGGGCACCTACCGAAAGTGTGGTGGTATCGGCGTCCTGCCCCTCATAGGTACCAGCCGGAACCGTGTCGGTAGCGAAGAAGGTGTAGGCCTCGCGCAGCTTGTCGACCTCGGGTCCGGTGATGGGCACCAATGCGATATCGTGCTGGCTGGCCAACTCGGCGATCGCGCCTGCCGGATAGCCGCCCACAAAGAAAAAGGCGTCCATCGCTCCATCCCGCATCCTGTCGGCCGCCTGATCCGGCTTGAGATATTCCGGCGTGATGTCGGATTCGGACAGACCGAATGCCTCCAGAATGATCTTGGCGTCCACCAGCGTGCCGGAGCCGGGTTCATCCAGCGAGACCCGCTTGCCCTTGAGATCGGCAACCGAGGCGATGCCCGCATCCTTGCGCGCTACCAAGTGGATGCTTTCCGGGTAGAGGTTGGCGATCAGGCGCAGCTTCTCGACGGCCGGTTGGCCTTCCCACAGCCCAGTGCCGGTCTGCGCCCAATAGGCTACATCGGATTGGCTGAAGCCCGCCTCCATCGCGCCGCCGTTGATGGCATTCACGTTGCCGACCGAGCCGTTCGAGGCCACGGCTGTCGCGACCAGTCCCGGTACGCCGCAGGATCCGCCATCCTCACAAGCACGCGAACCTGGCGGGTTCGAGATGGCGTTCGCGATCAGCCCACCAATGGGATAATAAGTGCCTGCCGTGCCACCGGTGCCGATTCGGAAGAACGACATCTCTTGCGCTGATGCGGCTTGACCAAGCGAGGCAGCGATTGCGAAGGCGGCGAACAACGTCTTGATTTTCATGTGCATGTCCCTGTTTTATAGACGGTCAGAATCGAGACTAGCCCATAGCAGCAGATGACGACAACCGTTCAGGTTCCCGAAAATCCGCAGTGGTGTGGCTTTCCGAAGTTGCGACAGGCCAGAACCGCCTGAATTTTTCGGCGCATGAAACGAAAATTCTCATCAGAGGGATGCCTTCCACGCGGCCTCGACCCCACCTTCTGCCGAAACAGCCACGGACGGCGACGACCGGCGATTAATTGACGGGCATATTGCATTATGTCTGACAAGGATCACGAAGCCGATATCTGGAAGCATCGGAAATGATTACGAAGGGGAAATCTTTCTGTGCTATTCGAAGTGGTACCTCCAAGAGGAGACCCAAACACTGCGCCACAAAGTGTGCGGTATATATATTGAGGGGTTTGACGCAGATCTATAGTAAACAGGCTGTCAGCAAGCCAATATTCCAAGATGGAGACGTCGATCCTGCCAAGCTATCGGCACAGCATGATGTCGAATGCAAGCGTAAAGACATGTTAAAAGGTTGATAATCTTAAGTACGTAAAAATCTTCACCTCAGAATTTTTTCTGTTGCCTCGATTCTCTGTGCAAGAGGATGTCAAGTAAGCCGCTTTCGCGTAGCAAGGTTACAGCAAACCTAACTTCGTCCCTTGGCAGCCCAGTTTTTATGGAAATATCTTCTACGCCATAACCGTCTTCCAGCATTTTTCGGATCATTGGATGATAGCCTCCTGGTCCAGATTTAAGCATGATGCGGCATTCGCTTCAGAGGTGGTGGCTTAGTAATCGATGCGAAGAACCCTATCCGGTCTCTGCGTCAATAGGCCCTTCAGGCGCATCGTAACGTAATCAAGTTCATCTTCCCGCAGCGACGTGATCTCAAGGACAAGTTTGTTTGATCGGACCATATGATCCATCACAAAGATTGGCGGATCGAAGGATTGAAGATGATGGATCACCTTTCCTGCATCAAATTCAGGGGCGAGCTCCAGAACAACTCTGGCGAAGGGCAGACCGGTGGGATCAGGCTGCGAGAAGGTCTCTACGCCAGGCAGTCCGCGGACTTCATGGATAAACCTCTCTAGCTTCCTGGTCTGGTCAATCTGCCATGTTTCGATATCTAGATTCGCGCGTATCTCAAGCGCTGCAATCGTCCCGGCGATAGCTTCCTTGCTTGCCTTCATGCCGCGGCCGATGCCTTTCTCTTGCGCGCGGACGGCTGTCACCGCTGCCCTTGATCCCACAACCAGTCCTGCTGTGGGCCCAGCCAGATATTTCTGCCCGCTCAGAATGACGAGATCCGCGCCTGTGCTGACCAGTTGCCGCACGCGCATGTCCTGCGCAGCGCCGTCAATGATAACGGGGATGTTCCGATCCTTGGCAAGTGCTACCGCCGCCGCCATATCAGGTCCGTTCCCGCCGGTAAGACGGGAGGATACGAGAAGCAGGCAGCAAATATCATCGTGAGACAGCGCATGACCGAGATCGGCCAAGTCCCATTCTGCCTTGGTCCCGACGAGATTTGGCTGACCGCCAGCAAGGCGAACGGCCTGCTCGATGGGCTGCCCGTAGTTCACATTGTGGCAGGCAGGTAGAAGAACCCGCCGTGCAAGACCGTCAGCGTCCGGGAGGCGCGCGACCGCATCGGCATTCTCCATGGTCATACAGGCCGCAACCGCCAAAGTGACGGCAGCTGCCGCACAGTGGACGACTGTGCCGGCCTCCGCTCCGGAAAACTCGACCAGATGTGCCGACACCGCCTCCTGCATCCCTTCAATCAGCACGTAGGCCCCCAGCGCCTTTGCAACGGCTGCTTGCACTTCGACATGGGATCTCGACACCCCGAGAGGGGTAAAAGTTCCTCTCGCATTGATGATGTCAGACAGACCAATCGTCTTGCCGAGTGCCATGCACCTATGCCTCCCGCAAAGGTTCGCTATGCCGCACTGCTAACCTAGGCGGCACTAGCGATCAATGAGATGGCCTATCGAGTCGGCTCTGAACAAATGAGACAGCCAATGCGTCGCGTTGATACCCGATCAGCCGCTTCGGGCCGACCTCGCCAGCCCGCAGGGCTCGCGGTCGAGCTCGGCGTCGCTTGCCGCATTCGGCTGGGCGTCGTGGGCGAAGCTGGCCACCTCCGGCGCTCGAAGAGCGCCTCTTCCGACGCGCCTTTACGAGACAAATTGTCTCATTGGACTATTCGAAAGGCAGTACCATCAGTCTATGAGGGCTCGAAATCCTTGGGCCTTGAATGTGCGCGTTTGTTGTGTGTTGCGCACTTTTATGGTTAATTTGCATGTTAAGTGAGGGCTTTTGCCCTTAACATACCGCACCCTGTGTCCATCAGCCGCGACGGTGTCGCCCGTTTCTAGAGTGTGTCCATGCCTGTCCTCATCGACGCCCCCGGAACCTATACAGTCATTCCGGGAGAGACCTATATTATTGATCCCAGCGTATCCGGCATCATCGAGTTCGTACCGCCATCCACGGCAGGAACGAACGACTTCACCGTCGAGCTCGATTCCAGCACGGACAGTGCCATGGTCATCTCCTTCAACGGCTCTGACCCGCTTTCACCCCTTGCGCCGACCGTGAATGTCGCGGAAGGCGCCACGGCATCAAACGTGAATTTCATCAATTCCGGCACGATCGAGTCACTGGACTATAATCTGGGGAACAGCTCTGCCATCGGTATGCTCAGCGGCGTCGATGGCACCGATCCAAATGAGGTCAAGACCACCGTTACGGGCGGCGACCACGTCACCATCGGCGGTTTCAACAACGCTGACAGCAGCAGCATCAGCGCCTCCAAGAGCGTCATAACGCTGGGTGACAATGCCACCATCACCGGTCCCATCGAGGCCGACTACGGCGGGCTGGATCTGACGGCCGGCGACAACTTCGAGTATACCGCCGGTGTGAATTTGAGCTTCGACTTCACAGTCGGGGACTGCAGTGTCACGCTTGGCGCCAATGCCGATACCCATGGCCAATCATTTTCCATGGGCAACTCGGGGCCCAACTACTCGGTCGAAGTCGGCGATGGCTCGGATATCGGCCATATCCTCATGGGCGGCGGCTCCGGCGACAAGAGCGTGATCCTGGGCGAGAACGTCAATACCGGCGATATCTCGATCGGCGGCAGCGGCCTTGCCGACGACCACATGCAGATCACGCTGGTGGCCGGCAACGGCACATATATCGGCGGCACAACAGGCATGGTCGGCAATATCGGCCTGGGCGGGACATTTGTGGACCGCACCATCACCTTTGGCGATGACGTCCATGTCGGCGGGCTGCTGGGAATGGGCGGAATGTTCGGCACCAACACCGTCGCCATCGGCGACCGTTATACCCAGGACGGTCGCTTTACCGGCTCCACCATCATGGGCTCCGATTACGTCATCATCGGGGATGACTGGCAGTTCAACGACAGCTTCACGCTGCAAGACGGTGATGATACGCTTCAGATCGGGGCCACCACACGTGATACAACAAGCGGCTCTGTATTAGGCGGTTTGGGGGTGGACGCGCTGACGATCATCGTTCCCGATGATGAGTTGGCAGCCTTCGACACCGCGGCCACAAACGCCGGCTGGACCAATAACGGCGATGGCACCTACAACCCGAACGGCCTGCCGCTGCTTTGGAAGAACACTACCTATTACGACTGGGAAAGTGCCCAACGCGTCCCCTGCTTCACCGCGGGAACGTTGATCCTGACGGCACATGGCGAAGTCCCGATCGAACAGGTCAGCGTGGGCGATCTGGTGCAGACCCGCGACAATGGCCTGCAGCCGGTGCGCTGGATCGGTTCGCAAAAGCTGGGCGCGGCCCAGCTGTCATCTGCGCCCAAATTGCAGCCGATCCGCATCAAGGCCGGGGCGCTGGGGCCGGATGCACCGCGACAGGACCTGCTGGTTTCGCCGCAGCACCGGGTGCTGGTGCGCTCGAAGATCGCCCAGAAGATGTTCGGCGCATCGGAGGTGCTGGTGGCTGCCAAGCAGCTTCTGCAACTGGATGGCTTCGACATCGCCACGGATGTTGATGAGGTCACCTATTTCCACATGCTGTTCGACCGGCATGAGGTGGTGGTGTCGAACGGGGCTGAGACGGAATCGCTCTATACCGGACCCGAGGCGCTGAAATCCGTGGGCAAGGCGGCGGTCGAGGAAATCTTCGCGCTGTTCCCGCAACTGGCGGATCCCGATCATGTCCCGGAGCCGGCGCGCTTTCTGCCCTCCGGCCGCCAGGCCCGCAAGCTCGGCCTGCGCCACCTGCAAAACCACCGTCAGCTCGTGATGAATGTATGATTTGAACAGACCACCAGTAACGTGGTCATCTGCCGCATCTGCCGCATCTGTCGGATTTGATCTTTTGTTCAGGGGGATTGCTGCGCTTACCTTCCTTCTAGGGCGTGTTGACAAAAGGGATTCACCGGGCGCGGTGATCGTGATTCAAGCTGGTATCTGCAATGGAGACCAGCGTGGCACGAAACCTGATGTCGAACGACGAGTGGGCGTTCTTTGAACGCTTCATCCTGGCTGTCCGTTCTCCGAACGGCCGCAAGCCCACGAACCATCGGCTTGTTCTGGATGGGATTTTCTGGATCGCCCGAACGGGGTCGCCCTGGCGCGACCTGCCGGAAGAGTTCGGCAAATGGTCGTCTGTCTATCGGCAGTTCCGGCGCTGGACGTTGGCGGGGCTGTGGGAACAGATCCTGGAGGCGCTGAACGAGAGCCGGATCGTGCCGGATGCGCTGCAGATGATCGACAGCACCGTGGTTCGCGCTCATCATCAGGCAGCGGGCGCAAAAGGGGGACTCCGCGCCAAGGTTTCGGCCGCTCGCGAGGTGGCTTCACGACCAAGATCCATCTGCGGGTCAATGCGGCAGGCCTGCCCATGAGAACCGAGATCACGGCCGGGCAGACATCGGACTACCTCGGCTTCGATCTGGTCATGGCTGACAACCTGCCCGAGCCAAGCGTTCTGCTCGCAGACCGCGGCTACGACTCCGACAACATCCGCAAGACCATGGAGGTGCGCGACGTGGTGCCGGTCATCCCCATGCGCAAAACCCGGAAGCTACGGGTCGCCGTTGACCGCAGGCTCTACCGCCTGCGCAATCTCGTTGAGCGGTGCTTCAACAAGCTCAAGAATGCCCGTCGCGTCGCCACCCGCTACGACAAGACCGCCGAAAGCTTCCTGGGCTTCATCGACATCACGTCGATCCGCCTCAGGGGCAGGGGAAGGCGGATCATTTACTGTATCGTCCCTTCTCGCACCAATACCTGACAGATACGCCGGGCTGCCTTTGGAATAGTTCTGCTGTTATGGCGCAGTTTTCTGAGTTGTAGTCAGGCCCGTCTTTCGAGTCGAAGGTTGCCATATGAATGCGCATATTGCCCCCTAGCGGGCTGCCCCTGTAGAGCGTGAATGTATCTTTATCGTTCGGCAGGCATCCCGCTAACCCAACAACCGCTGCCGCGAGAACTAACGACTTCATAGGAACCTCACAAATCTGCCTGTCCGCGACATAGTGCCGACCACTGGCCGGTCATTCTGCTAGTTCTGGGTGGGGCCGCAGTCTGCACGGTATACCGCCACCTTTTGAACGAGAGTCCCAACTTTGTTGCTTGACCACGCAACCTCATGGTTGGCCAAGTCAAAGTTGTAGATAACGACGTAGTTTTCATGAAAAGCGCCGACAGTCAGTAAATTACCTGCCGACATTATCGGGGACACCTGAGCGCCATCAGACCGATACCCATATGCCCCGATGGAGTCGTCAAACTGGATGTCCCATTCGTCTCCAAGCTTAACCAGAACGATCTTCCCGTTTCGCATGCCATCTTCTTCCCACTTCGAGCCGCCGGGATTCATCGTCTCATCCTTGGAGAAATAGGCATGTCCCGTGGATGCGCCGCAGCGAACAATGACGCCCTCCGTTGGCTGAGCAAAGGCTGGCCCCGCCGCCAGCACCATCACAACCTCCTGACGATTCTCACACCACCGTTACCACGACACGGCCCGCTTTTGAGAAGGCAGTTTTGTTCGTTGACTACACGGGGCGTTGTCGTTCGTGCCTGCCTGCCGCAAGATGCTCTGGTTCAAGCCGGAGAGATTATGACATGAAATCATTCGCCGCCGCCGCTATTCTCGCAATCACCGCCGCGCCTGCCTCTGCCGCCCTGAGCGGATATTGGGACAACTCCAAGATTATCCATGCCACCCTCGGCAATGACATGGTTGCGGACGCGCTCAAGCAGCAACCCGTCGAGAGCATCACCAGCACGGAGAGCGGCTACCAGATCCAGAGCCAAGATTGCCGTGTCGACGTCCAGGTGACGCGCACCGCACCCGACAGGCCCGGCCCCACTCGGTTCAGCCTCAAAATCGGCAAGGGGCAATGCTCTTGATCTTGCCGGGACGTCCCAGCGGCAGATTGTCCGGTAGCCTCTCGCGGTGAAATCGCAACAGAATAGCAGCGGGTTGCTATTCTTCCCTGTCGCTAAAGCCCAGCCATGGCGCATCTTCTGCCAAGGCGAGGGGCGAAAATCGCAGAATCGCGACAATCGCAGCGGCGCCGGTTCTCATCGTCCGATCCAGTCGCCATGAGGCGCAACCGCTTCATCGGCCCCTTTTGCAGCACGATACGCGCACGGGCGGTATGGGGTCATGCAAATCACCTGATTGGCGCAGAGATACGCGCGGGTGTGCGGGTGCGACGTGGGGTCATAGTCTGCGCGGGGTTTTCCGTAGCCGCAACGCGCGCGCCATAGGCGGGCAGCATTCCCGAGTATTCCCGCACAATCTTTTGCAGAGTGGGGGACATGATGGGGGAATAAATTCCCTGTAAAGGCTATTTTTACAATTAAATCAGCTATTTGCAGGATAATGATGGCGGAGCGAGTGACTCAAATACCGAACTCTCTCCCATCTTGTTGTCGGACCGTAGGTGATGAACGCGAAAACCTGCGCAGAAACGTCGGACAGGTATCAAGCCCGGCCTTGGCCCAACCCGAAATCCTCCCGGAACCGATCGATCTGATGCATGCGCTCGTGCAGGATCGTCACGATGCCGATGTCGCCGTTGGACAGATTCCGCCAATAGACGAAATAATGCTCGTAGCGGAAGAAGAACCCGTCCACGCCGAACTCGGCCGGAACCGGTTTCGAGGCGACGCCGTGCGAGGCGATCCGATCGAAGGCAGCGAACAGTCCGGTGATGTAGCGCTCGGCCTGTTCGGCACCCCACCGCTCCCGTGTATGACGGTAGATGTCGTCCAGGCGCAGCGACGCGCCTGCCGGTATGCGGATCCCGGCCATCCGGTCAGATCCGGTTGCGGGCGACGACCTCGGCGGCGGTCAGGGGCTGATAGCTGTCCTCGGGCGCTGCGAAGGCATGGGTCAGTTCGGCCTTCAGACGACTGAAAGCCGCAATTTCCGCCCGCTCCTTGTCGCGGCGGATCAGATCGCGAATGTATTCGCTGACGTTCTCGTAGGAACCGTTCTCGCCAACATTGGCGGCGACGAAGTCGCTCAGAGCACCGCCGACACGGACGGTCATGGTCGTGGTGCGGGACATGGGCCAGCCTCCTGTTGCTGTTTGCGTATTCAATATAACCAAAAACGAATACAAAGCAAGGCCGGACAGTTACCCGCCCAGCAGCATCGTGGCCATGTCAGTCGCGCTGATCGTCTCCCAACCGTCGCACCGAGTCCGGCAACTCGGTAATCGCCTGCCCGGCCGCCACGAGCTTGATGGCCAGCATAAGCTTTTCCCGGTCCGCCATCGCCAGAAATGTGCCCAGCACCTCGTCCGAATGCCGCGCCAAGGCGACGAGATGTTCTCCGCTTGGGCCGTATGTGTCCGAGAACCAGTTCTTCACCGTCTTCTCGTTGGCTCCGGTCCAGGCCGCAACCGTCTTGGCACCCGACCTGCTGTCGCCAAGGGAGCGCTTCAGCACGGACGCAATTTGAGCGGCATAGCAGCTGTCCGGCGGTGCGCCGCCGTGGCCATAGCCGCGAGCTCTCGGTGAGGGTCTTCGCCGGGCAATGCCGTCTTGTCGAGCTGGGTTTTCGTCAGGGCGGCGCAGCAGGGTACGGGCTGCGAAGGGTGCTGATTGATGAACATGGGAACAAGAAGGGAGAATTATCGCGCGGCGAGCAGAAAAGTCTCCAGACAGACCGTGTCGTTCTGGTTCCCGACCCTGACCAGGAGCAGGATGTCGTCCGGCGCATGTATCGGATGTTCGCGGAGGATGGCAGCGCCAAGCGCCAGATCGCCGAAGCCTTGAATGCCGAAGGGTATCTGACGGATTTGCAGCGATCTTGGACGCGGGCGTCGGTCCACCAGATCCTGACCAACGAAAAACACATCGGCAACAACATCTACAACAAGATTTCGTTCAAGCTGAAACGACAGCTGGTGATCAACCCTCGCGAGATGTGGATGAGGGCCGAAGGTGCCTGCCGGCTGCGTCGCAAGCCTCGACCAGCTCGGGGTTTTCCGACAGCAGCCCATAGCCGGGGTGGATGGCATCGGCGCCCGATTCCCGCGCCACGCGGATGATTTCGGGGATCGACAGATAGGCGCCTACCGGCGACAGGCTCTGCCCGATCTGCCCGATCTGCCCGATCTGCCCGATCTGCCAGGCCTCGTCGGCCTTGAAGCGGTGCAGGCTCAGCTTGTCCTTCTTGGCATAGACGGCGACGGTCTGCTTGCCCATCTCGCCACGATTGGCAGCAAGGATCTTGCGAAAATCGGTCATCAGCACCGTCCTGTCACGATGCTCCCGATAAGGGGGGCCGGTCACCCGCTGAGCAGCGCGCGGCACAACGGGCTGTCGGGATCGGCCAGCGGCGCGACCACGTCGAAATGGTGCCGGCCGGGGGCCTCGACGACGCGGGTCTCGGCGCCAAGGCCGGTCCAGATATTGGCCAGAAGCGCGCTCTGGCGGATGAATTCCGGGCGCTCGACCGTGCCGACCCATGTGGTCAGCCGGGTGCCAGGCACGGGTTCGGCCAGAGCCGGGCTTTCGGCGCGGGCCTCGGCAGGATCGAGGCGCAGCGTCGCGTTCAGATCAGTGCGCAGCAGCGGGCGCAGATCGTGCAACCCGCTGATCGACAGCACATGGCGGATGCGGGCGCGCAGGCGGTCAGGCAGCGCGACATCGCGGCAGACCATGCGGGTGACCAGCTGGCCGCCGGCGGAATGGCCAGCCAGCAGGATCGGCCCGGCGACCTCCTCCGCCAGCCGATGCAGCGCGGCGGCGATCTGGCCGGTAATGGCGCCGATGCGCGCCGCCGGCGCCAGCACATATTGCGGGATCGCCACCGCCCAGCCGCGCGCCAACGGCCCGGCGGCCAGATGCGACCACCAGTCCTTGCCGAACTGCATCCAGAAGCCGCCATGCACGAATATCACCAGGCCGCGCGACGGGCCCTCGGGCAGGAACAGGTCCGCGCGCAGCCGCGCCGCCGCGCCGCAGGCCAGATCGAGGCGGGCCACCACGTCGCTGCGGGCGCGAAATGCCGCCGCCTCGGCCGCCCAGCGCGCCGGAAACGCCGCGCCATCGGGGATGTGCGGGGTGTTGGCATAGGCGTCGGTCCAGTCCGTGATCATCGCAATCCTCGCTGGTCAGGCCGCCGGCAGCGCGAACAAGCTGTCTCGCCTGCCGTCACAGCCCGCTTCCGCCCAGCGATTTGCCGCCATCGACAAACAGGCACTGGCCGGTGATGAAATTCGCATCCTCGCCCAGGAAAAAGCTGACGGCGGCGGCGATCTCGTCGGGGCTGGCCGCCTTGCCGCGCGCCTCCAGCCCCTCCCATTCGGCAAACAGCTCGGCCGGGGCCGAGCGGGTCATCGGCGTGTCGGTAAAGCCCGGTGCCACCGAATTGACGGTGATCTGCCGCTCGCGCAACTCCATCGCCATGGCCCGGGTCAGACCGATCACCGCCGCCTTCGAGGCCGCGTAATGCGCGAACCGCCGTCCGCCCAGCGCGCCGCGCGACGAGATGGTGACGATGCGCCCGCCCGGCCCCATCCGCCGCGCACCCGCCTGTGCGATCAGGAAGGTACCGATCAGGTTGACCTCGGTCATGGCGCGGAAGTCATCTGCGGTCAGTGCGAACAAATCGCGGTCGGAATAGATGCCGGCCGCCGTCACCACCGCATCGACGCGGGCCTCGGCCGCGATGCAGTCCGCCACCGCCGCGGCATCGGTCACGTCCAGCGCGGCAGCGCGTATGTCGAGCCCCTGCGCCGAGAGACGTCCGGCGGCGGCCTCGACCGCATCGGTGTTGCGGTCGATCAGCACGCTGCGCCAGCCCTCGGCCGCCAGCCGGGCGGCGATAGCCTCGCCGATGCCCTGCGCGGCGCCGGTCACGAAAACGGTCTTGCGAGTCATGGTTGATACCTCACCGATAGCCGAACGAATGCGGCAGGAACAGGATGATGTCGGGAACCAGCACCATCACCAGCAGCAGCGCCACCAGCGCCGCGCAGAAGGGCAGCACGGCGACGAACACCTTCTGCAGCGGCGCGCCGGTCAGGCTGGACAGCACGAACAGCACCAGCCCGTAAGGCGGCGTGATCAGCCCGATCATGAAGTTGATGACAGCGATCACCCCGAAATAGTTCAGGTCGATGCCCAGGGCCTTGACCGAGGGCAGCAGCAGCGGGATCACCACCAGCAGGATGACCGAACCGTCCAGGAAACAGCCCAGCACCAGCAGCAGCACGTTCACCACCAGCATGAAGGCCAGCGGCGACAGCTGCATCGATTCGATCCAGCCGACCAGAGCAGCACCCAGACCCTCGTTGGCGATGGCATAGTTGACCACGAAGGCGCTGCCGATCAGCAGCATGGTCGAGGCCATCTGCCGCATCGAGATCTCGAAGGCCGCCGGCAATTGCCGCAGGCGCAGGCTGCGCATGATGACCACGCCCAGGATGATGCCCCAGAAGGCGGCGACGGCGGCGGATTCGGTGGGGCTGAACATGCCCGACCAGATACCGCCCAGCAGCACGATGGGCAGGGTCAGCGGCAGCACCGCGCGGCCCAGCAGCGCCGGACCCTCGCCCTTGATCACGCCCACCCCGGCGGGCAGGTCATAACGGCGCGCCATGATGGCGACGGTGGCCATGATGACCAGCGCCATCAGCAGGCCGGGCACGATGCCGGCCAGAAACAGCGTGCCGATCGAGGCGCCCGACAGCATGGCATAGATGACCAGCGGGATCGAAGGCGGGATCACCGGCGCGATGACGCTGGCCGCCGCCGTCACCGCCACCGCCAGATGCAGCGGATAGCGACCGATCTGCCGCATCATCTTGACCGCCACCACGCCCGGCCCGGCGGCCTCGGTCACCGCGCTGCCGGTCATCGAGGAAAAGATGATGCTGACCACCACGGTCACATGGCCGGTGCCGCCGCGCAGCCGCCCGACCAGCGCGTTCGCCGCCCCCCACAGCCTTTCGCTGATGCCGCTGTCGTTCATGATATTGGCGGCGAGGATGAACATCGGGATGGCGACCAGCACATAGATGCCGGTCATCTGGCCCATGACCTGATCGACCAGCAGGCCGGGATCCTGGCCGGTGGCCAGGAAATAGACCGCCCCCGCCAGGAACATCGACAGCGCGATGGGCAGGCGGACGATCGAGGCCGCCACGAAGGCCGCCAGCAGCGCGATGAGGCCCGGCGTCATAGCGTGACCTCCTCGAGCGTGTCGGTGGGGATCAGCTCGGCCAGCGCGACCTCGTGGTCGCCGAATGTCAGCCGCCAGGCGAGGATGGCCAGCCGCAGCCCGATGGCGAGGATGAAGACCGGAAAGATCGCATAGACATGATCGAGGCGGATCCCCACCATGTCGGTGGTCATGATGCGCATGAACAGGACGTAATCGACCAGCGCATAGAACACCCGCGCGAAGACGACGATGAAGCCCAGGCACGCCGCCACCATCGACACGCGCTGCCAGCGCGGCGGCAAGGCGCGGAACACCATGTCGAAAGCGATGAATTCCCGCCAGGGCAGCACGAAGGCCGAGGCGAAGAACACCACCCAGGCGGCAAGGATGGTGACCACCTCGTCCACCCATGATTGCGGATGCCCCGAGTAGCGCAGCGCCACCCCGATGATGAAGATCGCGAAGATCGCGAACATGCCGAGAACGGACAGCCGGCGCGCCGCCTCCCGCAACCCGGACCAGAGCCCTGTCATGTCAATTCCTCCCCCTTGATAAACGACGGGCGGCAGGTCGCCCCGCCACCCGGTCCCGTCACTCCACCGCAGCCACCTCGTCGAGCAGTTCGACACGCCAGCCCTTCATCATGCCGGGCTGGGCATAGACTGCATCGACGCTGGCGCGGAACGGCGCGAGGTCGGGGGTCGAGAAGAGCTTGCCCTCGGCCTCGAATCTCTCGCGCGCGGCGGTCTCGGCCCCGCGGGTCAGGCGGATCTGCTCGGCCGTGCCCTCCTTGGCCGCATCGCGCAGGGTCTGCTGCTGATCGGGCGTCAACTGGTTCCAGGCCTTGCCCGAGATGGCGAAGAACACCGGCTGCACCAGATGATCGGTCATCACGAATTCCGCCGTCACCTCGTCGAATTTCCAGTCGGCGACCAGGTTCAGCGGGTTGTCCTGTCCGTCGATGGCGCCGGTCTTCAGCGCCAGATAGACCTCGGTCGCCGGCATCGACACCGGCACCGCCCCCAGTGCGGTGGCGAGGTTCTGATAAGCCGCCCCCGGCGCCATGCGCAGCTTGATCCCGTGCAGGTCGTCGGGGCTGGTCACGCCATGCTCGCTGCGCAACCCGATGGTGCGAGTGCCCAGATAGCCGGTATCAAGGATGACGACGCCCATCTTCTCCTCAACATCGCTGTAGAACCGCGCGCCGATCTCGCCGTTGAAGACCGCCAGCATGTGGTCGACATCGCGATAGACATAAGGCTTGCCCAGCGGTCCGTATTCGGGCAGCTGCTGCTCGATTTCATAGACGATGGGGGTGGCCATCTCCAGGTTGCCGCGCTGCATGGCCGGCAGTTCCGTGCCCTGCTTGAACAGGCTGCTGGAATGGTGGATCGTCACCTTGATCTCGCCCGGATAGGCTGCCTCCATGCGCTGCTTGATGACTTCGAAACCATCGACCAGCGGGTTGCCGGGCGGCGCGGCCGAGGAGATGCGGATCTCCATCTCGGCCTGGGCGGCGCTGGCGCCGAGGGCCAGCGCGGCAGCGGTGGCGACGGCGGCGATGCGGTTGAATGTCATCGGTTCTTCCTCCCCTTTATGGATGATGTCAGGCCAGCGGCGTGCGGATGGCGGTGACGGGCGGCTGCACCGTCACCGACAGCCGGCCGATGCCCTCGATGGCGGCGTCAAGCCGGTCGCCGGGCTTCAGGAACTCGCCCTTCGGGACGCCGACGCCGGCCGGGGTGCCGGTCAGCACCACGTCGCCGGGGTCAAGCTGCATGATGCGCGAGGCGACACTGATCTGCTCGGCGATGGAAAAGATCATGTCGCCGGTGGTGTCGTCCTGCTTGCGCGTGCCGTTCACGTCCAGCGTCAGGCGCAGCGCCTGCGGGTCGGCGATGGCGCTGGCGGGCACGAAACGCGGCCCCAGCGGGCAGCAGCTTTCCTGCGCCTTCCCGGCCACCCAGTCCAGCTTGTAGAAGGTGTCGGCCGCCTTGTTGAGGTCGCGCGCGCAGGCGTCGATGGCCACCATGTAGCCGGCGACATGGGACAGCGCATCCTCGGGCGCGACGGCGCGGGCGGGCTTGCCGATGACCGCGGCCAGCTCGATTTCCCAATCCATCTGCGCGGTGTCCAGCGGCATGTGCAGGGTGTCGCCCTCGCCGACGACGGCATTGCGCGGCGGCTTGAAGAAGAAGAACAGCCGCTGGTTCTGCCTGGTGGCGCCCTTCACCCCCATCTCTTCCAGATGGCGGTAATAATTCGCGCCCGCACACAGCACCTTGCCCGGATAGAGGATCGGCGCCAGCCGCACCCCGTCCGCGACCCGCGCCGCCGGATCGGGGCGTTCGGCCAGCGTCGCCAGCAGGGCCGCGCTGGCCGGCCAGTCGGCAAACAGCCCGGCCACGTCGCGCGCCGGCGCGCCGGCGCCCTCCAGCAGGCGGCGCAGGTCGTAAAGCCCGGTCGCGGTCTCCAGCACCGGCAGCGGGCCCCCGGCCCCCTGCAGCGTCGCCAGCGCCCAGCGCACCCCATCGGCAAGATCGTCGTGCATGAACCCCTCCCCCTGAATCGAATCTTGACTTCCCGTTCAGGGTATTTTATAAAATCTGTAAGTCAATATAGAAAGTGATATGATTGATAATTCCCTCTCCGCCTATGACCTGCTGCGCGCCGAGATCCTGCATGGCGACCTGATGCCGGGCGAGCGGCTGGCGGTGGCAGATCTACGCGCGCGCTATGGTGTCGGGCTGACGCCACTGCGCGAGGCGCTGATGCGGCTGGCCTCGGAAGGGCTGGTCGAGACCGAGGCCAATCGCGGCGCCCGGGTGCGCGAGATTTCGGCCCGGGAACTGCACGACCTGTTCTCGACCCGGCGCGAGTTGGAGGCGATCTGCCTGGCGCGCGCCATGGCCAACCGCACCCCGGAATGGGAGGCCGAGATCCTGCGCAGCCTGCATCTGCTGTCGCGCGCGCCCTTGCCCGAACAGACCGCCGACCGCGCCACGGCCGCCCGCTGGGAGGCCGCGCACCGCGCCTTTCACACCGCCCTTGTCGCCGCCTGCGCCTCGGACTGGCGGCTGCGGCTGTGGCACATGCTGGCCGACCAGTCCGAACGCTATCGCAAGCTGCGCCTGCTGGCCCCCGTACCCGACCGCGCCGCGCCGCGCGACATCGCCGCCGAGCACGAGGCCATCGCCCGCGCCGTCATCGACGGCCAGGCGGCCCATGCGCTGGAACTGATGGACAGCCACCTTGCCCGCACCGAATCGGTGGTGGCGGGCCTGTTGCAAAACCTGCCGAAGAAAAGGAAGAACCCCGCATGATCACCCGCAGCGCCTTTCTGCTGGGCCGGGTCGCCCCCGAGGACCAGCCCGCCTTCGACCGCCACATGCGCGAAACCGTGGTGGCCGAGATCCTGACCTATCCCGGCATTCGCCGCGTCACCCTGCGCAAGCTGGCGCAGGCCGATGCCGGCGCCGAGGCCGATGCCGCCTATATGCAGTTCGACCTGTTCTTCGACAGCCACGCCGCCATGGATGCGGCGCTGGCCAGCCCGGTGCGCCAGGCCGTGCAGGAACGCATCAAGGCCGGCATGGGGCCGTTCGCCGGCCGGGTGATCCATGTCGTCTCCGACATGCTGGAGGACCGGGCATGACCACGCTGGTCACCGGCGCCGGGCTGATCGGCAGCGCCGCCGCCGAATTGCTGGCGGCGCGCGGCGGTCGCGTGGTCGTGCTCGACATCCGCCGCCCCGAGGCGCTGCCCGAGGGCATCGCCTTCGAGGCCGCCGACATCACCGATGCCGATGCCCTTGACCGCATCATCGCCGCGCATGGCATCCGCGAGGTGATCCATACGGCGGCGCTGCTGTCCTCGGCATTGCGGGCCGATCCGCTGACCGGGCTGCGCGTGAACCTGCTGGGCACCACCACGGTGCTGGAGGCCGCGCGCCGGCACGCCTTGCGCCGGGTGGTTCTGGTCAGCTCGACCACGGTGCTTTACGCGGGGTTCCCGACCCTCGGCCCGGCCCCGATCCCCGAGGACGCCGCCCTGCACCTGATCAGCCAGCGCCCCGGCAGCCTCTATGCCATCAGCAAGCTGGCGGGCGAGCAACTGGGACTGCTTTACCGCGACCTGCACGGCGTCGATACGGTGTCGCTGCGCTATGGCGCGGTGATCGGCGGACGGCGGGCGGACCAGACCTCGGTGCCGGGGCGGCTGTTCTCGACCCTGGTCACGGCGGCGCGCGAGGGGCGCACCCTGCGCCTCGACGACCCGCTGCTGGTCTGGGCCGGGCCGGAGGAATTCGTCGATGTCCGTGACTGCGCCGGCGCGGCGGTGGCGGCGCTGGACGCGGCGCGCCCGGCGCTGGGGGTCTATAACATCACCCATCCGGGGCAGTGGACGCTGGATGCGGTCATCGCGGCAGTGGCGCAGACGCATGGCCCGCTGGCGGTCGATTACGACCGGGACGTGAGCACGGGCTTTGCCGGTTTCCCGCATCCGCGCCCGGCCCCTAGCGCCATCGACGCCGCCTTGGATGAGCTGGGCTTCTCGCCCCACCACGACCTGCCCGACAGCCTGCGCTACTGGTGGGCGAGTGGGTCCGGGGACTGATGCGGGAATATCCCGGAGGGGATGGGCCTGACGTCGAACCTTCTTTTGTGGATGCCGCTCGTTTTGCAAGGAATTTCTGATCGTCTGGACTTGTGATCGAGTGCGGTCTTTTGTCAGGCCTGTACGTGCGGCTGACTGGCGCCGCTGGCCGGGATGGTGATGCGCGGAGCGGGGCCACATCTCCAACAGCGAGCTCGAGGCTCGGAGGAGGTTTCTGGTTTGCCCGATCCGGATCATGTCGATCATGTGCCCATGCAGATCATGCCTTCCTCACAACTCGGTGGCCCGAGTGCCTGTTCGATGCCCGATCAGGCGCCGATCAGCACCGGACCACGATAGCTTTCACCGCGCGTCAGCATTGCCCAGATACCGCGCGCCATCTTGTTGGCCAGCGCCACGGCGACCACCGGGATCGGCTTGCGCTCCAGCATCCGCGCCAGCCACGACCCTTTAGCAGGACTATTTCAGCGCCCTGCTAAAGCTTGTGTTTTGACACCACGAGTATGGCACATCGCGATGCCGTCAGGGGAGAGCGGCATCCACCCCATCTCCACCTTAAGTCCTTGTTTTTATATTGCTGAGAGGGGTGCAGTCGTGCGCATGCTTCGGTATTGCGCCGCTATGGCGGCGACGGACGCACCATCACCGGCAAGCGGATGATCTTCGGCGCTCGTTCTGGGCAACCTTCAGGTGCGTTCGCTCATCGGCGGCAGTGTCCTGCGAGACTTGAAACCGACAACTGAGATGACGATGGCCGACGAGAGAATTGCGCTGATCGAGCTTGTTGAGAGGCAGGCCGATGGTGACTTCATGCGCGAGATGATGGCCTTCGCAGCCGAGCGGATCATGGAGGCTGAGGTCGAAGCCCGGACATTCCATTTACGCCCCGGCAACGAACGCGCTCTCTCCGGCAATAGCCTCGGCCAGCATCCGCGCGAATACCCGGACCCGTTCCATGCGGCGCAGGTCGGGATGGGTCAGGAGCCACGCGGGCAAGGTGTCGTAGGTCGCTGTGCCCGGAACGCGCGTGAGAGACGGGTCCCGGTCGCCCATGATGCAGGGCAAAAGCGCCATGCCCAGCCCTTGCCGCGCGGCCTCGGCCTGAAGCTCCAGCCCCGGCAGGCGCCAGGCGACCGACTGATCCCCATAACCCATGTGCGATATCCGCTCTGAAAACCGCTGGACGTCGGGCCAGCCGATCCAGGCCGCTTGGCTGCTTTCGCCCGCCTCGAAATGCGCCTCGACATAAGCGGGCGAGGCATAGACCGCGTCGCGGAATCTCGGCAATTGGCGGCCGACGAGATGGTCGTCCGGGGCCTCGGCAAACCGGATCGCGACGTCGGCATCACGGCGGCCAAGGTCGGAATAGCCGTAGGTCGCCACAACCTCGAGGTCGATATCGGGGTAGTCCTGCCGGAACCGGACCAGATGCGGCAAAAGGAGATACTTGGCCACCGGTGGCGGCACGGTCAGGCGGATCGGGCCTTGCAGCCTGATGTCCGCCCCCAGCACGTCGCGCTCGACCTCGAACACTTCCGCCTCGATCTGCTGCGCCTTGACCAGAAGCCTCGCGCCCGGACCGGTCAGGACCAAGCCATCCGGCGTGCGGTCGAACACCTGCGCCCCCAGCGCATCCTCCAGTGCCTGCAACCGGCGCAGCACGGTCGAATGGCTGGTTCCAAGCCGCGCCGCAGCCGTGCGCGCCGACCCACCCCGCTCGAGCGCGAGAAACACCTTCAGATCGTTCCAGTCCAGCGCCATGGCAGTTCCGCAAATGGTGGAACAAATCTGAACCACTCGGTCTGCAATAACGGTTCGCGCGGACCGCGTCCATCCATGCGATACGGGTCTCGTTCCGCAGGCCGCGGCTCGATGACCCCGATCTCCAACCCTCAAGGACGCACGATCATGTCTTTCCTGAAACGTCTCACCACCCGCAACGTCGGCACGGCCGACCGCATCATCCGAACGCTTCCATCCATAGCCTTCGCCTTCGTCTGGGCCACGGGCGCCGTGACCGGGACCGCCCTTATCGTCTTCGGCGTGATCTTGGCCATGCTGCTGTTCACGGCCATCACATCGCGCTGCTCGATCTACGCGATGTTCGGCATTGGCACGTGTCCGCTGCAGAATTCCGAACCCCGATAAGAAAGAGACCAGAAATGTTGAAGAAACTTGCCCTCGGCCTTGCCCTGTCCGCCATGACCCTTCCCGCGCTCGCCCAGCAAGCGGATCAGCCCGCCTATCTCGTCGCCACACTCGAGGTCGCCGACCTCGCCGCATATTTCGACCGCTACGGCGGCCCGCTCTTCCCGATGCTCGCCGCGGCGGGCGCAGAGGTGCTGGTGGGAACGCCCACCGTCGAGACGCTGGAAGGCGACTATGCCGCGACATGGACGGCGATCGTGCGGTTCCCGTCGATGGAGGCGCTGAGCAGCTGGTACGCCAGCGACGAATATCAGGCCATCGCGCCCGAGCGCCGCGCCCTCAGCGACGCCGAAACGTCCGTGCTGTTCGCAGCCCCCGGCTTCGTGATGCCGGCTCAATAGGGCCGGCATTCGAGCACCCAATTCTCATCAGAGGAAGAACAAGATGACCCACCACGTCAAAGCCACGCGCGAAATCCCGGTTGCCTCCGCGGACCTCTGGCAGACCGTTCGCCAGATGACCGGGGTGGAGGACTGGTATCCGGGCCTCAGCCGCGAAAGCGAGGTTCTGGAGGAAGACGGCACGGAGCCGCGTCGCAATTGCCTCATGCAAGACGGCGGCGTGCTGAAGGAGCGCATCCTCCTTCGCGACGATCTGACCCGCACCTTCGTATATGCCATCGACAGCCATCCGCTTCCTGCGAAGAACGTCGTGGGAACGATCCGCATCGACGATATCGGGGACGGGGGCAGCCACGTAACATGGTCGGCCAACATGGCGCTGGACCTGAAATCCGCAGATCAGATCGCGGCGATGGTGACGGGCATGTATGAGGCGGGGCTTGCGTCGTTGGAAGCGTATCATCGCGACAGTCAAGTCGCCTGAGCGCAGGCAACGCCATTGGGGGCATGTCCGAGCGTCGTCTCACGGACATGCCACCCCATCCATCCTCGATCTCTTGTATACGTTGTTCGCTGCAACTTTCCCTTTGGTAACGACCAGTGGACCAGGTGGATTTCAAGCGTGTAGCCCGTCAGCTTGCAGAGCTTCCATTCAGATTGAAGCTTTGGCTTGCTTGGCTGACTTTCGCCACGCTGGCGATACCCCTGGCGTTCCTCTCACACCCTTTTTTCGTCGCCTTGATAGTGTGCCAGGCCGCGAACATCGTGTTTGGTGGCTGGCTTATGCTGCGCTACGGATTGGTGAAACTTCTCAGCCTTGCTCACATCCTGCTCTGGACCCTGATGCTGGGTAAGTTCATGTTTTATCATAGCACGCTGTCGGGGTTCGAGCTTTTCGTCGCGTATTCCGTAATTACGACGGTCTTCGTCTCCCTCATCCTGGATTTTCGGGACTTCCTGGATTGGAGACGTGGGGATCGAGACCCTATCGTCTGAAAATCGAGAGAAGATGACAGCTCTGCTGATAGACGTGATCAATCGTGAAGAAGCACCGGTTCGACATTTTCGCTGCTAGCGCAACTTCTCTAGAATCCGCGCCAGTTCTGCCGTTTCATCCACGTCAAGTTTCGTCCCGAAATGCGTTGCGATCGCCCTT
This sequence comes from Paracoccus methylovorus, assembly GCF_016919705.1. Taxonomy (NCBI): domain Bacteria; kingdom Pseudomonadati; phylum Pseudomonadota; class Alphaproteobacteria; order Rhodobacterales; family Paracoccaceae; genus Paracoccus; species Paracoccus methylovorus. The sequence continues at coordinate 1,333,561 of NZ_CP070371.1, forward strand.
CGATAAACCGGCCACATGGACTTCAGTAACTGGCATCCATCTTTGGTTATGTGGAGGACCTGACCTCGGCCATCGTCGACGCAGTTCTCGCGCACGATGTAGCCTGCCGATTTCAGCCGGTCGGTCAGCCGCGACAGGTTGTACTGCGCGAGCAGCATCCGCTCCTGGAGCTGATAAGGCCGCAAACCGTCCGGTTTCACACGGTCCAGTTCCAGCAGCGCGTCATACCACGCAAGCGGAGGGAGCCGAATACGCTCCGGGCAATCCGCAGCCGCTGCGGACGGGGGTGCGATTTGCGCGACATGGCTCACGCGGCCCTCCCGATGTCCGGGCTGGCGCGGCCCACAAGTTGGCGAATCTCGCGCTTGTTGAAGCCGAAGGTCATCAGAGCGGAGGCGCGGTAGCGCGTCAGGCCGAAGTCATGGCGGCACTCGGGCGGCAGGTACTGAAGCTGCTTTTCGGTCGGCGGCTGGCGCAGCCAAGAGCGCGTCTTGAAGGCGCTCTCGTCGGTCTCATGGGTGTTCAGCCAGTCGTCCGCCTGTGCGAGGCAGACCGTGCGTTCGCCCACGCCCAGCAGATGCGGGCGTTCGCCCTTCGCCCCGCCGATGGCGTACCAGACCCCATCCAGCCAGAAGATGCCGCCCCAGGCCGCGAAGCCCGTGGCCATCAGCGCGTCGTCCGTGCCGTAGAGGTCGACCCACGCGAAGCTGGACCGCTTCAGCAGGTCGATCTCGGTCATCATGAAGCCCGAGAGCGGCGCGGCACCGTCGCCTTCACCGGCCTCTTCGTCCTCCCGCGGGAAAACCTCACCGCAGAGCGGGCATTCGGTGGCGGCCAGCGGAATATCGGCGCCGCAGCCGGGGCAGGATTTCGTCGGGGCGTCACCAGCCTCGGTCTTGCCGTCGAGATCGACATCCTGTTCCAGCGTGCCGTGGATCAGGCTCGACGTCCCGAAATCCAGCACGACGCAGTCGGTCTTGACGATGCCGGGGTGTTCCTCGGGATCGACGGTGCGCAGGCCGCGCCCGACCATCTGGATCATCGTGGACTTGTAGGAACTGGGCCGCAGCAGCACGACGCAGGAGGTGGGCGGGTGGTCCCAGCCCTCGGTCAGCACCGCCACGTTGACCACGACGCGGATGCCGCCCGCCGCGTAGTCGGCGAGGATCGCCTTGCGGGTCTCGGCCGCCAGATCGCCGTGGATCAGCGCGGCGGAAACGCCAGCTGCCCTGAAGGCGTCGGTGACATGCTCGGCGTGCGCGACGGTGGAGCAGAACACCACGGTCTGGCGGTCGCCTGCCTTCTCCTTCCAGTGGCGGATCACCTCATCGGTGACGGGCGCGCGGTCCATGATGCCCGCCACTTCGGCCATGTCGAAATCCGACATGGTCTTGCGGACCGAGCGCAGCTCGTCCTGCACGCCCACGTCGATGACGAAGGTGCGCGGCGGCACCAGGTGGCCCGAGGCGATCAGCTCGCCCAGCCGCACCTGATCGGCGACATTGTCGAAGACCTCGCGCAGGCCCTTCCTGTCGCCCCGGTTCGGCGTCGCCGTGACACCGAAGATGCGGGCGTCTGGATTGGCCTCGCGCACGCGATCGATGATGCGGCGATAGCTGTCGGCGACGGCATGGTGCGCCTCATCCACGACCAGCAGGTCGAGGCGCGGCATGTCCGCGAGGTTCGAGGCGCGCGCCAGCGTCGGCACCATGGCGAAGGCGACCTGGCCACCCCAGGATTTCTCCGTGGCGTCGATGACCGACGTGGCGACACCCGGCACCACGCGCTGGAACTTGACGCGGTTCTGCGCCGTCAGTTCGTCGCGATGGGCCAGAACGCAAGCCTTGGCGCCGTCGCCGATCATCTCGCCGGTGACTGCCGAAAGCATGATGGTCTTGCCCGCGCCGGTGGGCGCAACGCCCAGCGTGTTGCCGCGGGAGGCGAGCGCAGCCACGCTGCGCTCGACGAAGGTCTTCTGGCGGGGGCGCAGGCGCATGGCCGGTCTCCCCCTTACTGCGCCCAGCTCGGCCGACCGGCGAACCCGGGGGCGGACGCGGGCTGGGTGGGCTGATGTGCCGCTGCCGCAGGGGTGGTCTGCTGCGGGGCATGTCCGGCTGCACCCTGTCCGCCGAACTGCAGCGCCGCAGTCCCCATGACCTGCGCGTAATCGCGATGATCTGGTGTGACAGCACTGCGGATCTCGTTCTTGTCGTCACCGCTGGCGTCGGTGCCGATGTCGATGCGGGCGATGAACTCGATCCCGTCGAGATCGGCGAAGCCGTTGATCCGCCGCGCCGCCTGCGCCTCGGCCGACATGTCCTTGTCGGAAATCCCGCGGGCCGAGTTCAGCATGCCGCGCACCAGGCTGCGGCCCATGTTCGCCCAGTCCGGCCCCTTCGGGCTGTAGAGCCCGATCAGCGTGAAGATCTTGCGCCGGGCGTACTGCCCCTCGGTCACCGTGAACTCGCCGTTCAAATAGACAGCACCCGTCGAGCCGCGTGTGGCATACCCGCCGGTCCAGCCCTGCGAGGCATCGTCGAAACCGCCGGGGCGGATGGTAAGGCGCACCTTGGCCAGCGTGCCCTTGGGGATCAGGTTGGTGTTGCTCTGCGCGTCGTTGAAATCGTTCCAGGAACCCATGGGGAACCTCCTTTTCTGATCAGGATTGCGGTTGGGATTGGGCGTCAGCCGCCGGATCGGCGGGTGGCGGGGTGTAGGTCAGGCGCTTGGGCGCTGGCGCGACGGGGGCGCGGATCTTCGTCATCAGGCGGCCGAGATGAGGCTCCTCGACCTGATCCAGCCGACCGGAGCGGTCCTTGGCCGGAAAGCCCCAGGGGTTGATCGTGTGGCAGACGAAGGCGCGATAGGGATCGCCATCGGCCTTCAACTCCGCCATGGTGATCACCTCGTCGACGATCCCCGGCAGCTCCAACCCGGTCTTCGAGCCGTCGATCTGCGGCTGGAACACCTTGCGATTGAAGTCGTCGAGCTTCTCGTCGAGGATCCCGACGAACCAGACGTTCTTCGCCCGCGTGTGCTGCAGGTGCGTCAACCAGCCGATCATCTCGCGGCCGTGCAGACCGTAGGCCCCGCGCACATCCGGCTTGCCCGTCTTCTCCGACAGCGCCTCGGGCTGGCCCTTGCACCAGCCGAAGCACAGCCGCCCCGCCACGGTGATCGAGTCCACGAAGATCGTGTCGTAGCGGTCGAGCGCGGCCGGATCGCCGAAGCGGTCGCAGACCGCCTTGTAATGCGCGGGGCTGTAGGGCTGCTCGTCGCGGAGCGCAGGGTTCGGCCCGCCGATGAACACCGCGAAATCCCGGCATTCCGTCCAGGTCCGCGGCCGGATGCTATCGCCTGCCCAGCCCTCGATGGCGAGATCGCCCGCCTCGAGATCCATGAACAGGGTCGTCGATGCGTTCAGGGTCCAGAGGAGCGAGGTCTTCCCGATGCCGGACTTGCCGAAGATGCAGCCCTTGATGCCCCGCGGCTCGGCCAGCCGCTGGTCGGCGCTGATGATCGGAAGGCCGCCGGTCATGTCAGCACCTCCTCACGCGCCCGCGCTGCATCCGGGTCGTTGCTGGTCACGGCCGCGAAAAGCGCATCGAGACGATCCGCCTCGTCGAGGCATTCCTTGCCCTTGCGGCGCATGAAACGACGCGCGTCATCGAGCAGCTCGGGCTCGGCGATGAGGTGCGGGATGGCGACGTATTCCGCGGCGGACTCAACAAAGTAGGACTTCGAGCGCAGATCCTTCACCAGAGGCGCGAAGGACTCGCAGACCTCCGCGAAATCGGCCTGGCCCACAGCATCGTCCTGCGTGCGCAGGATCCGCTTCACCTCGGTGATGATGCCGGTCCGCAGCATCCGCAGCGCACCTTCCTGCCGCGCCTGGCTGCAGGTCAGCGGGAAAGCATCCTCCATCATGTCATCGGCGATTTTCGGGGCGTTGTTGCCAAGTTGCGAGGCAACCTCCCAGACACGTTCGGCAAATGCCGCCGATTGACTATCGAGCATCAAACCACTCCTTGATTGTCGTGAAAGCTGCGGACCCCTGGGCGATTGCCGTGGCATCGAGGTCGTGAAACGGGGTGTCCCTGGCCTCACGCATGCCCTTGCGGGCCAGGGCGAGGTTCTCGTCCGAGGCCCATTCGGCAAAGGCGCGAAAGACCCCTGTCACATGCCGCCAGGCCGCTTGCTCGGGCGTCGGCGGGACGTAGAGAGGATTGCGTCGGCTGGCGGACCGCTGTGGGCGCAACCCGCGCATGGCTGCGTCGACCACCATCTTGCGCAGCGCCGCACGGGTCGGTTCCTCGCCGCGCTCCAGACGATCGTCGAGGGCGCGACGAACGACGCCCGGGTCGGCGGCTTCGGCGTCGCGGATCTGGCGGGCCTCGTGGATCTCGTCGCGGCGGAGGCCGAGTTCGGCTGTGGTGGTTTCAACGTTGCTGTCTGCAACCTTGAAATTTCTCCCTCCGCCGTGGCCTGCCACTTCGCCCCGCGCCTGTGCAGCATCGTATTCATCGGCCAGCCGACGCTTGGCGCGGGCCTCGATCTCGAGCGCATGGGCCTGCGCGCGATGTGCCGCCGCGACGAGATCGTCATGGGCGCTCTTGGCGCGCTGCAGCCGGGCGGCGCGTTTCGCCACGTCGTAGGCCAGACCGGCCACCTCGCGCGCCTCGAGCACCTCGGCGGCGGTCTTCGCGCCCGAAAGCATGCTGGCCGCGCGGTCGATCAGGCTGGGCAGGTCCTGCGACGGGGCCGATACCGGGGCGAGCGCCGTCATTGATCGCCCCCCTGCGGGACTATCTCGATCTTCAGCGTGCCGGGCCGGACGGTGCGCGCGGGCTCGAAACCGGCACGGATCGCATCGGGCCAAGCGGCGTATTTGCGCTCGGGCACCTTGAAGGCGATGTCGACATACTGGGCGGGATCGTCCCCGGCGGCGCGGATACGCTCGACCATGGCGGCGAGGCGATCCTGATCCCAGTCGACCCGTTTCGGCAGATCCGCGACCACGGTGAAATCCCCGTCGTCGAAGCGGATCGTGCCGGTGTCCTTGCCCGCCGCCTGCCGTTCCTCGGCGGCGCGGGTGGCGTAGCGGACCGTCAGTGCGCCATCGAGGCGGGCCTTCGCGGCCTTGTCCCGCTTGATGCGCTCATCAACGTCGCGCTGCAGGATGGCCAGCAACTCGACGGGCAGCTGGGCGATGTCCTGCAGCCCGAGGCCCGGTAGGTCGTCGACGGTGGGGGTGTTCGCGGGGAACGGCATGTAAGGGTCTCCATGATCGGCAAAAAGAGATTGGAAGGCGGTCATCACGCGGCCTCCTGCTCGGCGAGCAGGAGCGCGGACAGCGACACGGCTGCGGCCTTCGGCTTGGGGCGGGCGACGGCGATGTAGGCGAACTGGTCGGGGCCCGTGCGCTCCTGCACCAGGTGCACGAGGCCCTGTTCGGCGGCCCAGAAGGCGCGCGACCCGAGACGGGCCAGTTCAGCGCGCTGCTGATCCGGGAGCCGGGCGAACATCGGGAAGATGTCGAGAACCAGAAAGCCACGATGGTATTCGAGCCGGTCGCCCGGCACGGCCTGCGCCACCCAGGCGCAGAACTCGATCTCGGTGAGCGGTCGGCGGGCGCGGACCGTGACGAAGGGGGTGGTGCCCATGAACATGATCTCCTCCTTTCGCCTCTACTCAGGCCGCCGCGAGATCGTCCCAGGCGGGACCGAGACCGTGGGCGGTGAGGACGTGGCGGAGATCGGCGAGGCGGCGGTAGAGCGCGGAGCGGCTCCCGAAACCCTCGGCCGCGAGCGCGGTGACGGGGCGATGCGCCAGCACCACACAGAAGCGGCGATCCTCGGCTGGGAGCCGCGCGAGGGCGGCCTGCAGAGCGTGGTGAAGTTCGGTGACGGCGGCGGCGCAGCAGGTCTGGCCGTGCCAGGCAGCAAGCCCGTCGTCCTCGGTCAGCGTGTCGCCGACCAGCTCGCGCGTTCCTGCCAGCGGAACCTCGAGCGAGAGCAGCGACCCGCCCTGCGCCCGGCGCTGGCAGTGATGACGCATCGCGATCCGCGAGGACTGGTTGCGCAGGACGATGTTGGCGAAGGCGCCGATGCTGCCACGCGCGGGGTCGTAGGCGGGCAAGCGGCGCAGCAGATCGACCAGGAGGTCCTGACCCAGATCCTCGCGCTCGCAGATCGGCATGCACAGCTTGCGCCGGAGCCGTTGTGCCGCCGCATCGGCATCGTGGATGATGGTTTCAATGTCGTCGGGGGAAAGTTCGATCTGCATCGCTGTGCGCCTCGGTCATCGTTTCTGATGAGCCCAAGGTGCCGGATGCGGTCGGCGCGCAGGTGGGAACGGGGTGGGAAAAAGGTGGGGGTTTGGTGGGGCTTGCGGACCTGAGCGTCAATTTCTCGTGCAGGTCTCCGTAAAAGCCCACAGCCGTCAGCCGAAGGGCAGCACGCTTGGAGCGCATGTGCCTTCGGGGCCTACCTGTCGACAGTGCCACTCAGGTGATGCAACATCGGCTTGCGCTGAACTGGAAATCGAACGCATGAACTTGAAGCCTCCGCCGGTCGACAAGGGACAAGCCGGCCTCGACGAATTCCGCAGGAATGCGAAACTATACGAGCTCTCGATCACAAACCGGATGAGCCGAGAGTTCTATCGAGCGGATCTATCGAAGTGGAAAAAGCTCTACGCGACCTTGGCTGCAAAACGAGAGCCGGGAAGCAACGCTGCGATTCACTTCGCATCGCTGTCATCTCTTTGCGGCGAACTGTTGGATCAATATGGGCCCGAGCCAACTCCAAAGAAGCGAGCACCAAAGACGACTACGTCGATCCGGCTGGTGTATCCCGATTTTCCGGATGAAGTAACTCACAGGCTCCATTTTCTGGAAGGGCCTGGGGCGCGACGCCAGCGCGCCAATGACCTCGCGTCGCACGCAGCCTTCGTTTTTCGACAAACCTCCGGCACCGGTCGCGTTCTCGTCTCGGTTGGAACCCGGCAAGATGATACCAGACTGTTCGAGCGGCTGGTCGAGGCAATTGGAGCGGGTCTGTTTGGTGATCCGGCGAAGTCCGGTTTTGATGCGGAGCGCAAAAACCCCCAGTGCGCCAGCAATGCGGTAACCCCGCTGGAAAGGGTCTGGCAGGACAACAACCAGGCGCGCGGATATAGCTGGCAGGCGCGTGCTTTGGGCGATCAGTTCCGTGGCATCGACGGCAAGGGGCTTCCACAAGACCTTCCGGACGTGAAGGACGCGCCCCCGTGGGATCCGGACCCCAAGTGGCAACAAATTCTGAACTTGACGGAAGCGAACCGACTCTCTGACGCCATGGATTTGGTGGAGGCCATCCCAGGGCGTGATCGTGAGGCGCTTTTGGACGAGGTCATATATCTGAAATTCCTGACAGATCGCGAAATTCGAGCTGATGATGTGAGGCTGATCGCTCGCAAGTATGCAACGACGTCGCTCATCGCGGGTCGCCTGCATGACGAGTTTGAGGCATTTGTGGCCTACTTTGATCAGGAGTTGCAGGACGATCCGCCCGTGCTTTCCAAACTGCTTCGATTTGACCCTGACTTTGGCCGGGGGATGATCCCGGTGCCGCCTCCCGCGTCGGACTGGCCAGCATACCGTGCATATCAGGCTCAGTTCATCAACTCTACGGCGCCTCGCGGCCGCATCTTCTCAGTAAACATCGACGTTGGCTTCGCCAATGTTGAGAGCCTGCTCGCAGGGCATATGGCGCTGGCAGAGGACGCGTTCCGCCGAGATCGATCTATACCGGGGATCGGTGCGAGCGGGTGGATTTCCGAACTCGCACTTCTTGACCTTTTCCGTGCGATTTGGCCCAACGCCAAGCACCAATGGCGTCCTTGGTTTCTTGGCCGTCAGTCGATCGACATATACATTCCCGACATAAACTTGGCAGTAGAGTATCAAGGCCAGCAGCATTACGAGCCGGTCGCACTGTTTGGCGGCGAGGAAGGCTTCAAGAACGCGCAGGTTCGGGATGAGCGAAAGCGGCTGCTACTGGAGGCGAACAGCGTCCGCCTCCTTGAGTGGCGATATGATGCACCGATATCGAGAAAAGCGCTGATGCTAAAGCTGGCTGAGATTGGAGTATCTTTGCCACTCGAAGAGTGAAGTGGGCTGGCGTCTCAGCCGTCAACCACGATATCCGAAGCGGGGACGCCGAGCCGGTAGCCCCGGTTGCGCACGGTCATGATCAGGGTCTTGCTCTCGGCATCGGTGAACCCCGCAGCCTTGAACGCGTCGCGCAGCTCGCGGATCAGATCCTTGGCCTCGCGCGCCGTCGTGCCTTCGACATGGGCTCCGGAGGCGACCTGATCGCGCGACACCGCTTTCTCCAGCAGGCGTTCGAACACGGGGAAGATCTGACGCGACAGAATGACGGAGCGACCGTCCCATTGAACCTCGGCCGTTGCCCTTCGCACGCGAAGCACGGGCGCCAGCGGGACCGGCGCCAGAGCCGCGATGTCGATCGTGCCGCCGAGGCCATTTGTGGCGGGCGTCAGCACCTCGAGGATTTCGATGAGATGAAAGCCCGCATCCTGGTGTCGCCGGGCAATCTCCGCTGGCAACTGCGGTGCGAGGATAGCGATGTCCGAGCCCTGCGCCGCCTGGCGCAAGGTTGCTATGATGCCGTCGCCGGTCAGGGCTGCGGACTCCAGCACAAGAAACACTGCGCGCCCCGATGGCGTATCGCCGAGCCGCCAGACCTTCTCTGCCGCCAGCTTCGGGGCCGCGCCAAATCCCGCAGCCGCGCCGATCACGGATGCCAGTGCCGCAGCCCCGATGCGGAACTCGCGCAGATCGTCCTCGGTGAGATCGATGTCATGTCGGCGGTCGAGCGGGCACTCAGCACGATATCCATCGCCCGCTTTCCGGATCGGCCGACAGGGGAGTCCGCATTCGCAGGCGTCGCAGACATCCCAATCGGAGAGCGGCGCCTGTTCGACGAGGACACGTTTCGCCAGCAGCCGGTCAAAGCCCGGACCGAAGAACGGCGCGGCAAGCTCACCGGGCAGGATCGCGTCTTCGCCAGCCTCACTCAGCCGCGTCAACAACCTCACAGCCGAGCGCATCCGCGACAAGGTCCGCGCTTCCCGCATGAAGGGGATGTGGATGGGCGGCTATGTTCCGCTCGGTTACGATGTGAAGGATCGCAAGCTCGTGGTGAACGAGGAAGAGGCCGCCACCGTGCGGGGCATCTTCGAGAGGTTCGTCGAGGTCGGATCAGCGACCGTGCTGGCCCGCGAACTGCGCCGCAAAGGGCTCCGCAACAAGCAGGGCACGTTGGTCGACAAGGGATATCTCTACAGGGTGCTGGTGAACCGCGTCTATCGCGGCGATGCGGTCCACAAGGGCAAGGCCTATCCCGGCGAGCATCAGGCCATCATCGACCAGAAGCTATGGGATCAGGTCCATGCCATCTTGCGCGAGAGCCCGCGAAAGCGCGCCAACAACACCCGAGCGCAGGCGCCTGCGTTGCTCAAGGGGCTGATCTTTACGGCCACGGGCGCCGCCATGACCCCGAGCAGCACGAAGAAGGGCGCGCGGCGATACCGGTACTACGTCTCGATGGACGTCATCAAGAATCGCGAACCCAGCGACGAAGGCATCCCGCGCCGCCTGCCTGCCGACCTCGTGGAAGCGGCCGTGGTGACCGAGTTGAGGCGGGTGATGCGCGCCCCGTCGATCACGGCACAGGTCATCTCCCACTTGGCGCGCGAGGGTCACGCCTTTGCCGAGGCCGACGTGATTTCCGCGCTGCAGACGTTCGAAGACGTCTGGGGCCAGCTATTCCCCGCAGAGCAAACCCGGATCGTGCAGTTGCTGGTGCGCCGGGTCACCGTGACGTCCGAAGGGCTGGAGATCGATGTCCGGACCGACGGCGTCTCGGGCGTCATGCGCGACATGATGGCGCCGCGAAAGAAGGTGGCGGCGGAATGATGAAGCCCGACGAGTCCATCCAGATCTTCGTGCCGCTCAAGGTCCGCAAGCAGAACGGGCGGCCGAAGATCATGCCGCCCGCCACCTATCTGCCCAGTGAAGACCGGACGCAGGATCCGCATATCCTGCGCGCCATCGGCCGGGCGTGGGGCTGGCGGCGGCGCATGGAGGCTGGCGAATTCAACACGGTGACCGATCTGGCGAAAGCGGTGGGGCTTGCCGAACGCCATGTCAGCCGACAGCTGCGGCTCGCCTATCTCGCGCCGGGGGTCCTCAAGCGCTTGGTCTACAAGCGCGAGGTGCCCGCCGTGACCCTGTTGAAACTGACCGATGTCGCGGCCATGCCATGGCAAGAACAGCCGGAGCGGGTGTTCGACTGATCAGGCGACACGCGTAAGCTGCATCGGCCACCCAATTTCGTACGCCGTGATGCCCTCGGCTTTTGCCAATGAACGGACAGAGGTTGGGATCCGCTCGGCGACTAAGACTCCGTCCAATTTGCCGTATACAAAGTCATCTCTCTTCCCGAGGGCGAGCAAGTAATCCGCCACCTGCTCCACGGCTTCGGGCCTCGCTTCGGCGCGCTTTAGCTCGATGATAAGCCAATCTCCTGTCGACCGGTCACGTCCCAGAATGTCGATGCGCCGAGAAGTAAGCCCACCATCGACCGGGAATTCGTCCTGAACAAGGTCGTAACGTCCCGCCCAAGGCGTCTGCTCCCAATTCGCGAGGATGCTGTGCTGGATCACGTATTCGGTCGTGAAGCCATCCCCTTGATGTGGCGTCCTGTTGAGGGCCAAGACGCTGTGATCGAAGTCCGCCAATTCAACAAGGGTGGGGATCACGAAATCTCTGGCAACGACCAGATGCCCCGACGTTTTGTTGCGACCCTCGAAGACAAACGGGATGCCCCTCGTGACAAACTGCGCGTGATACTTGCCGTTAAAGACAGCGTGACCGAAGTCACCGCGCGCCGGGCGAAATGTGTCGATCGCGACGGACCATTGCAGATCAGGAGACGCCGAGAAAGCCAAGTAGACAACGCCTCGCGCATTGGGCCATCGCGCTTTTCGAAGAGGGTGATCCGAGCGGATCATCCAGTCCAACCCACTGGCAGCTGCTGTCCTGATCAAATGATCGACGGCGGGCGTGAGACGCCAGGATCGCGCAATGTAGGCCTCGCCACCTTGTTGTATCAGGAGGCCACCTTCGAGTTGTTCTATCTGAATGCCGTTCGAGTAGGCTTGGTGGTTCATCAGCACCCGTTCCCTTTTTTGTAATCGTTATCGTTTGATAGCTGATCCGTCATCAGCGCTGTCTTGCGGATCGCACGCAGTGCCGTGCTGACCTCGCGATAGGCCGCCACGGAGCCGTCCTTCTGACCGCCCTGCGCCTTCGTGTCAGTCTCCGTTACCGGATTATCTCGCGAACGGGGCGACCCCATGAACGCGGCAACCAATTGGAAATACGAGGATGTTTTACGCCGTCCCGTGACCATGGAGGGGCGCTCGAAGAGAGACACGGGCCATTCGGAGACCCGTTCTGCGTGAAGCGCCCAGTCTCCGAAGGGCGGATGGCCCGGCCAACGCCCTTTGAAACAAAAAGAAAAAAGGCCCCAATCGGGGCCCTTGAACGGATTCGGTGTCTGAATGTGGCGGAGACGAAGGGATTCGAACCCTCGAGACGGTTCCCCGTCTGCACCCTTAGCAGGGGTGTGCCTTCGACCACTCGGCCACGTCTCCGCCGCCTCGTATATGGATCAAGAAGCACGGAAACAAGGGCTTTTTCATCGCACCAGAGATTCGCAACACGGGCACGATTTTCCCTGTTTTCCACAAACCTCTGCAGGAATATGCGCGATTGTCGGGTGAAATTGGTGTGACGGCCGGGGCGCGGCCTTAAGACGACCCGCGCGCAAACCCCGGTTCAGAAACTGCCCACCACCGTGCCAAGCACGATCACCGCCACCAGCGCCAGAAGCGACCCCACGATCGCCACCATGACGATGTCGAAATAGCTTTCCCGAGGGGTGACGCCGCAGACCGCCAGCAGCGTCACGACAGCGCCACTGTGGGGCAGGCTGTCCAGCGTGCCCGCACTCATCACCGCGACCCGGTGCAAAAGCTGCGGGTCGATTCCCTGCTCCAACGCGCGTTGCAGATAGGTGTCGCCTAGGGCATCAAGCGCGATGGTCAGCCCGCCCGAGGCCGAGCCGGTCAGCGCCGCAAGGATATTGGTCGCGATCGCCATCGAGACAAGCGGCCCGCCGCCGATCGACAGCACCCAATCGCTGACCAGCCCGAATGCGGGAAGGGCTGCGACAACGGCGCCAAAGCCGACGAGGCTTGCCACCGCAAAGATCGGCAGGACCGAGGCATTCGCCCCGGCATCCAGCGTTTCGCGCAGCCGCGGCAGGCGGCGGTAGTTCAGGCCGACGGCGATCAGGGCGGCCATGGTCAGGGCCACGGCCACCGACCAGACCCCGCTGACCGCCTCGAAGCTGGTACCGCCCCAGCGCGGCTCGGACAGCCAGGAGAAGTCCAGCGCCGGCAGGATGACGAAAGTCATGCACAGGTTGACGGCAACCACCGCCAGCAACGGGATTGCCGCAACCAGAATCGAAGGTGAACCGTCGCTCTGATGCCCCCGCGCGATCTCATTGGGGTCGAATTCGCGCGCTGTCACCGCCCTTTCGCGTAGGACGGCCTCGTCGATTTCCGGGGCGCGGATCGCGGAAAAGCTTTCGCCGCTTGCGCGGGCACGGGCTTCGGCACGGCCCAGCCACCACAAGCCGAAACCCAGCATGATCGCCGATGCGATCAGGCCCAACCCCGGCGCAGCAAAGGGGGTAGTGCCGAAAAAGGGCATCGGGATGGCGTTCTGGATCGCCGGAGTGCCCGGCAGCGCCATCATGGTAAAGGTAAAGGTGCCAAGGGCGATGGCGGGCGGCATCAACCGGCGGGGGATGTCGGCGCGACGAAACAGCGCCTCGGCCATGGGCGCCAGAACGAACAGTGCGACGAACAGGCTGACGCCGCCATAGGTCAGCGCCGCCCCCGCCAACACCACGGCCAGAATGGCGCGATCCGGGCCAAGCCGCAGGGTCAGGAAATCGGCAATGGCGCGGACCGAACCCGTATCCTCCATCACCTTGCCGAATACCGCACCCAGCAGGAACAGCGGAAAGAACTGTCCGATAAAGCCGGCCGCGGCCAGCATGAAGGTCTGCGTCCAATGGGCAAGCAACGGCTCAGCCGATATCGCAGCCGCCAAAAGCGCAGCAACAGGTGCCAGCAAAAGAACGCTCCAGCCGCGATAGGCCAGACAGATCAGCAGCGCCAGCGCCAGCAAAATCCCGGCCAGCCCCACGTCAGACACCTTCCAGCAAGGTATCGAGGTCTATCGACGACCGATGCCCGATGTTTTCCGCATGGTCCCGCAGGAAGGCGTCGGCCGAACGGCGGCCTTCATCGCGCAGCATATGCAGGAACTTGCGGTCGGCGATCATCTTGGAGGAATAGTCCAATGTCGTCATCACGTCGTTGGGCACCATATGAACCCGCATCCTCGCCCAGCGCGCACCCTCGCCGTTACCGGGATCGGCCACCTGCCGCAAAAGCGCGATCATGCGCAGTTCCTTGAGGGTGGCGGCATTGAACGACACCTCGTTCAGCCGGTTGAGGATCTGGGCGGCAGTGCGCGGCGTGCCGGGGCGTTCGATCGGGTTGATCGGGATCAGGATGGTGTCATCCGAATCCACCTCGCGCACCAAGGGCGTCAGCGTCGGATTGCCGACATACCCGCCGTCCCAGTAGCTTTCGCCTTCGATCTCGACGGCCTGAAAGACGGTCGGCAGGCACGCCGAGGCCAACAGCACATCGGGCGACAGCTCGGCATTGCGAAAGACCCGGCCGCGTCCGGTACGCACATTGGTGGCGGTGATGAAAACCTTGACCGGCGCCTGTTTCAGCCGCTCAAAGTCGATGACCTGCCCGATCACCTTGCGCAGCGGATTGATCCCGGCAGGGTTCAGCATATAGGGCGAAAACAGCCGCGACAGCGTGTCCATGGTCACGAAGGCCGGCGAATGGGTCAGCGACCAGTTGCCCAGCGCGACATCGAACGCGTTGGCCTGAAACGGGCTGAGCCGGGCGGCATCGGCCACGAATTCCCAGAATGCGGACAGGGCCTGCTTTGCCCCCTGCGCTCCGCCTGCGGCAAGGCCATCGGCCAGAACCGCCGCGTTCATCGCCCCGGCAGAGGTGCCGGAGATCCCGACGATGGACAGCCAGTCCTCGTCAAGAAGACGGTCAAGAACGCCCCAGGTGAACGCGCCATGCGACCCGCCCCCTTGCAGGGCCAGATCTATCGGCACGGAAGGGCGCGAGGTAACGGACTTCCTGCGCTTGGTAGAGGGCTGGTCCATGATGTCCCGGCTTGTGACTGAGCCCGAGTGTATCAATGTCGCGTGCATTCACAACAGCGCAATGCTGCGACGCAGAATTTTTCCGGCGAGCGCCTTTGCGATTGACGGGCACTCAACCCGTCTGCCTGCATTCGTGCAAAAAGGACCGGGCGTTGGCACGACCACCTTTCCCTGACGGGAAAGAGGCCGTGTTTCAGCGATCAGGCGTTGAACAGGAAATGCAGCACGTCGCCGTCCTGCACCACATAGGACTTGCCCTCGACGCGGAACTTGCCGGCCTCGCGCGCGCCGGCCTCGCCCTTGTAGGTGACGTAATCGTCGTAAGACATGGTCTCGGCACGGATGAACCCACGCTCGAAATCGCCATGGATCACGCCTGCGGCCTGCGGAGCCATGGTGCCCTTGTGGATGGTCCAGGCACGCGCCTCTTTCGGGCCGACGGTGAAATAGGTCTCAAGGCCCAAAAGCTGGTAACCTTCGCGGATCAGCCGGTCCAGACCGGCTTCGTGCAGACCCATTTCTTCAAGGAACATCACCGCTTCCTCGGCCGGAAGCTGGCTGATCTCTTCCTCGATCTTCGCCGAGATCACCACATGACCGGCGCCCTGCTCGGCCGCCATCTGCGCCACGCGCTCGGACTGGCTGTTGCCGGTTGCAGCCTTGTCCTCTTCGACGTTGCACACGAACAGCACGGGCTTGGCGGTCAGAAGCTGCAGCATGTCCCATGCTTTGCGCTCATCCTCGGCCACGGTGACGGTGCGGGCGGGCCTGCCGACCTCCAGCACGGCCTGCGCGGCCTTGAGCAGCCTTTCCTGCGCCACCGCCTCTTTGTCGCCACCTTTCAGCTTGCGCTGGATATTGGCCAACCGCCGCTCGATGGATTCCAGATCGGCGATCATCAGCTCAGTCTCGATGGTCTCGGCATCGGCGATGGGATCGACGCGGCCCTCGACATGGGTCACGTCGCCGTCTTCAAAGCAGCGCAGCACATGGGCGATGGCATCGACTTCGCGGATATTGGCCAGGAACTGGTTGCCCAGCCCCTCGCCCTTGCTGGCGCCTTTGACCAGCCCGGCGATATCGACGAAGGTGATGCGGGTCGGAATGATCTGCTTGGACCCGGCGATCTCGGCCAGCTTGTCCAGCCGGGAATCGGGCACGGCGACCTCGCCCACGTTCGGCTCGATGGTGCAAAAGGGGAAATTCGCAGCCTGCGCGGCGGCGGTCTTTGTCAGCGCGTTGAACAGCGTCGACTTGCCCACGTTCGGCAAGCCGACGATCCCCATGCGAAAGCCCATGATGCACCCCTTTTGTCCGGATTTTCGCGCTTATTATGGGGCCGTGACGCCCAAGTCCAGTGGCGGGCCGTTGATCTTGCCCCTCAAGCCGCGCTAGGGCTTGGCGGTCATGAAGGAGATCCGGGGCTCATGAGCAGAATCGACGACACTTTCGCGCGGCTGGCCGAGACGGGCGGCAAGGCTTTCGTCACCTATATGATGGGCTGCGACCCGGACTTCGACCGCTCGCTGGAAATCATGCGCGGCCTGCCCGGCGCCGGCGTGGACATCATCGAGCTGGGCATGCCCTTTACCGACCCGATGGCCGACGGCGCCACGATCCAGGCGGCCGGCCAGCGCGCGCTGGCGGCGGGCGGCAGCGTCAGCCGCGTGCTCGACATGGCGCGCGCCTTTCGCCAGGACGACGACCGCACCCCCATTGTGCTGATGGGCTATTACAACACCATTTATGCCCGCCCGGGTGGTGTGGACCGCTTTATCACCGATGCGGTCGAGGCCGGTATAGACGGTCTGATCGTCGTGGACCTGCCCCCCGAAGAGGATGCCGAGCTGTGCATCCCCGCGCGCGAGGCCGGGCTGAACTTCATCCGCCTCGCCACGCCCACGACCGATGACCAGCGCCTGCCCGCAGTGGTGCAGAACACCAGCGGCTTCATCTATTACGTCTCGGTCACCGGCATCACCGGCGGTCCCGCCGCCAACGCGGCCGAAGTCGCGCCCGAGGTCGCCCGCATCCGCGCCACCGCCAAGTTGCCGGTCGTCGTGGGCTTTGGCATCTCGACCCCGCAGGCGGCACAGGCCGTGGCGGGCGTGGCGGACGGCTGCGTCGTGGGCTCGGCCATCGTCAAGCAGATCGGCGAGGGACGACCCCTGCCCGAGATCATGGCTTTCGTCGCCGCACTGGCGCAGGGCGCGCACAGCGCCTGAACCATCCCCGCTTCGGTGCGTTCGATTGTGCAGAACGCCGCGTTCCAGCCTTGGCCGGTTGGGCAAACGCGGCGTCGCGCTATCTTGGACGTATCGCAAGACGGAGGATTTCATGCCCACCCTGTTCTACCACGCCGGCGCCTGCTCGCTCGCCCCGCATATTGCTCTGGAATGGATCGGCGCGCCCTATCAGGCGGTGTCGGTCGAATTCGGATCGGCCGAATTGCGGGCGGTGAACCCGGCAAGTGCCGTGCCGGTGCTGCGCGAAGATGACGGCTGGACGCTGACACAGGCCGGCGCGATCCTGCATCATCTGGCCCGCAAGCACCCCGAAGCGGAACTGGGCGGTGGCGACGACCTGCGGTCACAGGCCGAGTTCGACCGCTGGTCAAGCTTTTTCACCGGCGACATGCACCCTGCCTTTTTCCCGCTGTTCATGCCGCAGCGTTACACCACCAGCCGCGAACAGGCCGACCGCGACGCCGTGCAAGAGGCCGGACGCAAGCTGGTGCGCAAGCGGCTGGCGCTGCTGAACGATCATCTTGAAGGCCGGGACTGGATCCTGGACCGCCGCTCGGTGATCGACGCCTATGCCTTTCCGATGATCCGCTGGGCGGCAAAGCTGCTGCCCGAAGGCATCGCATCCTGGGCCAATGTGCAGGCCCTGCATGACCGCATCGCGGCCGATCCGGCCGTGCAGGCCGTCCTTGCCCGCGAAACGGGCGCATAAAGGGGAAAAAACCATGCCCACCGGCATCCATCACGTCACCGGCATCACCCGCCGGGTGCAGGCCAATGTCGATTTCTATGCAGGCTTTCTGGGCCTGCGTCTGGTCAAGCGCACGGGCGGTTTCGAGGATGCCGAACAACTGCATCTGTTCTATGGCGACGCGCTGGGTTCGCCCGGTTCGCTCATCACCTTTCTGGTGTGGGAGGACGGCGCGCCCGGGCGTGTCGGTCACGGCCAGGTGGCCGAGATCGCGTTGGCCGTGCCACCCGCCAGCATCGGCGACTGGCTGACCCGCGCCATGACCGCCCGCGTGCCGGTCGAGGGGCCCTTGCGCGAATTGGGTGAAACGGTTTTGCGACTCAAGGACCCCGATGGCGTGATCGTCAAGCTGGTGGGGGTGGACCTGCCCGCGGATGCCCCGCTGCCCGACCCCATCGCGCCGACACGGCTGCGCAGCGTCGTCATCCTGACCGAGCAGCCCGATGCGACGCGCGACTTCCTGATCCGCTTCGGCTATCGGCCGGGCACGGTTTCGGGTGCGGTGCAACGGATGGTCTCGGACACGGATGCAATCGACATCCGCGACGCCACTGGCTTTTTTCCGGGCATTCCCGGCACCGGAACCCTGGATCACGTCGCCTTTCGCGCGGCCGATGCCGAAACGGTGCGCCGGATGCGGCTGGAGCTTAAGGATACCGATGCGACCAGCGTGCATGACCGCAAGTATTTCCTGTCGCTCTATGTGCGCGAGCCGGCGGGAACGCTGCTGGAATACGCCACCGACGCCCCCGGCTTTACCGTGGACGAGACGGTCGAGGATTTGGGCCGGACGCTGTTCGTCCCGCCCCATGACATTGCACGCGCCGAGGATCTGCGCGTGATCTTGCCGCAATTCGCTCTGCCGGGCGAGGAAAGGAACCCGATGCGAAACCTGCATTTCATCCACCGCTTCCACCGGCCGGAAAACCCGGACGGCAGCACGATCGTCCTGCTGCACGGGACGGGCGGCAACGAGTCCGATTTGATGCCGCTTGCACATCGCATCGCGCCGAACGCCACGCTGCTGGGTGTGCGCGGTCGCTCGACCGAGGAAGGCATCAACCGCTGGTTCCGCCGCTATGACGCCGTGACCTACGATCAGGCCGACATCCGCGCCGAGGCCGAAGCATTTGCCGGCTTCATCGACGAGGCCGCGCGGGCCTATGGGCTGAACCCCAAGGCGCTGACCTATCTGGGCTATTCGAACGGCGCCAACCTGCTAGGCGCGGTCTTGCAGCTATATCCGGGCCTCATCGGCCGGGCGGTGCTGCTGCGCGCCGTGCAGGTGCTGGAAGAACCGCCGGAGCAACAGCCACAGGCGCTGGCCGACAGCAGGGTGCTGATGCTGACCGGGAACCGCGACCTCTTCGCCCGCATGGCCCCCGAGCTGGAACACGCCTTGCGCGAGGGCGGCGCGGCGCTGGATGCCCGGACGATCAGTGCCGGCCACGAGATTCAGCCCGAGGATCTGACGCTGGCCTCGCAATGGCTGGCAGGCCGGGACTGACGCCAATCCAACCCAAACCTTACAGGCGGACCGCAAGGCCCGCCTGTTTTTTCACGGTTTCAACCCCGACCTGTTTCCTGTTTCCGAACACCGCTTCCGATTTCGGTTGGCTTGTCCGAAAGCCCGGCAAGGCCCAGTTTAAGGCCATGTAATTCAATCAAAGGGCCACAACCGGCCCGCAAGACCATCACAAGGACCAGATCCATGACCAAGAAGCCCAATATCGCCATCATCATCGGCTCGACCCGCGCCGCCCGCTTTGCCGACAAGCCCGCCACATGGCTGCTGGAAAATGCGCAAAAGCGCGACGACATGAGCTTTGAGCTGGTCGATCTGCGGGACTATGACCTGCCGCTGTTCGACGAGGTCGCCTCGAACCTTTGGGTGCCGTCGCAGGACCCCCGCGCGGTGAAATGGCAGCAGAAGCTGGCCGAATTCGACGGCTATATCTTCGTGACCTCGGAATACAACCACTCGGTCAGCGGCTCGCTGAAAAATGCGCTGGATCAGGCATATAAGGAATGGAACCACAAGCCGGCGGCGGCCATGGGCTATGGCGGCGTCGGGGCCGCCCGCGCCATCGAGCATCTGCGCGGCATCGCCGTCGAATTACAGATGGTGCCCCTGCGCAATGCCGTGCATCTGGGCGCGGGCGAATTCATGAAGGTCTCGCCGCTGGGTGCCAATGGCCCGATGTCCGAAGTGGACGCGGTGCTGCAACCCGCACTGGGGTCCATGCTGGACGAACTGCTTTGGTGGGCCGAGGCGACCATGGCGCAGCGCGCAAAAACCGCCTGAGCCTTTACGATCAGGAATCCCCCGGGGCGGTCACTTCGACCGCCCTTTTTTCTTGGCCGCGTTCAGTGCCGCAGCGGCGCGGATCAGGGCTTTGAGCGCCTCGGTGTCGATCCGATCCCCTTCGCGCAGGTCGATGGCACGGCGCGTGTTGCCTTCCAGGCTGGCGTTGAACAGGCCCGCAGGATCCGGGAGCGCGGCACCCTTGGCAAAGGTCATCTTGACCACCTGCTCATAGGTCTCGCCGGTGCAGATGATGCCGTCATGCGACCAGACCGGCACGCCGCGCCATTTCCATTCCTCGACCACCTCGGGGTCGGCCTCGTGGATCAGGGCGCGCAGTCGCGCCAGCATCTCGCCGCGCCAATCGCGAAGTTCACCGATCCGCGCGTCAATGAGTTCCGAGGCGGATTTTTCCGTTTCCGGCTGGTTCATGCCATGCACTCCCTTCCGTCCTGTCGCGGCCGGCAGGATGGGGCGAAAACGCCAATCCCGCAACGGTTCCATGCATGAAAAAAGGCCGCCGGATCGCTCCGACAGCCTTGCGGTTGATTTGGGTGGGCTTAGTCCAGCGGCTTCAGTCCCGCCTCGATCTGTTCCCGGCGGCCCTCCAGGAAAGGCGGCAGCGACAGGCGTTCGCCCAGGCTTTCCAGCGGCTCATCCACGGCAAAACCGGGCTCGTCGCTGGCGATCTCGAACAGGTTGCCGCCCGGTTCCCGGAAATAGAGCGAGCGGAAATAGTAGCGCTCGACCTCGCCCGAACTGGGAACGCGCATCTCATTGAGCCGCCTGGCCCATTCGTGGATGGCGGGCTTGTCCGGCACACGGAAGGCGACATGATGCACCCCACCCGCACCCTGACGCGCCACCGGCAGGTCGGGCTGAACCGCCACATGCAGCTCG
This sequence comes from Paracoccus methylovorus, assembly GCF_016919705.1. NCBI lineage: Bacteria > Pseudomonadati > Pseudomonadota > Alphaproteobacteria > Rhodobacterales > Paracoccaceae > Paracoccus > Paracoccus methylovorus. Next base: position 1,354,168 of record NZ_CP070371.1, read on the forward strand.
GCCGAGGGGCCGCCTTTGCCCATTTCAAAGACATGGACAGTGCCATGCCCGTCCGGGCTGGCGTATTCCCGGACCTTGCGCATGGCCATCACATGGGTCAGCACAACTTCGGTCGCGGCCAGTTCCGGCACCGAAATGGTGATCGGACCCAAGCCGTGGATCTGGTGTTGCGCCGGCACCGGGCTTTTGGCCCAGGCATTCGCGGCAATGCCGGGCGCGTCCTGGGTCAGACGGAAACGCTGGCCCTCGGGGTCCTCGAACTCCAGACTGGCGCGGCCGTCGATCTCGGCGATCTGCCCGGGTGTCAGGCCCCGCTCTGAAAGCCGCGCCGCCCAATAGTCAAGGCTGTCGCCCGCGACCCGCAAGCCGGTGCGGCTGATCGAATGCGTCCCGCGCCGCTCACGCGCGGCGGGCCAGTCGAAAAAGGTCAGATCGGTGCCGGGCTGGGCCAGCCCATCGGCGTAGAACAGGTGATATGCGGTGGTATCGTCCTGATTGACGGTCTTTTTGACCAGCCGCATCCCCAGCGTATCGGTATAGAATTCCTTGTTGCCGCGGGCGTTGGCGGTGATTGCCGTCAGGTGGTGAATTCCGGTCAGCTCCATTTCGGGCCTCCTTTTCTGTTGCCACCAATATCGGGCATCGCCGGCGTTTCCGCTATGGCAGTGGGTGCGAACCTTGTGTTCGGCCATTGCGAACGGCGCACGACCGGGTAAGCTGCCACCATGCGTTATGACCTGAACGATCTGGAAACCTTTCTGACGGTGATGGAGCTGGGCACCGTCACCGCCGCCGCCGCACGGCTGAACCTGTCGAAATCCGTGGTCAGCAAGCGGATCAGCGATCTGGAAGCAACGCTGGGCGCCGCCCTGTTTCGCCGCAACGCCGGCCGCATCACCCCGACCGAGGCGGCGCTGCGGCTGGCCGAACGGCTGCGTCCGGCACTGGCCGAGCTGGTGGCGGCGGCGGAAAGCACCGCCTGGGACATGGACGGGCTGGCGCCGTTGCGCGGCAGCCTGTCCATCGCCGCCCCCATGAGCTTTGGCGTGCTGCATCTGGGGCCGATCATCGCCCGCTTTGCCGCGCAGAACCCCGAGCTTGAGATCAGCGTCGATTACGACGACCGCGCCCGCGATCTGGCGCGCGAGGGCTTCGACATCGGTATCCGTATCGGCAAGATGCGCGACAAGGCGCTGATGCAGCGCAAGCTGTGCGAGGATGAAAGCATCGCCTGCGCCAGCCCCGCCTATCTGGACCGCAAGGGCCGCCCGCAGGCGCTTTCCGATCTGCGCGAACACGAGGTGATCGGCTACAGCCACCTGCCGCACAGCCAGCTATGGCAGTTTCAGGACCGCGACCGCTTTGTCTCGCCACTCGTGCAGGGGCGGCTGTCGATGAACAATGGCGAGGCGATCCGCGACATGGCCATCGAAGGGCTGGGCTTGGCCATCCTGCCGGGTTTCATCGCCGCCCCGGCGCTGGCCGACGGGCGGTTGGAGCGGGTGCTGACCCAGTTCAACACCCGACCGCTGCCCATCGTGGCGGTCTGGCCACCCGTCTCTCCCATGCCGGCCAAGCTGCGGCGCTTTATCGACCATCTCGCCGCAGAACTGCAGCGGCCATCCTGGCAGGCGGGCTGGCGGACGGACCCTCGCGACCCCATATCCCTTGCCTCCCCCGCAACACCATAGGTCGGCCGTGAAGAAAATTGGTTTCCTGTCCTTTGGTCATTGGTCGGACGACCATGGCTCGCAAACCCGCAGCGCACAGGACACGCTGCTGCAATCCATCGAACTTGCCGTCGCGGCCGAGGAACTGGGCGCGGACGGCGCCTATTTCCGGGTGCATCACTTTGCCCGCCAGCTTGGCTCGCCCTTTCCGTTGCTGGCGGCGGTCGGCGCACGCACGAAAAGCATCGAGATCGGCACCGCGGTCATCGACATGCGCTATGAAAACCCCCTGTACATGGCCGAGGACGCCGGGGCCGCCGACCTGATCTCGCAAGGGCGGCTGCAACTGGGCATCTCGCGCGGCTCGCCCGAGCAGGTGATCGAGGGCTGGCGCTATTTCGGCTATGGCCCGGCCGAGGGCGAAAGCGACGCCGACATGGCCCGCCGGCATGCCGAGGTGTTTTTGAACGTGATCGAAGGCCAGGGCTTTGCGCAGCCGAACCCCCAGCCGATGTTTCCCAACCCGCCCGGCCTTTTGCGGATCGAGCCGCATTCGCCGGGTCTGCGCGACCGGATCTGGTGGGGCGCGGCCTCGAACGCCACTGCCCGCTGGGCTGCGCAGTTGGGCATGCACCTGCAAAGCTCGACCCTGAAAACGGATGAGAACGGCAAGCCCTTTCATATCCAGCAGGCCGAGCAGATCCGCACCTATCGCGAAGCATGGACGGCGGCGGGGCACCAGCACAGCCCACGCGTTTCGGTCAGCCGCTCGATCTTTCCGCTGATGGACGACCGCGATCGCAGGTATTTCGGCCGTGGCGGCAAGGAAAACGACCAGATCGGCTTTATCGAAGAGACCCGCTCGATCTTTGGCCGGGGCTATACCGCCGAACCGGACCGGCTGATCGAGGAACTGCGCGAGGACGAAGCCATCGCCGAGGCCGACACGCTGCTTTTGACCGTGCCGAACCAGTTGGGCGTGGATTACAATGCGCATGTGATCGAGGCGGTGCTGAAACACATCGCCCCGGCGCTTGGCTGGCGCTAGGCGCGGCTGATTTCGATCAGCCAGACATCCGGGGCGGGGCCGACGGGCAGCGCCGCTTCGGGCCCTTCGCACAGCAGCGCGTCCAGCGGCTCCAACGTCACGGTTTCGCCGGAGAATTCCAATGTGACTGGTGCGGCGGCCAGCAACAGCCGCCAGTCTGGCCTGCCCGTGGCGACCCCGGACAACCTTGTCAGCCGGTGGGTAAAAGCACCGCGCCGGGTCATCACGTTCAGGTCGCTGATAGGACCCGCCAAAAGCCGCGCCGCGCATGGCGCATCGGCGGGAAAGGCCAGCGGAGCGGACTCCACGGTCAAGCGCTGGACGGCGCGTCCCTGCACCTGCAACTCGATCCCCTCGCCCGTCAACACTGCCAGCGTGCGGTCGATCTGCGGAAAGATCGAAAAATCGCCATCCTCGTTGACCCCCGCCATGCTGACGCGCCAGCCGAAATCAGCAAGCCCTGCACCCTCGGGGTGGACGGCGACCTCGACTGTCTCGCCCCTGCCATTCTTCCACGGCATGCGGCGATGCTCGGCGGCTTTCAGGATTCGATGGCTCATGCGGTTCCCCCTTCGGCTCGGGATATGAGCCGGAACCACCCGCCGGTTGCAAGAGCTTTCATCGCCTGTCGCCCGCCTTGATGCCAGAGCCTGCGGCTGCGTTCCGGCCCGCAACTTGACGCATAGGCGCACATCTATCCGCGTCGTCGCAGCATCTTGCCCACCACCGGCCCCAGCACGATCACGATGACCATGCGCAAAAGGTGGTGGCTGACGACATAGGCCATGTCGGCCCCCGAAATCAGGGCGATCACCACCATTTCGGCCTGACCGCCGGGCAGGAAGGCCAGAAAGGCGTCCAGCCCCGGCGCCAGCCCCAGATGCACGATAACCTCGATGAAAATCAGGCTGATCGTGGCCAGAAGCAGCGCATAGACGATTCCCGCCATCACATGCAGGCGCAATTCCCGCAGGGTTATGCCGGCATATTTCACCCCGACCGCAATGCCGATAAAGAACTGCGCGGCCTGTATCATCTCGGCCGGAGGTCGGTGGGTGATAAAGCCCGACAGGGACAACACCGCCGTCAGCACCATGGGCCCCAGGATCGAGGCACCGAACAGGCCCAGCCGCTCGGCCCCCTTCCAGCCGATCAGGCCGGCCGCGATCATCAGCGCGATCTCGGCCGCGTCGGTCGCACGCATGGGTGCGCCGGGGGGCTGCGACAGGTCCAGCCCCCAAAGGACGGTCATAATCAGCGGCGCGACGGTGACGATCACCAGAACCCGCGTCGCATGGATCAGCGACAGCGCGCGAACATCGCCCCCGGCCTCCTCGCCGAAAACCAACATGTCCTGCAATCCGCCGGGCATGGCGCCATACCACGCCGTTGCGTGGTCAAAGCCGAAGACGCGGCGAAACAGCGGATAGCCGACCAGCCCGATCACCCCGATAAAGCCGGGCACAAAGGCCAGCGAGGCCGCTACATCCGGCAGTTCTGCCATCACATCGGGTGTGATCGAGGCGCCGACGGCCACGCCAAGGATGGTGCGCATGAAGATGCCGAACTGCCCGGCCCCCGCCAGCGGCGCCCCGGCAAGGGATGTGATCAGACAGGCCAGCATCGGTCCCAGCAGCAAAGGCAACGGCAGGCCCAAAAGCAAAAACGCCGCGCCGCCCATGGCGGCCAGCGCAAAGGTCAGGATGCGGCGTCTTGGCAGGCTCATGTTTGTTCCGGCGGATGACCGGCGGCCAGACGCCGGCGGGCCGAATTGGCACGGCCCGCCGGGAAATGTCAAAGCGCCTCAGCCGATCCGGGCCAACGGCGCACCAAAGGCCAGCACATCGCCCTGCGCGGCGATCCGGGTCAGCTTGCCGCAGCGATGGGCCTCGATGCGGGTTTCCATCTTCATCGCCTCGATGACGGCGACGACCTGCCCGGCCTCGACCTCGGCCCCGTCCTCGGCCTGCCACAGCGTCAGCGTGCCGGGAACCGGGGCTGTCAGCACCGCCTCATCGGCTTCAGGCGCGGCCTCGGGCACGGCTGCCCCGCCAGCGGGCAATGCCGCCAGCAGGTTGGCCGGCAGGCCCAGTTCATGCCGCTTGCCGTCGATCTCGACCGCAAGGCGCAACAGCGGCGCCTGCGCGGCGGGGGCGACGCGCGCATGCGGCGCGACGGCTTCGGCCAGGGTCTCGGCGAAATCCGTCTCGATCCAGCGGGTATGGACGCGGAAATCGCCATCCTCGGCGCGGAAATCCGGCTGCGCCACCACGGCACTGTCAAAAGGCAGGACCGAGGCCACGCCTTCGATGCGGAATTCGCGCAGCGCCCGTTCGGCACGCTGCAACGCCTCGTGCCGGGTGGCGCCGGTCACGATCAGCTTGGCCATCAGCGAATCGAAACTGCCCGGCACGACCGAACCCGAGACAACCCCGCTGTCCACGCGGATGCCCGGCCCCGAGGGCGCCTCGAAAACCTCGACCGGCCCAGGAGTGGGGAGGAACCCCCGGGCCGGGTCTTCCGCATTGATGCGGAACTCGATGGCGTGGCCGCGTGGCTGGGGCACGGTTTCGTCGGCCAGCCGTGCGCCTTGCGCGACACGGATCATGGCGCGCACCAGATCGATGCCGGTGGTTTCCTCGGTCACCGGATGCTCGACCTGCAAGCGGGTGTTCACCTCAAGAAACGAGATCGTGCCATTGGCCGAAAGCAGGTATTCCACCGTCCCCGCGCCGCTGTAGCCGGCATGGGCGCAGATCGCGCGGGCCGAATTGTGAATGCGGTCGCGCTGTTCGTCGGTCAGGAAGGGCGCCGGCGCCTCTTCCACCAACTTCTGGTTGCGGCGCTGCAAGGAACAGTCGCGGGTGCCGATCACCTTGACCGTGCCGTGCTTGTCGGCCAGCACCTGCGCCTCGACATGGCGCGGACGGTCCAGGAACTGCTCGATAAAGCATTCGCCGCGGCCAAAGGCGGTCAGTGCCTCGCGCGTGGCGGATTCAAACAGCTCCTCCACCTCTTCCAGCCGCCATGCAACCTTCATGCCGCGCCCGCCACCACCGAAAGCGGCCTTGATGGCGATGGGCAGGCCGTGCTGACGGGCAAAGGCCAATGCCTCGGCGCCGCTTTCGACGGGACCTGGGGTCCCTGCGACCAGCGGTGCGCCCACTGCCTCGGCGATGCGGCGGGCCTCGATCTTGTCGCCCAAAGCCTCGATTACCGCGGCGTCCGGCCCGATCCAGATCAGGCCGGCGTCCTGCACGGCCTGCGCGAAATCGGCGCGTTCGGACAGAAAGCCATAGCCCGGATGGATCGCATCCGCCTCCGAGCCCCGGGCGATGCCGATGATCTTGCCCGCATCCAGATAGGTGTCCGAGGGCGCGTCGCCCCCCAGCGCATGGGCCTGATCGGCCATGCGCACGAACAGCGCATCGCGGTCGGCATCGGCGTAGATGGCGACGGTCTCGATCCCCTCGTCGCGGCAGGCACGGATGACGCGGACGGCGATCTCGCCCCGGTTGGCGATCAGCAGGCGCTTGATCGGGCGGATGGGGCCGGTGGCGAAAATGGTCATGCGGGCCTCTCTGGCGTGATGGGTGCGAAATCGGCGCTGGCGGTAAAGCGGATGCGGGCGCCGGGCGGGATCTGGCCGGCAAGGTCCAGCGCCTGCGGCAGCAGGGTGGCGATGACCGGATAGCCGCCGGTCAGGGGATGGTCGGCCAGAAACAGCACCGGCTGGCCGGAATGCGGAATCTGGATCGCGCCCGTCTCGGTCCCTTCCGAGGGCAGTTCGGTCGCGTCCTCGCGCGTCAGCGGCAGGGCGCCCTCAAGCCGGATCCCGACGCGCGAGCTTTGCGGCGTCACCAGCCATTCCTGCGTCAGGAAATGCCGCACCATATCCGGCGTGAACCAGTCGGCGCGGGGACCAAGCGTCACCGGCAGCTCGACCAGATCGCCGGCTTTGGGCAGCGCGGGTTCCGCCTCTGCCGCTGCGGCCGCGACGGTGGGGCGATTTGCGGGGGCCAGCACCGTGCCGGCCGCCACGGCCTGCGGACCGACATGGGCCAGCGTATCGGTCGCGGCCGAGCCCAGCACCGGCGCAACCGTGAACCCGCCACGCAGCGCCAGATAGCTGCGCATGCCCGCTTGCGGCGGGGTAATGGTGATTTCATCCCCCGCATCCATGGCGAATGCCGCGCCGCGCGGGATGGCATGGCCGGCGACGCTGGCCTGCGCCGCACCCGTCAGCGCCAGAACCATCGGCTGGTCGGCCTGCAGCCGAACCGGCCCCAAAGTGATCTCCAGCGCCGGAACCTCGGCCGGATTGCCGACGGCGCGGTTCGCGCGCCGCATCGCACCCATGTCCAGCGCGCCCGAGGCCGAAACCCCTTGCCCGCCCTGTCCCAGCCGCCCCTCATCCTGAAAGACGATGGGGAAGGCGGTCGAAAGCACGCGCAAGCCGCTTTCGGGCTGCGGCTGCGGGACGGCGGCAGAGGCGTGAACCTCGGCCTTGCGCGCCACGAAGCGACAGCGAACGCCGGGACGCAGCAGCGTGGGCGGATCGCGGTTCAGGTCCCACATCGGCACCTCGGTCCGGCCGATCAACTGCCAACCGCCGGGGGTTTCCTGCGGATAGACGCCGCAAAAGCGCCCGGCCAGCGCGACCGAGCCCGCCGGAATGCGCGTCCGGGGCGCGGGGCGGCGCGGCAGGTCAAAGCGCGGATCGTCGCAGGTCATATAGGCAAAGCCGGGGGCGAAGCCGCAAAAGGCCACCTGCCACGTGGTTTCCTGATGGGCGGCGATCACCTCGGCCTCGGTCAGGTGCATGTGACGGGCGACATCGGCCAGATCCTCGCCGTCATAGGTGACGGGCAGTTCGACCGTCTCGCTGGTCCGTGCGTTGGGCGGCGTGCCGGGGGTGGGCTGGCGGGCCGCGACCTGCCCCGCCAACCCGCCATCGGCTGCAACACCGGGCGCGGTGCGGATCATCAGGGTTCGCGCGGCGGGAATGATCTCGGCCACGCCGGGGATGGGATCGGCGTCAAGCGCGTCGAACAGCGCCAGCGTCTGGTCCAGATCGTCCAGTTCGGCCAGCAGGGTCCGGGGTCCGATGGGCAGGAAACGCATGCTCACACCTGCCAATGCGTGTCGGGGACGTCGGTGATGAACATATGCCCCGGCGCATGGGTGATGGCAAAGGGCGGTTTCGAGGCCATCAGCGCCGCCTGCGGAGTCACGCCGCAGGCCCAGAACACCGGCACCTCTCCGGCGCGGATTTCCACCGGATCGCCGAAATCGGGACGGGACAGGTCTGCGATACCCAAACCCTCGGGCAGCCCGATATGGACCGGCGCGCCATGAACGGCAGGCGTGCGCCCCGAGATCATCGCCGCCTCGGCCACGCGCCCCGCGGGGATCGGGCGCATGGAAACGACCATCTTGCCATGCAGACGCCCCGCCGGCCGGCAGTCGCGGTCGGTCAGATACATCGGCACGTTGCAGCCCTGCGTGATATGGCGCACCTCGATCCCCGCCTGCTGCAGCGGGGTTTCAAAGGTGAACGAACAGCCGATCAGAAAGGTCACCAGATCGGGATGTTCGGCCCATGCCGCCGTGGCGTCCGGGGTTTCCTGAACCAGCTCGCCATCGCGCCAGATACGATACAGCGGAATATCGGTCCTCAGATCGGCCTCGGGGGCCAGCACGGTGCGATGACTGCCCGGGTCGGTTACGTCCAGCACCGGGCAAGGCTTTGGGTTGCGCTGCGCATAAAGCAGGAAATCCCAGGCCCAGTCCTTGGGCAGCGAGATCATGTTGCACTGGGTAAAGCCCGGCGCCATGCCCGAGGTGGGACGCGGCGCGCCCTCGCGGCAGGCCAGACGCGCCGCACGGGCGGATTCAAGATCGGGAAGGCCGCTCATGCCGCACCCCCCGTCGCCGCGACGATGCGGACACCGCCAGCCAGCAATACCTCGCGGATGCGGGCGGCCATTGCGACGGCACCGGGGCTGTCGCCATGCACGCAGATGCTGTCGGCCTGAAGATGCAGGGGCGAACCATCCGCCGCCTCGATCACGCCCTCGGTGGCAAGGCGCAGCATCCGCGCGGCCACCGCCTCGGGGTCATGCAGCACCGCGCCGGCCTCGCGGCGCGACACGAGCTGCCCGTCGGGACGATAGGCGCGGTCGGCAAAGGCCTCGGCGATGGTGGGCAGCCCGGCCTCTGCCGCCTGCCGCAGGATTTGCGTCCCGGCCAGACCCATCATGGCCAGTGTGGGATCGACGGCCTTGATGCCCTCGATCACCGCCGCACCCTGCCGGGGATCGGTGGCGATGGTGTTGTAAAGCGCCCCATGCGGCTTGACATAGGTGACGCGCGTGCCGGCGCTTGCGCAGATCCCCTGCAATGCCCCGATCTGATAGATCACATCGGCGACCAGCTCGGCATGGGTCACGTCCATCGGACGACGGCCGAAACCCACCCTGTCGGGATACGAGACATGCGCCCCCACCGCCACGCCGCGGGCCGCAGCCTCGCGCACGGTGGCCAGAATGGTCAGCGGATCGCCGGCGTGAAAGCCACAGGCCACGTTGGCCGAGCTGACGACGCCCAGCATGGTGGCATCGTCGCCCATCTTCCACGCGCCATAGCCCTCGCCCAGATCACTGTTCAGGTCGATGTTGCGGGTCATGTGTTTCCTCCGGGAATTGGGGCGGCTGGCCCGATAACGGGCCAGCCGCGATCTTGGCTCAGGTGCCCAGGAAGGCAAAGATCGGGCCGATGGATTTGAAACCCATATACCACGTCAATGCGCAGACCGCGGCGCTGGCGATCAGCAACGGCCGGTTATAGACATGCCCGCCCATCAGATCCGAGCGCGCAAAGCCGACATAGGTAAAGATCGTCAGCCCGATGGGCAGGATCAGCCCGTTGAAGCCGCCGACAAAGACCAGAATAGCGGCCGGCGCGGTGCCCAGCGACAGATACACTGCCAGCGAGACAGCGATAAAGATCACCGTCGCGATGTTGCGGTCACGGTCGCCCATCTGGCGAAAGACGACAAGAAAGCTGACCGAAGTATAGGCCGCCCCGATGACCGAGGTGATCGCCGCCGCCCAGAAAATCATGCCAAAAATGCGCATGCCCCATTCGCCCAGAACCACTGCGAAAGCCTGCGCGGCAGGGTTCGCGGCCTGACCCGACAGATCCAGCGTCACGCCCGAGGCGACGACACCCAGAATGGCGAGGAACAGGATAAAGCGCATGACCCCGGTCACCGCGATCCCCGTCAGCGAGGCACGGGTAACGGCAGCCAGATTCTGTTCCCCGACGAGCCCCTTGTCCAGCAGGCGATGCGCCCCGGCATAGGTGATATAACCACCCACGGTCCCACCGACGATGGTGGTGATGGTGGCGAAATCCACGGTGTCTGGGATGACCATCTGCCGCATCGCATCGCCCACGGGCGGGTTCGAGACGATGGCAACGACCAGCGTCATGCCGATCATCAGCAGCCCTAGCGCGATCAGCGACCGGTCGAGCAGCAATCCCGCCCGGCGCGACAAGAAGATGCCAATAGCCAGAAATGCCGAAATAGCGCCGCCGATCTTGGGCTCCAGCCCGAACATCGCGTTCAGACCCAGCCCCGCCCCGGCGATATTGCCGATGTTAAAGGCAAGCCCGCCGATCAGCACCAGCACCGCCAGCAGATAGCCTGCGCCGGGAATAGCCTGGTTCGCGGTATCCGACGCATTGCGGCGGGTCAGCGCGGTAATGCGCCAGATGTTGAGCTGGACCACAAAGTCGATCAGGATCGAGGCAAGGATCGCGAATGCGAATGCCGAACCAAGCTTTGCGGTGAATGTCGCGGTCTGGGTGATGAAGCCCGGCCCGATGGCCGAAGTCGCCATCAGGAAAATCGCCGCCATGAAACCGCCGCGCGCGGCGGTAGAGGCGACAGAAGGGGACGAGACGGATTCGGCCATCGGTCTGCTCCTGGTGCAAGGGTGGGGTGCGTCTTGGGAATGGCGGGAATGTGAATTCAACAAGACAATCAGTCAACGATAAATTGACACGAACCATTGAATTGTTGAGCAACCCACTTGTGAAGCAGGGATAAATTTTGGAAATCGCCGGCGACGCTGCGGCATTCCGCCCATTCGCAAGACGGCTTTGCCCGCTCAACAGGCGGAAAAACCGGACGAATCAGTCCAGTGCGCCTTGCCTGCCTCCGGCCACTCGGCCAAGATCAGCCAGTCCAGGACAAAGGAACCAGCCGCAATGGCGGAAGCACGCGACCCTGCCCCCAGCCTTGCCGAAGAGATCGCCGTGCGCTTGCGCGATCAGGTCACGGGGGGCACGCTGGTGCCCGGCCAGCGGCTGTCCGAGGCGCGGCTTGCGGCCGAACTCGACATCTCACGCAATACGCTGCGTGAAGTGTTCCGCCTGCTTACGCGCGAGGGAATCCTGCGTCACGAGCCGCACCGGGGCGTCTTTGTCGCCGTGCCTTCGATGGCGTCGATCCTCGACATCTATCGGGTGCGCCGACTGATCGAAGTGCCGGCACTGGCGCAAGCCTGGCCTGGGCATGCCGCCGTCGCCCGGATGCATGCCGCCGTGGCGCGCGCCAAGGAATTGCAGCACATTCCCGACTGGCGCGGCGTCGGCAGCGCCAATATGGAATTCCACGCCGCCATCGTCGCGCTGACCGACAGCCCGCGGCTTATGCAGTTTTTCGCACAGGTCATCGCCGAACTGCGGCTGGCCTTTGGCCTGCTGAACAGCCCGGAATTGCTGCACCAGCCTTATATTCCGCGCAATGCCGAAATCCTGGGCACGCTTGAAGGCGGCGACCCGGCCGGCGCGGCGCGCATGCTGGAAACCTACCTGCACCACTCCGAACGCGCGGTGATGGAGGCATTTGCCCGGCTGGGTTGACCGCCTGCAGGCAAGCCTTTTCGGGGACTTGCAACCTGCCCGTTCCTGCGACAATTAGGCGCAGGGGAAGCCCTTTTTCCGGCAGGCGCAAGGAATACCCACATGCTCAGACCGGCTGGGGCGGTGCTGCACCAGATCACGCAGGCGCTTGGCCCGGCCATCGCGCCCGGCTCGCCGCGCGAAGCGCTACGGGCTGGCGTCGGTGCAGTCGTGGGGCTGGGCGTTTCAGGCTTGTTTCTGATGTCGCCCTCGACCGATTTGCGGCTTGGCCTTTCCATGATCGCGCCTTTCGGGGCGACCTCGGTGTTGGTCTTTGCGGTGCCGAACAGCCCGCTGGCCCAGCCCTGGTCGGCCGTCGTCGGCTGCTGCACGGCCGCTGCGGTGGGTGTGCTGGCCTGCATGCTGACACCGAATTCGGCGTTGTGCGTCGCGCTGGCGGTGGGCGTCACCATCACGGCGATGATCCTGATGCGGGCGGTGCATCCGCCGGCGGGTGCGGTGGCGATGACCGCCGCGCTGAACCCCGATGCGATCCGCGAGATCGGCTTTCGCTTCGTGCTGACGCCGGTGCTGCTGGGCACTCTGACGCTGGTGGGGCTGGCCATGATCTATGCCCGGCTGACCGGCCGGCGCTATCCCTTTCGCCAGTTCAACGAGCCAGGCCCGCATGGCACTGCCGACCACCCGGCGATGGAACGACTGGGCCTGTCCAAGGACGACCTGACCGATATCCTGCAACGCTATCGCCAATCCCTGAACCTTGGGGTCGAGGATCTGGCCCGGCTGATCGGCGCCGCCGAGTTGCAGGCCGCCGCCCATCGCACTGGGCCGCTGACCGCCGCGGACGTCATGTCGCGCGACCTTGTGACCGTAGCGCCCCATACCCGGCTGGCCCGGGTCGCCGATATCTTTCGCCGGCACGGGTTTACCTCTTTGCCCGTGGTCGGGGGTGATGGCCAGTTCCTTGGCGTGATCTTCCAGCTTCACCTGATCCGCCGCGCCCGCGAAGACGCCTTTCGGCACGACCGCCGATTCTCGGCCGCCATGTCCGACCTGCTGACCCCCAAGCGCGGCACGCCCACCCGCGCACGCGAGATCATGCAGACCGACCCGCCGCATGTCGGACCGGACGCACCCATCGGGACGCTGCTGCCGTTGCTGGCGTCGGGCGAATTCGACGCGGTGCCGGTGCTGGACGGGCCGCGCATCGTCGGTATCGTGACGCAGACCGACCTGATCTCGGCTCTGGCCCGGCAAAGCCTGCGGCAGGAACCCCCGTCCCTCTGAACATGCCCATAATGGCATGCCTCGCCGCATTGCGGAAAACGGCCTTACGCGGATAGGTTCGGCTTGCCGGATCAACCTTGGGGGAATCATGACCCGACCCACGCTTGGCGCAGTGGCGATCGGCCGCAACGAAGGCGAAAGGCTCAGGGCCTGCCTGCGCTCACTGGTGCCGCTGTGCGCGCGGGTGGTCTATGTGGACAGCGGCTCGGGCGATGACAGCGTCGCCTTTGCCCGCAGTCTTGGCGTCACCGTGGTCGAACTGGACACTTCGGTTCCCTTTACCGCCGCCCGCGCCCGCAATGCAGGTTTCGAGGCGTTGCTGGCTGGCGGAGAGCTGGATCTGGTGCAATTCGTCGATGGCGATTGCCGGGTCGAGGCGGCTTGGCTGGATGCCGGTACCGCCGCCATGCAGGCAGATAGCAGGCTGGGCCTTGTCACCGGCTGGCGTTCTGAAATCCACCCCACGGCATCGGTCTATAACCAGATGTGCGAGGTGGACTGGCACCGCCCCCCCGGCCCGATCGAGACCTCGGGCGGCGACATGATGGTCCGCGTGGCCGCCTTTCGGCAGGTCGGCGGCTTCAATCCGGCACTGATCGCTGGCGAGGATCCCGAATTCAGCCTGCGCATCGGCAAGGCGGGCTGGCGACTGGAACGGCTACCGGTGCTGATGACGCTGCACGACGCCGACATGACCAGCTTTGGCCAATGGTGGAAACGCACTGTCCGCACCGGGCATTGCTTTGCCGAGATCGGCCAGATGCACCCGCCGCATTTCCGGCGCGAGATCCTGCGCATCTGGGTCTATGGCCTGATCCTGCCGCTGCTGGCCTTGATCGGGCTGTTCACCTCGGGCTGGTTGGTGCTGCTGGTGCTTGCGCTTTACGGGCTGTCCTTTGCAAAGACCCTGCGCGGGCTGAAAGGCCAGCCCATGGCCGCGAAACAGGCGGCCCTTCTGGTCTTGGCCAAGATACCCAACCTTTTGGGAATGCTGACTTATTACCGCCGTCGCCGCAGCGGCGACGCCATGCGGATCATCGAGTATAAATAGCCCCCCTGTACTGCCATCGTTGCGACACCATAGGGCCGGGGCATTTCCGCAGTCAGATCAGACCGTCCAGCAGCAGAAAGCCCGGCAGCCAACCGGTGAATATCCCGGCCAAAAGCGTGACCCAGGCGGTCTGGCGCTGGATCGGGCGCTTCAGCGCCAGAAGCAGGAAATACATAAGCCACAGCACGCCCCAGATACCCCAGTTCACAGCCAGCCAAAGCTCGGTCAGTGAGCCCGCCGCGGCCAGCGCGCGCAGAAAGACCGGCACCGTGGTCACGGCGACGAACAGGCTGAACCAGCCAAGGCCGCGCCCGTCGGCACCGCTTAGCCGGTTATAGGCCACCCACAGATAGGTGGTGCAGAACAGCAGGCTTAGCGCACCGTTGCGGATACTGGCCGCGCTGGCCGCCGAGCCAAAGGCGTCATGCAGCACGGCCGCGCCCGAAACCAGCGCAGTGACGATATTAATGACCACGATCTCGCGATCAGCGATGCGGCCCATCAGCCAGAGGCCGTTGAGAAACAGCACGGCACCGACATAGAACAGCACGAACCCGGTAAGCATTCGACCTCCTGCACATGACGTCTGACCGTAATCGGGGCAGTTGCCCGGAATACGATCAGCCTGTGCCTGCCAAGAAGGCAAATGCCGCGCCGGATCAATGGGAATATTTTCAATGCCCGGTAGAAGCAGAATTCGGGTCTCGGGCGGTTACACCCCGGTCAGCGGGTTCGTGCTGACCACCTCCCACACCAGTTCCTGCATGCGCCGCGCCAGTTCTGGCGAAGGCGCGTCGGCAGGGGTGCCATCCGCGCGCAACAGCTCATGCGGCAGACTGACCGGACTTTTGCCGTAAAGCACGGCGTAATGGGTCAGCGCCACCAGATAGAAGCCCAGATCGTTGGGATGGATAGGGTCCAGCGAGCCGTCGGCGTTGCGGGCAAACAGATCCTCGCGCGATTTCAGTTCAGCGATACCGCCCGCCGTTTCGGCCTCGGCGACCAGACGGGCCATGACCTGCCCCGCCGGGATCAGCCAGACCGGTTTGCCGGCGGCGCGGGCGGCGGGCCAAAGCAGGCCGGGTTTCCAGAGCATCTCCAGATCCTCGGGCAGGCGGGCCAGCCAGTCCGGCTCGTCATCCAGCGCGTGCCAGCTTTCGTAAAGAAAGATTTCCCCATCCGCATTGCCCTGAGCCGCCTCGACCGCCCATTTCCCGGCATAGATGCTGCTTTCCTTGTATTGGATCGCATCCGTCAGGCGCATCATCTCGGTCATGACAAAGGCGTCGTAATCACCGCTTTTCAGCGCCTCATGCGCATCGCGGTAACGGGGCGTGGCGTTTTCCTGATCGAAGCCGTTGATCGCCTGCGGGCCCTGATGGTGCTCGCGCAGCGCGGCGCCCCAGCCCAATTGCAGCGCGTAATCATAGCCTTGCCCGGCCAGTTGCGCCAGCATTGCCGGCATGTCCTGCCCCACGAGACTATGACCCAGGTGATAGACCCGCAGTTCGCCCTGCGGCAGCATCCGGCCGGTCTGGTAAAACGCCTGAACATCCGCGCCGTCGTCCTGCACCATCGCGTCGCTTTGTGCATTGCGCCAGAACAGGATCGCTGTGCCAAAGGCCACGACAACCAACAGGGCAAGCAGATAACGCATGTCCAAACCTCGTCACGAACCACAGGGCAGTGATAGCAAAAAAGCCGCCATCCCGAAAGATGGCGGCCCGATAGGCTCGAAATGTCCGGGGGGCCTATGCCTCGGCCGCGTGGTTCTTGCGGTTCCAGCGGATCGAGGACCACAGCGAGATGCCGATCAGCGTCGCCCCGCCCAGACCCGTGATCACCTCGGGGATATGTACCAGCGGCTGCACGAACATGATCACCGACAGCGCGATGATGGCATAAAAGGCGCCATGCTCAAGAAAGCGGTATTCGGCCAGCGTGCCGCGCTCGACCAGCATAATGGTCATCGAACGCACATACATTGCGCCGATGCCCAGGCCGATGGCGATGACAAACAGGTTGTGGGTCAACGCAAAGGCACCGATCACCCCGTCAAAGCTGAACGAGGCATCCAGCACCTCAAGATACAGGAACGCACCGATACCGCCCTTGGCCCCGGCTTGCATCGCCTCTTGCGAGCTGTCCAGCAGACCGCCCAGCACCTCGACCAGCAGGAAGGTCAAAAGACCCCAGATCGCCGAATGGAAGAAGATCTGCGATTCGGCCCCTTCAAGGAACCGCGAAAAGATCAGCACCGTGACCAGCACCACCGCGACCTCGATGCCACGGACGGTGGCATAACGCTGCATGCGACGTTCCAGCCAGCGCACCCAGTGCACGTTCTTTTCATGGTCGAAGAAAAAGCTGAGCCCGACCATCATCAGGAAGGTGCCGCCGAATGCCGCGATGGGCAGATGGGCGTCATGCATGATGCGCGAATATTCATCGGGCTGGCTTGCAGCCATAACCATCGCCTGCCACGGGCCGATATTGGCGGCAACGACGACGATCAGCAGCGGGAACACGATCCGCATGCCAAAGACTGCGATCAGGATACCCCAGGTCAGAAAGCGGCGCTGCCACTTGGGGGTCATTTCCTTCAACTTGTTGGCGTTGACGATGGCGTTGTCGAAGGAAAGCGAGATTTCCAGCACCGCAAGCACGGCACAGATAAAGAATATCGTCAGCGTGCCGCCGACGGTTCCCGTGGTCTGCCATCCCAGCACCGCACCCAGCGCAAGGCCAAGCACGGTGACGATAAAGGACCACTTGAAATAGTGCAGGGTGGGACGATGGATTCCATTCGTCGAGCCCCCCGCGGACAGGTTGTTTCCTTGTTGCATATTCAGAACAAGTCCAGGCGGCTGGTCAAAGATCGATGCCGACATCACGAACGTGCCGCCACGTCCGCCAGAGGGGCCCGGCCATCAAACTGCGTTCACGAAGACGCGAACTGGCAAAAGATGGCGAATTCGGGTCAAAATTGCAAGGGGTCCGTATCAAGGCCCGCATTTTCTTGCGTGGCACCGGGGTTGGTCAGTGCCGGCAAGATGATGCGCGCCACCAGTCCGCGCGCGCCCGCGCCCTCGTCCAGGGTCAGCCGGCCGCCAAACAGGCTGGCGATTTCCAGCGTCACGGGCAGGCCCAGACCCATGCCGGGCCCCGAGGTTTCGCCGCGGGCGAATCGGCTGACGACGGCGGCGCGGGATGCGGACGGAATGCCGGGACCGTTGTCCTCGACCTCCAGCACTGCGTCGGGGCCATTGCGTCCCACGCGGACTGTCACCACCGCCGCCCGGCCCGCGTGGCGCAGCGCATTCAGGATCAGGTTGCCCAGCGCCTCTCCCAGCAGCAGAGGTTCGGCCCGGACGGTCACCGGCCCCTCGCCCTCAAATCCAAGGTCGATGCCGGCCTCGGCAGCGGCGGGGATATGTTCGGCGGTCAGGTCACGCGCAAGTGCCGCCAGATCCAGCGGCGCAGCTAGGGCCGCGCCTTCCGCGGCATCGACCTTGGCCAGCAACAGCAATTGCGCCAGGATCCGCTCGGCATGGGCGACGGCGGTGTCGCCCTTGCTGGCGGCGGATTGCGCCTCGGCCAGCGTGGCCGCCCGCGCCGCCAGCGCCAGTTGCGTGCGAACCACCGCCAGCGGCGTGCGCAACTGATGCCCGGCATTGCCGGTGAAGTTGCGCATCCCGTCCAGCGCCGATTCCAGCCGCCGCATGAAACCGTTCACCGTGCCGACCAGCCCGCGCACCTCGGACGGGACCGGCGTCCCGATCGGGCTCAGGTCGTCGGGGTTGCGCGCAGCGATCTCTTCGCCCAGCCGATAAAGCGGGCGCAGCGATACCGTTACCGCGATCCAGACGATCAGCGCCGCGCCCGCGATCATCAGCGTCAGCCGCAGGGCCGAACGCATCAGGATCGTGCGGGTCAATTCGCGCCGGGCGTTGGTGGTTTCGGCCACGGTCACCACAAAGGGCACCTCGTCGATGCCGGTCGAGGCGGCGCGCGCAAGGCTTGCCACCCGCACCGGCTCGCCCCGGAACACGCCGTCGGCATAGGCCGGCCCCGCGCCCGGCTGCGCCGGTGCCATCGGCAGATCGCCATAGCCGGTCACGATATGACCGGGCGGTCCGTCCACGCGATAGAACACCCGGTCCTGTGCCGCCGAACTCAGCATCTCCAGCGCACCATAGGGGATCTCGATGGCGATCCGGCCCTCGTGATCCAGCGAGGCACGCTCGGCGATCACCAGCGCCGAACCGGCCAGCACCCGGTCGGCCAGCGCGTTGGCCATGTGCACCGCCTCGCGCCAGGTGTCGATCAGCGCGGCAGTTCCCAGGGCCAGCGTCCCCAGCAACAGCCAGGCCAGCAGGCGGCGGCGCAGGGAAAACGGCCGCCGTATCAAGGTGCCGCCCGGTCGAGGAAATATCCGATGCCGCGCGCGGTCTTGACGGTCAACCCCGCCGGCGCCAGCCGCTTGCGCAGGCGGCTGACATATTGCTCGATGGCATTGGCGGACAGGTCATCCTCAAGCGAGGTCAGCGATTGCACGATGGAATCGCGCGCCACCACCTTGCCCGCGCGCATGATCAACAGCTCCAGCAACCCGCGTTCCCGCGCCGGCAGATCCAGCGGTTGCCCCGCCAGCAAGAAGCTGCGCGCGGTCTGGTCCAGCACCAGTTCGCCAAAGCTGACGGTCGAATTGCGCAAGCCCGCCTGACGACGCAACAGCGAACGGATGCGGGCCTCGAACTCACCAATGTCGAAGGGCTTGATGAGATAATCGTCCGCACCAAGGTCAAGGCCGCGCACGCGTTCCTCGGGCGTGCCGCGCGCGGTCAGGATCATCACCGCCGCCGGGTTGCGCCGTGCGCGCATGGCGCGCAGCACCTCGAGCCCGTCCATCTGCGGCAGGTTCAGGTCCAGGATCACCAGGTCAAAGCTTTCCGCCGCCGCCAGCGCCTCGGCCGAGGCCCCGTCATGGACGACGTCCACGGCATAGCCCGACTGCCGCAGCAAAGCGGTCAGCCCCTCGGCCAGCGACAGATTGTCCTCGACAAGCAGGATGCGCATTCTTCCCCCCGGTCCCATCAGCCTAGCGGGACGCGGCGGACTTGTGAACGGGCTGCCGCTTTGGCAAAGTCGCCCATCATGCGCCTGTTTGCCCGCCTTATGCCAGCCATCGCCGCCGTGCTTGCACTGTGGGCGGATGCGGCATCTGCGCAGGTGACGCTGTTTCCCGCACCCAAGGGCAACCAGCAAGAGCTATCGGTCTATTCCTCGCTCGACGACGATCTGGCCGCGCCGCTGATCACCGCCTTTCAAAGCCGCAATCCGGGCGTCGCGGTGCGTTACGAGAACCTGCTGACGACACAGTTGCACGACCGGATCGTGGCCGAGACACAGGCGGGCGCAGGCACTGCCGATTTCGCCTTTTCCTCGGCCATGGACTTGCAGGTTAAGCTGGCCAACGACGGTTTCGCCCGGCCCGTCGCGACACCGGACACGCCCGACTGGCCCGAATGGGCGAACTGGCGCGACACCGCCTATGCGCTGACCTTTGAACCCGCAGTCTTTGCCTATCACAAGCCCAGCTTTACCGACCACGACCCGCCCGCCACCCGCGCCGACCTGATTCGCTGGATGGCGGAACGCCCGGACGAGGCACGGGGCCGGGTCGGCACCTATGACGTGGCGCGTTCGGGCGTGGGCTATCTGTTTCTTGCCCGCGACCAGGAACTTTACCCCGGCATCTGGTCTGTCGTCGCCGCCATGGGCCGGGCCGGGGTGCAGCAGTTCCCGACCTCGGCCGAGTTGCTGGAGCGGATCGCCGACGGGCGGCTGGCGGTGGGCTACAACCTGCTGGGGTCCTATGCCGCCGACTGGGCGCGACGCCATCCCGATGTGGGCGTGATCCTGCCCCGGGATTTCACCGTGGTCGTCTCGCGCGTGGGGCTGGTTCCCACGGCGGCGCGCTCGCCCGGGCTGGGCGGGGATTTTCTAGCCTTCCTGATGTCGCCAGAGGGGCAAAGCCTGCTGTCGCGGACGCTGCGCCTTTCGGCCGTCAGCCTTGAAGTCGCGGGCCAGACCAGCCCTGTGGGCGGGATGCAGGACCTGACCGGGTTGCGGCTGAAGCCGGTGCCCGTCAGCCCCGGACTTCTGGCCTATCTGGATCAGGCGACGCGGGCAAAGCTGCTGGCGCGCTGGAACAAGGCGCTGGCCGGAGAATAGATTTTCAGCGCCATGTCAGGTCCATGACAGCTTTCTGTGCTGGAAAGGCAGGACCCGCCTGCGTGCGGGTCGACCAGGAGGACCGCCCGCATTCCGGGAGAGATGCGGGCCACCAGATGAAAAACGGATAACGGGACCGGCGCAGATGCGCCCGGTCGATGCGGAGGAAGACCATGAAGCAATTTGTTCTCGCCAGCCTGTTCGCGGGGGCCCTCGCGGTTCCGGCCATGGCCGATTACACCATCATCGCCCCCGCCAATCCGGGCGGCGGCTGGGATCAGACCGCCCGCACCATGCAGACCGTGCTGCAAGAGGAAGGCATCTCGAAATCGGCACAGGTGCAAAACGTGCCCGGTGCCGGCGGCACCATCGGGCTTGCGCAATTCGCCAGCCAGAACAAGGGCAACCCCGATGCGCTGATCGTCGGCGGTTATGTCATGGTCGGGGCCATCCTGACCAACAATTCCCCCGTCTCGCTGACGGATGTGACGCCCATCGCGCGGCTGACCGGCGAATACGAGGCGATCGTGGTTCCCGCCGCCTCGCCCATTCAGGACATCGCAGGGCTGATCGAGGCGCTGAAGGCCGATCCCGGTGCGGTCAGCTGGGCGGGCGGCTCGGCCGGGGGCACCGACCATATCGCCGTGGGCCTGATCGCCAAGGCGGCAGGCGTCGATCCCACCAAGATCAACTACATCGCCTATTCCGGTGGCGGCGAGGCACTGGCCGCGATCCTGGGCAATCAGGTGACGGCGGGCATTTCCTCGCTGGGCGAATTCGAGGCCCAGATCCAGGCTGGCACGCTGCGCCTGCTGGCCGTCACCTCGCCCGAGCGTCTTGAGGGCGTGGATGCGCCCACGCTGCAAGAAGCGGGGCTGGACGTGACGCTGGAAAACTGGCGCATGGTCGCCGCCGCGCCGGGCCTGTCGGACGAACAAAAAGCCAAAGTGACCGCCGACATGGAAAAGATGGCGAAATCCGAAGCCTGGCAAAAGCAGCTTTCCGACAAGGGCTGGATGGACACTTGGCTGGCCGGTCCCGAATTCGAAGCGCAGCTTGAAAAGGACATCGCCGCGACCGACGCGATCCTCAGGGACATCGGTCTGGTGAAATGAGCACGTCGGACCATGAACAGCCGCGCCGCCGGGATACGGCGGCGCTCATCATCGCCGCCGGACTGGTTGTGATCGGCGCCGTGATGCTGTGGGACAGCACGCGCCTTGCCGATCTGGGCGGCTATTCCGGCGTCGGCCCCGCCAGCGTGCCGCGCGTGGTAGGCTTGGGTCTGATGGGCCTTGCGGTCTGGACCGTCGTCGCGGCATTGCGCGGCGACTTTCCCGAACGCCCGCCGCAGAACGTCGCGCCGGTCCTGTGGATCGTGGCGGGACTGGCGGCCCAACTGATGCTGCTGCATGTCGCGGGCTTTTCCATCGCCACCGGCATCCTTTTCGGCTGCACCGCCCGCGCTTTTGGCAAGCGCAACATGGCGATGACCATTCCCATCGGCATCGTCGTCGCCTTCTTTGTCTGGGCGATTTTCTCGCAACTGCTGATGCTGCACCTGCCTGCGGGGCCGCTTGAGCAACTGGTCTTTCCGCGGGGCTGAACCATGAGTGCATTCGAATTCCTGCTGCAAGGGCTCGGCACCGCCTCGGATCCGATGATGCTGCTTTACGCGCTGATCGGCGTGACGCTGGGCACCGCTGTCGGTGTGCTGCCCGGCATCGGTCCGGCGCTGACCGTGGCGCTGCTTTTGCCCGTCACCTACCGGCTGGACCCGGCCGGTTCGCTGATCATGTTCGCGGGCATCTATTACGGCGGCATGTATGGCGGCTCGACCACCTCGATCCTGCTGAATACGCCGGGCGAAAGCGCCTCGATCATCACCGCGCTCGAAGGCAACAAGATGGCCCGCAAGGGGCGCGGAGGGCCGGCGCTGGCCACCGCCGCCATCGGCTCTTTCATCGCCGGCCTGATCGCGACGCTGCTGCTGGCCTTTCTTGCGCCAACCATCGTCAAGCTGGCGCTGGTCTTTGGCCCGCGCGAATATTTCGCGCTGATGGTTCTGGCCTTTGTCACCGTCTCGGCCGCATTCGGCGATTCAGCGCTGCGCGGGCTGACCTCGTTGTTTCTGGGTCTGGCGCTCGCATGCGTCGGCATCGACCAGTTGACGGGTCAGGCGCGGCTGTCATTCGGCATGCCCGAACTGTTGGACGGGATCGAGGTCACGACCATGGCCGTCGCCATGTTCGCACTGGGCGAGGCACTGTTCATCGCCGGGCAGCGCAACCAGCAGGACGACGAGGTCATCGCCGTTAAAGGCTCGATCTGGATGAGCCGCCGCGACTGGGCCCGGTCGTGGAAACCGTGGCTGCGCGGCACCGCCATCGGCTTTCCCATCGGCGCCATGCCCGCGGGCGGGGCCGAGATCGGCACCTTCCTGTCCTATGCCGCCGAGAAAAAGCTGACCAAGCACCCCGAGGAATTCGGCCACGGCGCAATCGAAGGCGTCGCCGGACCCGAGGCCGCCAACAACGCCTCGGCCGCCGGCACTCTGGTGCCACTGCTGACGCTGGGGCTGCCGACCTCGGCCACGGCGGCAATCATGCTGGCGGGTTTTCAGCAATTTGGTTTGCAGCCCGGCCCGCTTTTGTTCGCCACCAACCCGACGCTGGTCTGGGGGCTGATCGCCTCGCTTCTGATCGCGAACGCCATGCTTCTGGTGCTGAACCTGCCGCTGATCGGGCTGTGGGTAAAGTTGCTGACGGTGCCGAAGCAATGGCTTTATGCCGGCATCCTGCTGTTTGCGACGCTGGGCACGATTGGCGCCAACCCCTCAAGCTTCGAGTTGGGGATGCTCCTGGGCTTTGGTTTGCTGGGCTATGTGATGCGGCTTTTCGGTTATCCCATCGCGCCCATCGTCGTCGGCCTGATCCTTGGGCCGATGGCCGAACAGCAGTTGCGCCGGGCACTGGCGATCAGCCAGGGCGACTGGACGACGCTGGTGCAATCGCCCATTGCCGCAGTGCTGCTGGGCATCGCCGCACTGGCGCTGATCGTGCCGCTGATTCTGCGCGCGCGCGGCAAGGGCGAAGTGCTGAGCCAGCTTGCCGGCGAAGAGGACTAAAACCCCCTTTTGCCCCCACAACCATACACCCCAGCCCCGCAAGGGCCGGGGTTGTCATGTGCTGGCAGCATGGCGGCCTTGCCGTTTTGCCGCGTTGCGGCAAGGCCCGGCAATCCCCATCTGTGGGTCATCGAAGATACTCGATGAACTTTACAGACAGGCAGAAAAATGCACCGCGTGTTCCATTCCATCGCATCGGTCTTCTCGACCCTCCGCGCCGCCATCGCCGTCGCCGAGGCGACGGAAGCCCATCGCCACCCCGCGGCCGCCGACCTGCGCCGCCTTGGCATCGATGAGACGAAGTTCGCCGCGATCCATCTGTGATCTCGCATTCGCAGGCTGCGCCTGCCCCGGCGCCGGGACGTCCCTGATACGTTTCGGCGCTTTTATTTTGTCAGGAACACTGTCGACCATCCCGCTCTGACATCCGCGAGCCACGCTTTTCGCATCGGATAGAGCTGCCCGGAATTTCCCGTCCCGTCGCCACCACGCGACGTCAGGCCCGGACCCGGAGATGGCTACGAAATTCCCGAAGAATCAGGCCTTTCGACGATCCTCGCGCCCCTTGTTCAAGGACGCGAGGCCAAGCGGCTTACCATAGAAAACGGCGCAGCGCGTCACCTTCCTGCGGCGAGGTGGCCGCCATGTCGCTGCGCGTGTCGACCACGCCGACATCTTGCAACAGATGCGGTGGCAGATCGGCCAGCGCCTTGCGCGTCGTGGGATCGTCCAGGGCCGCATTGCGGTCATAGCAGTCGGATAGGCTGGGCTTATGACGACGCTCTACACCGAACAGCCAGGACAGGCTCGGCAGAAACGGGCGCCGGCGGTCACATGCAATATTATCGGGCATAGCGCCCTCCTTTCGGTGGTCATGGTTGATCCATGTTCGGATCATGCTACTCTGCCCCCGGTTTGACCAACAAAGCCTCAGCAGGTATCCATAAGGCAGGCTTATGCCAATTCCTCCGCTCGCCGCCCTGCGCGCCTTTGAGGCGGTGGCGCGGCATCTCAGCTTTACCCGCGCAGCCGAGGAACTGGGCATGACCCAGGCCGCCGTCAGTTATCAGATCCGCCTGCTGGAAGAACGCCTTGCCGCGCCACTGTTCCTGCGCAAGCCGCGCGGCATCGTGCTGACCGAAACCGGGGCGCTGTTCGCGCGCCCGACCATCGACGCTTTCGACATGCTGCGCGAAGCCTATGCCGACCCTTCGGCGGATTCGGTTTCGACGCTGTCGATCTCGACCATCCCGACCTTTGCGGGGGCATGGCTGTCGCCCCGGCTGGGCAAGTTCCAGATGAATCACCCCAATCTGGCCGTCCGGCTGGAGACCGCCGACAATCTGGTCGATTTCGGACGTGAGGATATCACCGTCGCCATCCGCGCGGGCGAGGGCGATTGGCCGGGGCTGGAATCGCATTTCCTGATGCCCATCGAATACACGCCCATGCTGTCGCCCGAACTGGCGAAAAAGCACGAATTGCGCGAGCCTGCCGACCTGCTGAAACTGCCGCTGCTGGATCGGCTGGATCCCAACTGGGCGGTCTGGATGCGCGCGGCGGGGGTGGATTTCTGGGAAACCCCGACCCGACCCGGCCTGACGCTTTCGACCGATCTGCACGAGGCGCGCGCGGCGCTGGAAGGTTACGGCGTGGCGCTGCTGACACCGCGCTTTTTCCGGTTCGAACTGGCGACCGGTGGGCTGATCCAACCTTTCCCGCTGGTGGCGCAAACCGGCCGCGGCATTTGGCTGGTCTATCCCAAGGGCCGCCGCAACCGTCCCGCGATCCGCAAGTTCCGCGCCTTTCTGCTGGATGAAATCTCCTGCGACCCCAGCTAGGCTGCCAGCGGCCGGGGTGCGCCGGGCAGCGGAAAGACCCGATCGTAAACAACGTTGAAAACGAAGTTATAGACCAGATAAAAGGCCACGATCGACAGGTCGAGCAGCAGCGTCTGCCACAGCGTCATGCCCAGATACCACGCCATCGGCGGCAAAAGCATGATCAGCAGCCCGAATTCGAACAGTGCGGTATGCATCAGCCGGTGGTACAGCGCCTTGCGGGTATGACCGTAACGCCAACGCATCGCATGGTCGAAGCCGAGGTTGAAGACAAAGGTCCAGACCGTGGCCAAGGTCGCGGCGCCCACGCCGACAACCCCCATGTCGAGGATAGGTTTGTCGTAAAGCCAGGCGGTCGCGGGCGTGATGATGGCAAGGCCGATGGTCTCGAACATCAGCGCATGCCGCACCCGGTCGGGGAAACTGCGCATCGTCATATTCAAATCTTTCCGTTGTGTCTTGGTTGCGCTGTTTCTATCTTTATTCTCGCTTAGGCAAAGTTAGTTTCTATCTGAAAACAAGATGGGTCGATGACGGTATCGCTGGATCAACTGGAGGCTTTTGTCGCGGCCGCCCGGCATGGATCGTTCTCGGCAGCCGGTCGGGCGCTGCGCAAGGCGCAGTCGGCGATCAGCACACAGGTTTCGAATCTTGAAGACGACCTGGGCGTGATCCTGTTCAGCCGCGAGGGGCGCAACCCTGTGCTGACTCCGGCAGGCGAGCGGTTGCTGGCCGAGGCCAAGGTGGTGCTGGACCGCCGCGAACATCTGATCGGCGTCGCCGCCAGCTTCGAGGCCCATGTCGAACATCGTCTGGTCGTCGCCATCGACGAACTTTATCCCGAACAGGCCTTGGGCACGCTTTTCGCCGATTTCGCGGCGCATTTTCCGCATGTCGAACTGGAGCTGCTGTTCCCGATGATGGAGGACGTGGGCCGGCTGGTGCTGGACGGCAAGGCGGATATCGGCGTGATGTGGCGGCAAGAGGTGCTGCCGACCGAGATCGCTTTTCACACTCTGGGCTGGGTGCCGCTGAAACTGGTTTGCGGCAAAGACCACCCGCTGGCCGGCACGGTGATCGACTGGGAGGACCTCAAGCGCCACCGCCAGTTGATGGTGGCAGTGCGCGGCGAGGGGCCCGAAAAACAGCGACTGCGCACGGCGGCCGAGGTCTGGTGGGTCGAAAGCCACTGGATCATCCTGCAAATGGTCCGGCAGGGGATCGGCTGGGCGCTGGTGCCCGATCACATCATCGACAACTCTCCGGTCCGGGACGATCTGGTGACGCCGCCCTTGCAATTCGACGGGGCCGACTGGCCGGTGGCGCTGGAACTGGTCTGGCACAAGCAGCGCCCCAGCGGACCGGCGGCGCGCTGGCTGCGCGAACGCTTTGCCGCCATGCGCATCAGCGGCCTTCCCGGTTAGCCCCGGCAAGGTCCAGCCGGTCAAGCTGGGACAGGAACGGCGCTTCGTCCTCAAGGCAGCGCAGATCCAGCAGATACTGCCCCTTATGCACCCGGCCGATCACCGGCAGCGGCAGATCGCGGAACGCCTGCGCGATACGCGAAACCGACACAGCGCCGGTTTCGGCAAAGGCCAGACCCGCGCTTGGCAACAGATCCACCGGTTGCGCACCGCTGCCGATCTGGCTGGAGCAATCGATGACCTGAACATTGGCCAGACCCGACAGTGCCGTCTGAACCTGCGGGCAAAGCCGCTGGGCCAGCGCCCGGATTTCATCCCGCGGCCGCGTCAGCAGGCGCAGCGTCGGGATCTCGGCCCTTGCGCGCTGGGGGTCGTCGTGGCTTTGCAGCGTCTCTGCCAGCGCGGCCAGAATGATCTTGTCCACCCGCAGGGCGCGTTTCAGCGGATTGGCCCGCATCCGGTCCACCAGCGCACGCGAGCCGGCGATGATGCCGCATTGCGGTCCGCCAAGCAGCTTGTCCCCGCTGAAGGTCACCGCATCTGCCCCGTCCCGGATCGCCTGTCGCGCCGTTGGCTCGGGTGGCAGGCCAAAGGCGTCAAGGTCGATCAGCGAGCCGCTGCCCAGATCGATCAGGAACGGAATGCCGTGACGCCGCGCCAGCGCCGCCAGATCGGCCTGCGGCACCTCGGAGGTAAAGCCCTGGATCGAGTAATTGCTGGCGTGGACCTTCATCAGGGCGGCGGTGTCTTCGTTCACCGCATTGGCAAAGTCGCGCAGATGGGTGCGATTGGTGGTGCCGACCTCGTGCAAGCGACAGCCGGCCCCGCTCATCACATCCGGCACCCGGAAGGCGCCGCCGATTTCGACCAGTTCGCCGCGTGAAACCACCACCTCGCGCCCGGCCGCCAACGTGTTCAGCATCAGCATCACGGCGGCGGCGTTGTTGTTCACGACCGTCGCAGCCTCGGCACCGGTCAGCCGGCAAATCAGCGCCTCGACGTGGCTGTCGCGGTTGCCCCGCGTGCCACGATCAAGGTCGTATTCCAGATTGGTCGCGCTGATCATGGCCTGAAACGCCGCATCGGCAGCGCGCCGCGACAACAGCGCACGGCCCAGATTAGTGTGGTTGACCGTCCCGGTCAGGTTCAGCACCGGCCGCAACGAGGGGCTGGCCCGCGCTGCCAGCCGGTCCGCGCATTCCTCCAGCACCCCTTGACCCGCCGCCGCGTCGCCACGGCCCGCCGCCTGACGCCGGTCCTGCAACAGGTTGCGCAGCATCCCGACCACATTGTCGCGCCCGTGACGCACGATCAGTTCCTGCGCCTCGGTCTGGCGCAAAAGCTTGTCGATCGAGGGAAGGGTGCTGCGAGGATCCATGGCTCTTTCGGTCTGGCAAGGAATTGTCGTCAAGGCGGGCCGCGTTGAACATGCAACGCGGCCCGATTATCGAGTTAGTCGTCCACGCCGATCATCACGTCGGAGGCCTTGATCACCGCCGAGGCACGGTCGCCTTCCTTCAGGCCAAGTTCCTCGACCGCCGTATTGGTGATCGAGGCGGTCACGATTGTTCCGCCGATATCTATACGGACATGGCTGGTCACGGCGCCCTTGACGATTTCCGTAACCGTTCCGGCCAGCACGTTTCTTGCACTCAGTCGCATGGCAAATCTCCTGTAATGGATCGCATGGAACGAATGTCGCCTGCGGCATGTGTATCGGTCAAGCGCGGTTGCGGCCGGCCCCTCGATCCGCAACATGCACCGGGCGATTCCGTCGCGTCCCGGCGGTGCGACAGGTTTGCAGGACAT
This sequence comes from Paracoccus methylovorus, assembly GCF_016919705.1. Lineage (NCBI taxonomy): Bacteria > Pseudomonadati > Pseudomonadota > Alphaproteobacteria > Rhodobacterales > Paracoccaceae > Paracoccus > Paracoccus methylovorus. The sequence continues at coordinate 1,382,596 of NZ_CP070371.1, forward strand.
GGGCAGCCACGCCAAGCTGCGCAAGTTCGGCAGACATGCGCGCCAGTGCCGCATCGTCGATCAATTCTGGATCGACCGTCGTGCGGACCTGGTAATCCACGCCGCTGCCCAGCAGCAGCAGCAGGCTTTCCCGCGCCTTCACGCCACTGCCTGCCGCCCCGGTCACGCGGCGGTAATCGGAAAACGGCGCCTTCACGTCAAAGCCCACCCAATCGCAAAGCGGCAGCACCGCAGCCAACCGGGCGGGATAGGGACCGCCGGTATGCAAACCGACCCTGAACCCCAAGGCACGAACCGCCTGCATCGCCTGCGGCAAGCCGCGTTGAAGCGTAGGCTCTCCGCCGGAAAACACCACCCCGTCCAGCAGGCCGCGCCTTGTCATCAGAAACGCCATCACCTCAGCCCAATCCACCCCGGTTTCGGCCTCGGGCGGGATCAGGTGCGGGTTATGGCAATAGGGGCAATCCCACGGGCACCCCTGCAGGAAAAGGGTGGCGACCAACTGACCCGGCCAGTCGCAGGTAGACAGGCGTTGCAGGCCGCCGATGCGGATTTCAGCCAAGATCGGCCTGCGTTTCGCTGAAATACACCCTCTCGCGGAATTCGCCCTTCTTGCCCCGGTTGAACGAGGACATGGGGCGGTGATAGCCCATCACGCGGGTCCAGATCTCGCAGGGCTGGCGTTCCTCGTCGGCCAGCAGGATCTCTTCGGGCTTGGTTTTCTGAATATCGAACATGGTTTTCTCCTGATAATCAATGCGCGGCGGCTTGCCGCTTTTTCACGAGCAGTTCCTCGTCGCAGCGCGGGCAGAACTGGTGTTCGCCCGCGATGTAGCCGTGTTTGGGACAGACCGAGAATGTCGGGGTGATGGTGATATAGGGCAGGCCGAAATTCTCCAGCGCCCGGCGCACCAGCTTGCGGCATGTATCGGCCGAGGAAAGCTGCGTGCCCATGTAAAGATGCAGCACCGTGCCGCCGGTATATTTGCGTTGCAGCGCCTCTTGCCGCTCCAGCGCCTCGAAAGGATCGTCGGTAAAGCCGACCGGAAGCTGGCTGGAGTTGGTGTAATAGGGCTCGTGCCCGGTCCCGGCCTGAAGGATGTCGGGGAAGCGTTTTTTATCCTCCTTGGCGAAGCGATAGGTGGTGCCTTCCGCCGGCGTGGCTTCCAGGTTGTAGAGATGCCCGGTTTCTTCCTGAAAGGCGGTGATGCGCGCCCGCACATGATCCAGAAACCGCAGCGCAAAGGCATGACCCCATTCCGAGGTGATGTCATGCGCATCATCGGTGAAATTGCGGATCATCTCGTTGATGCCGTTCACACCCAGCGTCGAGAAATGGTTGCGCAACGTTCCAAGATAGCGCCGGCTATAGGGAAACAGCCCGTCGTCCATCAGTCGCTGGATCACGCCGCGCTTGATTTCCAGACTGTCGCGGCCAAGCTCCAGCAACTGATCCAGCCGCCGAAGCAACCCCGCCTCGTCGCCCTTGTACAGATGGCCCAGCCGCGCGCAGTTGACGGTAACGACGCCCAGCGATCCTGTCTGCTCGGCGCTGCCGAACAGCCCGTTGCCACGCTTGAGCAGCTCGGTCAGGTCCAGTTGCAACCGGCAGCACATAGAGCGCACCATGTTTGGCTTGAGGTCCGAGTTCAGGAAGTTCTGGAAATAGGGCAGGCCGTATTTCGCCGTCATCTCGAACAGCCGCACGGCATTTTCGCTTTCCCACGGGAAATCCGGGGTGATGTTGTAGGTCGGGATCGGGAAGGTGAACACCCTGCCCTTTTCATCGCCGCGCGTCATCACCTCGATATAGGCGCGGTTGATCATGTCCATTTCAGCCTGCAACTCGCCATAGGTGAAATCCATCGGCTGGCCGCCGATGATCGGCACGTCGTCGCGCAGGTCCTCGGGGCAGACCCAGTCAAAGGTCAGGTTGGTGAACGGGGTCTGCGTGCCCCAGCGCGAGGGCACGTTGAGGTTGAAGATCAGTTCCTGCATCCCTTGCCGCACCTCGGCGTAACCCAGCCCGTCCTTGCGGATGAAGGGCGCCATATAGGTATCGAACGAACTGAAGGCCTGCGCCCCGGCCCATTCGTTCTGCAAGGTGCCCAGAAAGTTCACGATCTGGCCAATGGCGCTGGACAGGCGTTTGGGCGGGCCGGCTTCGACCTTGCCGGGGACACCATTGAACCCTTCGGTCAGCAGCGTGCGCAGCGACCAGCCGGCGCAATAGCCCGCCAGCATGTCAAGGTCGTGGATATGCAGATCGCCCTGCCGGTGCGCGTGACCGACTGCGGGCGAATAGACATGCGACAGCCAGTAATTGGCGATCACCTTGCCCGAGACGTTCAGGATCAGCCCGCCCAGCGAATAGTCCTGATTGGCATTGGCATTCACCCGCCAATCGGCGCGGTCGAGATATTCGTTGACCGACGAGGCCACATCGACGGCGACGTCACGCCGTTCCAAGACATGGCCGGGCTGTGCGGTTTCAGGCGCGGGTGCGATGGGCGCCGACATCAGCAGGCCACCCCCGTTGCCCGGTTCCGGCCAAGGACGGCGCTGGCGCGCCTGCCACTTGCCGCGCTTGGGGGGATCGCCCCGGCTTTGACAAGACTGGTTATGAATACTGCCCGCATCTGTTCCCCGTGGTGCTGTGGACGGGGCAGGCACGGACGCTTTGGGCCATGGGCCGACAAGGCCGCATCGCCAAACGCACCGCCGGACACCCCGTCCGTGGTTCATCTTCGTCGTCGCGGCAGGTCTCCTGGCTCGCAGGTCGCTGCCCTTGCCGGCCTTCCCAATGCCTTGCGGCACCAGTGGCATGATCCGGCGCAGGCTCGCTGCTTACAGTTGCGGGGGCAGCGCCGGCCTTGCCCCGAAAGGCGCACCGGCTTCCCTCTTGGCTTTCGGGTTGGATCGACCCGAAAGAACCGTGACGCCCATATTTAGCGACTAAACCGATAAATTCGTCAAGATATTGTAGGTCAGGTGCGACATTTCGCGCATGGCGGGTAAAAGAAGCACAAGGGCAACCGCCATGGGACCAGAAACCGATTGGCTATTTTTTGTCCCGAATGGTTATGACAGTCTCGCCAAGGCCAAAGACAGGCTTTCACGATGACCCGCCCCTTGCTGAAAAACCGCGATGCGCGCCGGCTGTTTCTGGACCGGCATCTGCTGCTCAGGCCGGGCCGGGGGCCGGGCAAGGGCGCGGATCTGTCCGGCGTGCTGGAGGATCTGGGCTTTGTGCAGGTGGACAGCGTCAACACTCTGGCGCGGTCGCATGACCTGATCCTGTGGTCGCGTCGCGGCCAATACCGGCCGCCGGCGCTGGACAGCCTGATCGCCAACCACCGCGCCGCATTCGAGCATTGGACCCATGACGCCGCCGTCATCCCGATGCGCTTTTACCCGATGTGGCGGCTGAAGTTCGCCCGGGACGAGGCGCATATGCAGCGCCGCTGGCCGAAATGGCGGCGCGAGGGCTGGGACGCGGAATTCGACACAGTGCTGCGCCACATCGCCGACCACGGCCCGGCCAGTTCGTCGGATCTGGGCGGGGACGAGCCCAAGGGCTCGGGCGGCTGGTGGGACTGGCATCCGTCCAAGACCGCACTGGAATATCTGTGGCGTTCGGGCAGGCTGGCGATCCGACACCGGGCAGGCTTTCGCAAGGTCTATGATCTGGCCGAACGCGTCATTCCGGCCGAGCATCTGAACACCCGGCTGGACGATGCCGAGATCGTCGACTGGGCGATGATGGCGGCGCTGGAGCGGCTGGGCTTTGCCACCAGCGGCGAGCTGGCGGCCTTTTTTGAAATCGCCAGCCGGGACGAGGCGAAATTGTGGTGCGCCGAGGCGCTAGCAGCGGGACGGATCATCGAAATCGACGTGGAAACGGTCGATGGGCAGCTCCGGCGCAGCTATTGCCGCCCAGAGGTGCCGGACCTTGCCCCCTCTCTGCCCGAGCCCTCGTCCCGGGTCCGCCTGCTTTCGCCCTTCGACCCGGCGTTGCGCGACCGCGCACGGGCCGAGCGGTTGTTCGGTTTCCGCTATCGCATCGAGATTTTCGTGCCCGCGCCAAAACGGCAATACGGCTATTACGTATTTCCGGTCATGCAGGGCGACCGGCTGATCGGCCGGCTGGACGCCAAACGCGAGGACGGCGCACTGGCCATCCGCGCCTTCTGGCCCGAGCCGGGCGTGCGCATGGGCCAAGTCCGCCTTGCCGCGCTGGAAACCGAACTTCAGCGCATCGCACCGCTGGCCGGCGTGGACGAAATCCGCAACGCGCCGGACTGGCTGCGCGGCACCTGAATACCCTTTGCTGATCCCGGCCCTGTTGCTATCCGTCCATGACTTTCAGCCCCTGCTCGGCAATGATCCGGTCCGGGACGACGACCAGCTTTCCGACGAAATCGCCGCCGCGTTCGACAAAGATACGCTCTGCCTCGTGCAGCCGGGACAGGGGCATGATCCCGGCCAGCACCGGTTTCAGCCGACCTGCCCGGATCCAGTCGATCAACTGCCGCGCCTCGTTGCGGGTGCCGTGCGAGACGCCAAAGATCCTGACCTGATTCAGGTAGATCAGCGTCCAGGGCAGCGAGGTCACGTTGCCGGCGCTGGCCCCCGCGATGGACAGGCGGGGCAATGTCTTCCTGCTGCGCATGTCGCGGCACATGGCCTGGATCAGGGGGACGGTCATGTCCCCGCCGACCAGATCCATCACCGCGTCGATCATTGCCCCGCCCGTCGCCTTGTCGATGGTGGCGGACCAATCGCTAACCCCGTTGCGGTCGATCACCGATTCCGCACCCAGCGCAAGCAGTGCCTCGGCCTTGCCGGAACTGGCGATGGCATGGGGTATCGCGCCGACGACCCGGCAAAGCTGCAAAAGCGCGGTCCCGACCCCGCCCGATGCGCCGGTGACCAGAATGTGCTCTCCCTCGCGGACCCCGGCCGAGGTCATCATGCGATAGCCGGTCTGCCACGAACACATCCCCAGCGTCGCCAGTTCGGCATCGCCCAGCGCCGGATCGGCAACGGCGTGGAACTGGTCCGAAGGGAAGCAGCCATATTCCGCAAAGCCGCCATCGGCGCCATGGCCGAAATAATCCGGCGCCAGATTCAGATCGGGGCGGGCATCGGGATAGATATTGAAATCCAGAAGCCCCCTTTCACCGATCCTTGCGGAAGAGACACCTTCGCCCACGCCGACGACTTGCCCGACCACATCCGCACCCTGAATGCGCGGAAAGGTCAACGTGTCCCCAGCCATGGCGAACGAGGTCACGGCCCCATTATCGGCGGTGGAATACAGCCCTTCGCGCACCTTGCGGTCGGTGTTGTTCTTGGCGCAGCCGGTGATGCGCACCAGCACCTCGCCCGGCGCGGGACGGGGAACGGGCCAGTCCTCGTGCCATTCCAGACGTTCGACGCCGCCATGGCCGATCAGGACCATGGCGCACATCGTCCGGGGTATCGCGGTTGTCACGCGGGTCCCCCTTTCTTCAGCCAAGGATTTCATGCAGGGATTCGGCAGTGACATCCACGATCACATCCGCCTCGGCCTGAGTCAGGCAAAGCGGCGGGGCAAGGCCGATAATATCGCCCTGCGGCATGGCGCGCGCGATAACCCCGCGTTTCAGCATGGCCGCGACAACCTTGCCGCCCACGCCTTCGGCGGCATCGAAAAATCCGCGCGTGTCACGGTCGCGGACCAGCTCGACCGCGCAAAGCATGCCCTCGCCCCGGACTTCGCCGACATGCGCATGGCCGCCCAGGGCGGCTTGCATGCGGTCGTTCAGATAGCGGCCGATCCGGCCGGCGTTCTCGACCAGCCCAAGCTCGTCGATCAGCCGCAGGTTGGCGATGCCCGCCGCCGCGCCGATGGGATGGGCGGAATAGGTCCAGCCATGGCCCAGCACGCCATATTCGTCGGTGCCCTGCATCAGCACGTCCCAGACCTTTTGCCCGACGATGCTGCCCGAAAGCGGCGCATAGGCCGAGGTCAGCCCCTTGGCGCAGGTGATGATATCGGGCGTCATCCCGTAGTGATCGCTGCCGAACATCGAACCCAGCCGACCAAAGCCGGTCACCACCTCGTCGGCGATCAGCAGGATGTCGTGACGCGCCAGCACCTTCTGGATCGCCTGCCAGTATCCCTTGGGCGGCGGGACAATGCCGCCCGTGCCCAGCACGGGTTCTCCGATAAAGGCGGCGATGGTGTCCGCGCCCTCTGCCGCGATCAGTTTTTCCAGTTCCTCGGCGCAATGGGCGCTGAACTCTTCCTCGGTCATGCCCGCATCCTTGCGGCGGAAGTAATAGGGCGCATCGGTATGGATCACCTGCGCCAGCGGCAGGTCGAATTTCTTGTGAAACAGCTCAAGCCCGGTCAGCGATCCGGTCATCAGCCCGGAACCGTGATAACCCCGCCAGCGCGAGATGATCTTTTTCTTCTGCGGCAACCCCCGGATATTGTTGTAATACCAGACCAGCTTGACGTTCGTTTCATTGGCGTCCGAGCCGCCAAGCCCGAAATAGACGCGCGCCATAGCCTTGGGTGCGCGGTCCATGACCATTTTCGCCAGCGTGATCGAGGCTTCGGACCCATGCCCGGCATAGGAATGATAATAGGCCAGCTCATGCGCCTGCCGGGCGATGGCCTCGGCGATTTCGGTGCGGCCGTAACCCACGTTCACGCAGTAAAGCCCTGCGAAACCATCCAGCAGCCGGTTGCCGTCGCGGTCGATGATATGCACGCCCTCGGCACCCGAGATGATGCGCTGCGGCCCCTCGCCGCGCGCGAATTGGCCAAGGTTGGTCGAGGGGTGGAACAGGTTTTCGCGGTCCCATTTGGACAGCTCGTCATTGGTCAGCATCACGCTCTCCTTGTTTCTGCCCAGTCGCGGCAGACGTATTTTATCTCGGTAAAGGCCTCGAGGCCGTGGCGGCTGCCCTCGCGGCCAAGGCCGGATTGCTTCATGCCGCCAAAGGGGATCGGCGCGCCGGTGACCTTGGTGCGGTTCACGGCGACCATGCCGAATTCCAGTGCGCGCGACAGGCGATAGATGCGGCGCGGATCGCGGCTGTGGACATAGGCGACAAGGCCGTATTCGGTGCCGTTGGCGATCCGCGTCGCCTCGTCTTCGCTGTCGAAAGGTGCGATGGCGGCGACGGGACCAAATGTTTCTTCGCGAAAGATCAGCGCCTCGGGCGGCACGTCGGCCAGCACGGTCGGCCGGTAAAACAGCGGCCCCTGCGGGTCGCGCGCCCCCCCGGTCAGCAGGCGTGCACCCTTGGCCAGCGCGTCTGAGACCTGTTCCTCTTGCTTCTTGACCGCGCCCTCGTTCATCAGCGGGCCAAGGTCGCGGTCCTCGATCCCCGGTCCCAGCGTCAGGGCGGCGGCGGCGGCAGTAAAGCGGCGGCAGAATTCGTCATAGATCGGCCGTTCGATCAGAAACCGGTTGGCGCCCAGACAGTCCTGCCCCGAGGTGGCGAATTTCGCCTTGATCGCCTCGTCCACCGCCAGGTCGATGTCGCAATCGGCAAAGACGATGAAGGGGGCATGGCCGCCCAGTTCCAGCACCAGCCGCTTCACGGTCTCGGCGCTTTGGCGATACAAAAGCTTGCCCACCCGCGTCGAGCCGGTGAAGCTGAGCGCCCGCACGCGCGCATCGCCGCACCATTCGCCGACGATCTCGGGCGCGTCGCCCGTCACCACGTTGAAGACCCCGGCCGGGAACCCCGCACGATCGGCCAGTTCGGCCAGCGCCGTTGCCGAAAGCGGGGTCTCGGCCGAGGGATGCACGACCACCGTGCAACCGGCAGCCAAGGCGGCCGCCGCCTTGCGGGTAATCATCGCACAGGGGAAATTCCAGGGCGTGATCAGCGCGGCCACACCCAGCGGTTCGCGCCAAAGCTCCATCTCGGCGGTGGAGAGATGCGAGGTCACGCTTTCGATGTTCGGACGCTTGGCTTCTTCGGAATAGAATTCGACAAAGCTGGCGGCATAGTCGATCTCTCCGCGCGATTCCGACAGCGGCTTGCCCTGTTCGGCGGTCATCAGCCGCGCCAGATCCTCGCGCGCCTCGACGATCAGCCGATGCCAGCGCATCAGCACGGCGGCGCGTTCCTGCGGCAAGAGCGCCGCCCAGCCGGCAAAGGCGGCCTGCGCGGCATCGACGGCCGCACGGGCCTGCGCCGCATCAAGCCTTGCGACCCGCGCCACGGTCTCACCCGTCGCGGGATCAGTGACGGCAAAGCGGTGGGCCGTCCCATGCCAGCGCCCGTTCACAAAGGCGTCCGCCCGCATCAGGGATTCGTCGGTCAGCATGGTCATTCCTCCACCTCGACGCCGATCACCGCCACGCAATCGCCGGGCTTGACGATGCCGGGGAAATGTCGCGCCATCATCAGGCCCGACCGGCCGGCATGGACGGTGACGGGGGCAAGGCCGGTGCGCATCACCGGAAAGATGCGGGCAACGGGCTGGCCCTTTTCCAGCACATCGCCCAGATCGGCCAGAAACTCGATCAGCCCGCCATCCTCGGCAAAGGTAAAGCAATCGGCGTCCGGCATATCCAGCCATTGCGTCGGCTGGGCCTGAACCCCGCCCTTCATCACGCCGGCGGCGATCAGCAGGTTGCGCAAGCCCCGCTTGGCGATCCCGGCGGTGCGCGCGGACGAGGTCCCGCCGCCGCCAAGTTCGGTGGTGACAAAGACCTTGCCCATTTCCTCGGCCGCCGTGTCATACATGCCGACCGCGTCGATCTCGAGCATCTTGACCGACCATGGCGCCCCGAAGGCACGGACAAGATCGAATGCCGCCGCCTCTTGCCGCTTGTCGGACAGGATATGGCCGGCGCAATAGGGCAGGAAGTCCAGCGTCTTGCCGCCCGAATGAAAATCCAGCACCACATCGGCCATGGGCAGCAGCACGCGCTGAAAGTAATCCGCGATCTTTTGCGTCACCGTGCCATCCGGCCGTCCCGGAAAACTGCGGTTCAGGTTGCCCCGGTCCAGCGGCGAGGTGCGGGTGCCCGCACCGAATGCCGGATAGTTCATCGCCGGCACGATGATGATGCGGCCGGTGACGTCTTCGGCCCGGATGGTCGCGGCAAGATCGAACAGCGCTATCGGCCCTTCGTATTCGTCGCCATGGTTGGCCCCGGTCAAAAGCGCGGTCGGCCCCTCGCCGTTGTTGACCACGGTGATGGGGATCATGATCGACCCCCAGGCCGCGTCGTCGCGCGAATAGGGCAGGCGCAGGAAACCGTGGCTGACCCCTGGCGCCGCGAAATCCAATGTCGCCGAGATGGGCGAAGGGATCAGTTGCATCTGCAACATGGCGTCAGTCCTTCACGAAAAGTTGGCGCGGGACATCGGCAAGGCATTCGACGCCGGTTTCGGTGATGAGAATGGATTCGGTGATCTCCAGCCCCATGTCCTCCAGCCAAAGGCCGGTCATGAAATGAAAGGTCATGCCGGGTTGCAACACGGTCCTGTCGCCGGAACGCAGGCTCATCGTACGCTCGCCCCAGTCGGGCGGATAGCTGACGCCGATGCCATAGCCGGTGCGGTTGTCCTTGACGATGCCGTATTTCGCCAGCACGTCGAAGAAGCCCTTGGCGATGTCCTCGCAGGTATTGCCGGGTTTTGCGGCGGCAAGACCGGCCTCCATCCCCTCCAGCGTCGCCTTTTCCGCATCAAGGAAAGCCTGCGTGGGCTTGCCCAGAAACACCGTGCGCGACAGCGGAACATGATAGCGGTGGTAGCAACCGGCGATTTCGAAAAAGGTGCCTTCGCCGGATTTCATCGGCTTGTCGTCCCAGGTCAGGTGCGGTGCCGAGGCATCGCGTCCCGAAGGCAGCAGCGGCACGATTGCCGGATAGTCGCCGCCGATCCCCTCGACCCCGCGCGTGCCTGCGTCATAGATTTCCGCCACCAGATCGCATTTGCGCATGCCGACCTCGATCCGGTCGAAAATGCGCGCATGCATTGCCTCCACGATACGCGCGGCGTTGCGCATATAGGCGATCTCCTGCGGGCTTTTCACCGCGCGCTGCCAGTTCACGAGTGCCGTGCAATCGGCAAAGCGCGCGTCGGGCAGGTTCTTGGTCAGGCTGGCAAAGGCGGCGGCGGTGAACCAATAGTTGTCCATCTCGACGCCGATGCGCTTTGCGCCCCAGCCCTTGTCGCGCAGGATGCCGGACAGATAGTCCATCGGGTGCATGGCGGGGTTCTGCACGTAATGGTCGGGATAGCCGATGATGTTTTCATGGCGCAGATAGGCAGTCAGCTTCGCGCCATTCGCGTCCTGCCCGCGGCCGTACCAGATCGGCTCGCCATCCGGCGGCACCACGACGCATTGATGGACATAAAACGACCAGCCGTCATAGCCGGTCAGCCAGTTCATGTTCGACGGATCGGTGACGATCAGCAGATCGACGCCCTTTTCCTCCATCGCCCGGCGGGTCTTGGCAAGGCGCTCGGCATATTCCTGGCGCGTGAACTTCAATGCGACTTCTGTCATGGCGGTTGCTCTCAAAGGGTGAAGTTCTGGCCGGCCCCGGCCTTGCCCGCGCGGGCAAGGGCCAGAGTGGCGATGGCGGTGTCCTGAATGCCGGTCCCGGTCAGGTCGGCCAGGGTGATCTGCTGCGGATCGGTCCGGCCCGGCGCTTGTCCGGCAAGTATCTGGCCAAGCTCGGGGAAATCCTGCGCGGCCAGCGGCGAATGGTGCAGTTCGCCCAGTTCGCGGGTCTGGGACAGGCGGTCGGCAACGTAATGCGCGGCGGCGATCAGCTCTGGGGCGATTTCATTCTTGTGCCCGGCGTCCGAGCCCATGGCGGTGACATGGGCGCCGGGGGCAATATCCCCCACGCCAAGGATCGGCATGGTCGCAGGCGTGGTCGTGACCACCAGATCCGCCCCGCGCGTGGCCTGCGCCACGGTCGCAACGGCGTTGACCTGCATGCCAAGGCTTGCCGTCATCTGCTCTGCGAAAGCCTGCGCCTTGGCCGGATCGCGCGCCCAGACCCGCGCGCCGGTCAGCGGGCGCACCAGCGCCAGCGCCTGAAGCTGCATCCGGGCCTGCATCCCCGCGCCAAGGATCGCGGCGGTTACGGCATCCGGCCGGGCCAGAGCATCGGCGGCCACCGCGCCAGCGGCGGCAGTGCGCGCATCGGTCAGATAGCCGTTGTCCAGAAGCAACGCCTCGACCAGCCCGGTACGCGAGGACAGCACCACCATCATGCCGTTGGTCGAGGGCAACCCCAGTGAGGGGTTGTCGAAAAACCCCGGCGAGATCTTGATGGCGAAATGCGTCAGCCCCGGCACATAGGCGGTCTTTACATCGACCTCGCCCCGGTGTTCGGGAATATCCAGCCGCAGGATCGGCGGCATGGCCACAGGTTTCGTCGCCAATGCGACAAAGGCCTCGCGGATGCAGGCGATGGCCTCGGCGTCCAGCGGCACAAGGGCGCGCAGGTCGGTTTCGGTCAGGATGGTGACGGGCGGTCTCATGCGGCCTCCGAAGCGCCGGCCATGATGCGGGCATGCAATGCGGGGTCGATATTCGCACCCGACAGAATGGTGACGGTCGGGCCTTTCGGGACAAAGCGACCAGCCAGCAGGGCGGCATGGCCCACGGCAGCCGCGCCCTCGACGATATGGCCGGCGCGGCCAAGATGGCGGATGGCTTGGGCAATCTCGGCTTCGTGAAGCAGGATCACATCGTCCAGCAAAGCGCGGCACAGCGCAAAGGTGACCCGGTTCTGAAAACCGATGCCGCCGCCAAGGCTGTCGGCAAGGCTGGGGGTTTCCACGACCTCGACGGGATGACCGGCGACAAGGCTTGCGGCCATCGCCGCGCCGTTTTCCATCGTCAGGCCGATAACGCGCGTCGCGGGCGACAGCGCCTTGATGGCCACCGCGACGCCCGCCGCAAGCCCGCCGCCCGACAGGGGCACCAACACGGCCTCGGCTTCCACCGGGGCAATCTCCAGCCCCAACGTGCCTTGGCCCGCGACGACCGCCTCATGGTCAAAGGGCGGGATCTCGGTCATGCCCTCGCTGGCCACGGCGCGGGCGACCTCGACCATCGCCTCGTCCTGCGACGCGCCGATGATGCGGACCTCGGCCCCCAGATCGCGGATCGCCTGCACCTTGTTGTCCGGCACCAGCCGCGACAGGCAGATGGTCGCAGGCACGCCAATGGCCCGGGCGGCATGCGCCACCGCGCGGCCATGATTGCCGGTCGAAGCGGTAACGACACCCCGCGCCAGCGCATCGGGCGGCAGCGACAGGATGGCATTGGTCGCGCCGCGCAGCTTGAAGGCACCCGTCGTCTGGCGGTATTCGCATTTCAGCCAGACCGGCTGCCCCAGCCGTTCCGACAGCGCCTCGTCCCGGATCAGCGGGGTTTCGATTACATGCCCGCGGATGCGCCCGGCCGCGGCGCGGATATCGTCCAGCGTCACGCTCATGCGGCCCTCATCAACTGGCCCGGCGCCACTGCGCCCGTCACGCCACAGGCGCGGGCGGCGGCCCAAAGCGTCGCGGAATTGGCCGAGACGACGGGAACGCCCACGGCATCCTCGATCCGGTCTATGATCGCGCAGGCCCGGACGGCGGTGCAGGCGATGAACAATGCCTGACTGTCAGGCGCCAGCGCCGCCCTGGCAGCCTCGATGATCGTGGCGTGGGAAATCCTCGCCATCTCGCGGTCGTCGGTCAGGTTCAGGCAGGACACGCCTTGCAGCGCAAACCCGCCGCCTTCAAAGCAATCCGCCATGGGCTGGGTGGTCCGGGGCGTATAGGGGGTCAGCAGCGTGATCCGCTGCGCCTCCAGCGCCCGCAGTGCCGCAAAGCCGGCCGAGATCGGCGTGATCGCCTGGGCCGAGGGCTTGCCCAGCCCGATCGCCTCGCGCACCGCCTGATCCCCGATCACGACCGAGGCCGAGGTGCAGCTATAGACGACCGCGTCCAGATCCTCGTCCGGCAGTATCAACGCCGCCGCCGCCGTCACGTCCCGCGCCATGGCGGCCAGCGTTTCAGGCGTTACCGGATTGGCAAAGGGAATGCGGGTGGCATAGACACCCACGCAATGCGGGGGCAGGACCGCAAAATCGACCTCGGTGGTGTGGTCGGTGGCCAGCGTCACCAGCCCGATCCGGCGCGGCAGGGGGCGGTGGTCCAGATCGACCGGGACAGACAGCAGGTTCATCGTGAGCCCCCTCCATAGCGGCGTTCCAGCCAGCGTAGCACGATGACCGAGATCACGCTGACGATCAGGAACATGACACCAACGAGCGTCATCGGCTCGACATAGCGATAGGAACTGTTCGCCACCGATTTCGCCTGATTCATCAGTTCAAGCACCGTAATGGCCGAAAGCAGCGGCGTTTCCTTGAACATGGCCAGCAGATAGTTCGCCATGGCCGGGATCATCGGCGGCACCGCCTGCGGCAGGATCACATGCAGCCATGTCTGGCGCGTGGTCAGGTTCGTGGCCTTTGCCGCCTCCCATTGCCCGCGCGCGACCGACTCGATGCCGCCGCGATAGACCTCGGCGGTATAGGTGGCGTAATGCAGGCCCATTCCGATCACCCCGGCGGTCAGCGCCGGCAGCCGCAGGCCAAGGCCGGGCAGGACGTAAAAGATGAAGTAAAGCTGCACCAGCAGCGGCGTGCCCCGGATGAACTCGACGACGAACCCCGTGATGCGCGCAACCCAGCGGTTGGGCGAGCGACGCAGGATGGCAAAGACCAGCCCCAGAACGGCAGCGACGATGGCGCCAAGCACCGTGGCGATCAGTGTGATCCTGAAGCCGGACAGCAGCGTCGGCATGATCGACCAAGCAAAGTCCCAGTCCCACTCCATCAGCGCACCCCGTCCAGACCGCGCGTCACCCGCCGCTCCAACCGGCGCATGCCGAAGGAAATGGCCGAGGACATGGCGAAATACAGCAGCAGGATCGTCACGAAGGGCAGCAACGTGCTGCCGGTCTGCGAACGCACCACCTGTGCCTGAAAGGTCATGTCGGTCAGCGAGATCAGCGAAACGACCGAGGTGGCCTTGAGAAGCTCGATGGCATTGTTGCCGAACGTCGGCAGCATCAGCGGCAGCGCCTGCGGCAGAATGATGTGACGCATGCGCTGAAAGCGGGTCAGGTTGACCGCGATACAAGCCTCATACTGGTCGCGCGGCACGGCAAGGATCGCGCCGCGCACCACCTCGGCCCCATAGGCGCCGACATTCAGGCCAAGCGCCATGACGCCGGCCTGCATGGGCGTCAGCTCGACCCCGGTCATCGGCAGGACGAAATAGATCCAGAACAACTGGACAAAGATCGAGGTGCCGCGAAAGAACTCGATGTAAACCGTGGAAAGCCAGCGCAGCCAGGCGTGGCGCGAAATACGACCCAGCCCGGCGATGAAGGCCACGACAAGCGCCAGGGCCGAACCCATCATGGTCAGCTTGACCGTGACCCACGCCCCCTGAAGGATGAGTGTCAGATATCCTGCCCAGTCGCCCATGCGCTGTGCCTGTCCTTTTTCGTTGTCGGGATGGGCGGGGTCGTCCCCCGCCCCGATGTCACTCGGCGCAGAGCGCGTCGCGCGTGGTGGACATGGCCGCAGCGGCCGAGAAGCCATAGGGCTCGACGATCGCGGCGAACTCGCCCGATTCCTTCAGCTTGGCCAGTTCCACGTCAAAGGCATCGCGCAGCGCAGTGTCCTTTTTGTTGAAAGCGGCACCGTCGCAATAGACCGGCGCGCCCTCGACCGGGGCAAAAACCTCAAGATTGCCGTCGCCCGACTTTCCCAGCAGATCGTTCAGCGACAGGACCGGCAGCGAATAGGCGTCGATACGGCCGTCCTGCACCATCTTCAGCCCCGATTGCGGATCGGGCACCACGACCAGCCGGTCGCGCGGCACGCCGGCATCCAGCGCCAGCTTTTCCTCGGTCCCGCCGCCCGGAGCACCCAGCTTGGCCGAGGCGTCAGCTGCGATATCGGCATAGGACCTGAAGCCCTTGGGGTTGCCCTTGGGCACCAAAAGCGCCTCGGCATCGCACAGGATCGGCTCGGAATAGGCCACGGCCTGACAGCGTTCGGGCTTCATGAACAGGCCGGCAGTGATCGCATCGACCCGCCCGGCCTGAAGGCTAGGGATCATCGCACCATATTCGGCGATGGAAGCCTCCAGATCCTTGATGCCCAGTTTCTCGAAAACCGCGCGGGCCACGTCCGGCGCCGCGCCCGAGACCTTGCCGTCCGAGGCGACGGCGGTATAGGGCGGCTCGTTGCCGATGGCGATGCGGACATAGCCCTGTTCCTTGAGATCATCCAGCTTGTCCGCCATGGCGGGAAGCGGTGCAGCCAGCAGGGCCGCGACAATCAGGCATTTCTTCATCGTTGTTCTCTCCTGTCGGGTTGGCATCACACGCGCTGTCCTGCGGCGATGATCTTGCGCAGAAAGGACTTCGTGCGGTCCTCTTGCGGCGCGGTGAATATCTGGGCGGGCGGGCCCTGTTCGACGATGCGGCCCCTGTCGAAAAACAGCACGCGATCGGCGAAGTCATGGGCAAAGCCCATTTCATGCGTAACCAGCAGCATGGTCATGTCGGTTTCGGCGGCAAGGCGCTTCATCACCTCCAGCACCTCCTCGACGAGTTCCGGGTCAAGCGCCGAAGTGACCTCATCAAACAGCATGATCTGCGGATGCAGCGCCAGCGCACGGGCAATGGCAACGCGCTGCTTCTGGCCGCCCGAAAGCTGCGAAGGCATGTAATCGGCCTTGTCCGCCAACCCGACCATATCCAGCAATTCGCGGGCATGTTTTTCGGCGCTGGCGCGCGCCTCACCCTTGGTCAGGACCGGCGCCAGCATGATGTTCTGCAAGACCGACTTGTGGGGAAACAGGTTGAAATGCTGAAAGACCATGCCGATGTGACGCCGCATCTTGTGCAGATGCGCCTCGTCCGCGGGAACGTCGTTTCCGTTCTTGTGCATGTGATAAAGCGGCTCGCCGCAGATCTCGATACGACCGCCCGAAATATCTTCAAGCGTCATCAGGATGCGCAGGATGGTGGTTTTGCCCGACCCCGAAGGGCCGATCAACGCCAGCTTTTCACCCTTCATCACGTCAAAGTTCAGCCCATCGATGACGGTCAGAGTCCCAAAGGACTTGCGCAGGTTCTGGATGCGAATGATCGGCTGGTCCAAATGCGTCCCCCTTTGGCTGTCCAGAGGAACTTTGCAGCGAGATTATATCAGGTCAATGTTTAAATAATATCATAACAATTTTTTGCCGTCCCTTGCCTGTCAAATCAGCGGAAGCAAGGGTTCGGCAACGCCGCCCAGCGTTTCGGCGACCAGAGTCAGGCCCCGCCGCAGTTCGTCCGTCCCGGTCGAGCCAAGGGCGATTCGCACCGCATCGCGCCGCCCACGCTCGCTCAGCCGGAAGGCGCGGCCGGACGCTATGGCCACCCCGCGTTGGCGGGCCTGGGCGACGAATTCATCCTCGTCCCGGCCGGGCGGCAGTTCCAGCCAGATGTGCAGGCTTTGCGGATGCGCGCGAAAAGCGGCCGTGCCCAGAACCTCGCGGGCGATCCGGTGGCGGATGTGCAGGGCCTCGCGTTGCCAGCCGATCAGCCTGTCCACGGTGCCGTCGTTGATCCAATGGCTCAGCAACTCGACCATGGCCGGGGTGGCCATCCAGTTCGTCACCAGATGGCGGTTGGCGGTGGCCGAGGCAAGGCGGGCGGGCGAAAGCAGCCATGCGACCCGCAATCCGGGCAGCGTGGTCTTGGTGAAGCCGTGGATATGCAGCACCCGCTCGGGCGCAAGCACGGCCATGGGCGGCGGCCGGTTCGAGATCATCGCGTTCAGCATGTCGTTTTCGATGATCAGCAGGTCGTGGCGGCGGGCGATTGCCGCAAGCTCGGCGCGCCGCTCTGCGCTGCTCATGATCGCCATCGGGTTGATGGCCGCCGGCTGCATGTAAAGCGCACGCAGGCTGCCTTTGCGGGCCAGATGGTCCAGCGCCTCGGGCACGATACCGTCGTCATCGACCGGCAGCCCTTCCAGATGCAGGCCCAGGTATTTGCACAACGGCATCAGCAAATGATGCGTCAGCGCGCCAGCAGCCAGCGTATCGCCTGCGGGCACCGCGCTCATCACCGCGGTGGTTATGGCTGACGTGGCGCCATCGGTTATGGTGATGTTTTCCGGCGCGGCATCTATGCCGTTGCGGCGCAGCCACTCGGCCGCGATCTGCCGGTGCTGGGGCAGGACCGAGTTGGGCCGGAACGACAATGCGGCCGGAACGGACAGGTTCTCGGCCACCCAATGCAACCCCTCGCGGAAGGTTTCGACATGCATGCGCTCGGTGACGGGTTTGAGGATCGACAGATCGACCAGTTCACCCAGCCGCTCGGCCAGATAGGGCGGCGTGTTTTCCGATCCGGCAGGCAGCACGAAAGAGCCGCGACCGACTTCCCCCACCACGAGGCCGCGGCGGATCAGCTCCTCATAGGCGCGAGAGACGGTCTGAACCGACAACCCCAGATCGTCCGCCAGCCTGCGCTGCGGCGGCAGGCGGGCGCCGGCGGGCAGCACGCCATCACGGATAGCCCGCGCATATTGTTCCGCCAAAGACAGATATGCCGGGCGATACAGGGCGCTGGAATCGGGGGTCCATATTGTCATGGGTTAAGATTAAGACAATCCTGCCCAGAGACAAGAATGTTATGATTTATGCGACCGGCCAGCATCAGTGCGCCGACGCGCCCGAGGCTTGGATGATCTGGACCAAGTCGCCGACGGGGTATTCGGCAGGAAGCCTGATCTCAGCAACGTTCGTGCGTCTAAACGGCGCGCTCCTGAATGCCTGGCCTTTTGCGTTGTGATCCGAAAGGTCCAAATGGAATTTCCGGAGGCGCAAAACTTTCGGCACTGGCGCGTTCCCAGCGGTCGTACCAGTCGGCCAACTCGGGATATTCATCATCCGCCAGTAGAAAGCCGTCGGGAAGGTAGGGATAAACCTCATTCCCGTCCAGAAAAACGCTGTCTTTCTGACGAAACATGAAGTGATAAGGCATGAAGTCGCGTGGATCGCTCAGGCCGGCGGCACCGGCGATCTCGGCCAGAGCACGCATGGTGTTGCGGTGAAACCTCGCCACGCGCTCGCTTTTATCGGCCACGTCCAGCGCCTTCTGGCGCGTTTGGTCCTGCGTGGCGATGCCCACGGGGCATTTGTTGGTATGGCAGGACTGTGCCTGGATGCAGCCGATGGCAAACATGAAGCCACGTCCGGAATTGCACCAGTCGGCGCCAAGAGCAAATGCGCGGGCAATGTCATAGGCCGAGATGATCTTGCCCGCAGCCCCCAGCCTGATCTGATCGCGCAGGCCCGCACCCCGTAACGCGTTATGCACGAAGGTCAGCCCCTCCAGCATTGGCATGCCGACGCGATTGGCGAATTCGACCGGCGCGGCCCCGGTTCCCCCCTCGGCCCCGTCGATGACGATGAAATCAGGCAGGATGCCGGTTTTCAGCATAGCCTTGATGATGCTGAGGAATTCGCGCCGATGCCCGATGCACAGCTTAAAGCCGATGGGTTTGCCATTGGACAGCGCGCGTAGCTCTCCCACGAACTCAATCAGCCCGATGGGCGTTGAAAACGTGCTATGCGCGGGTGGAGAGATGCAATCCACGCCCATCGGGATACCACGTGCCTCGGCGATTTCAGCCGAGATCTTGGAAGCAGGCAACATCCCGCCGTGACCGGGTTTGGCGCCTTGGCTCAGCTTGATCTCGATCATCTTGATCTGCGGATCGGCCGAGGTTTTCGCGAATTTCTCGCGCGAAAAGCTGCCGTCGTCGTTACGGCACCCGAAATAACCCGAGGCCACTTGATAGATCAGGTCGCCGCCGCCATCGCGGTGATAGCGGCTGATCCCGCCCTCGCCGGTGTCATGCGCAAAGCCGCCCTTCTTCGCCCCCTTGTTCAGCGCCAGGATCGCATTGCCCGACAGCGCACCAAAGCTCATGGCCGAGATGTTGTAGAGGCTGGCGTCATAGGGCTGCCGGCAATCCTTGCCGCCGATGTGGACCCTGAAGTCCGAATCCGGGATATGCATGGGCGTCGCCGAATGGGTCAGCCAAGAATAGCCCGAACTGTAGACGTTCTCGATGGTGCCAAAGGGGCGCTTGTCCTCGGCCCCCTTGGCGCGCTGATAGACAAGGGCGCGGGCCTGCCGGCTGAAGGGCAGTTCGTCCTGATCGCCCTCGATCATGTATTGGCGGATCTCGGGGCGGAAGTTCTCGATCAGAAAGCGGATATGCCCAATCACCGGGTAGTTGCGCAAAATCGCATGGCGGGTCTGCATCAGGTCATGAATCCCAAGCAGCGCCAGCGGCACCAGCAACACAGCGACAAGGCTGAACCAAGGGGAAATCAAAAAGATGGCAGCCAGCGACAGGATTGCCGCCAGAACAACAAGGGAAAAGATGGTGTAACGGGGTGGGATGATCATGGTTTTCGTCTTTTGCCCGGCGATAGGGCCGGCGGAGCGGAAGTCCCGGGGTTTGGCGAGTGAAAGGCGCCCAAGCGGCGTGATAGGCCCGCAATGCCGGCTTGGCCAGTGCCAAGGCAGACTGAACTATTCGCTTTCGGAATAACCCTGCAATGCTTACCTTCTACCTGTGGGCCGATTGGGAATTTGACGTGGTGCAGACGGCTTCTCCGGCTGGCAGGCGGGCCCGTGCCGGATAACTGCCGTCTGTCCGAACTGTCCGAAATTCGGACAACAGGTGCGGGGACGGCATTGCGATAATGATTTCTTCAAGACTTGGGTAGCCAGTCAACAGTCTGGCCGACCAAGCCGCGTCCATGCGATAGTGCCGCCACCGGATCAAGGGAGGGGTCCGTGGCTGGCGGAGAGGGGGGATGCCGAATAGTGTTTCGAAGCAGGATTGGGAAAATTTCCGTGCAATCGGCCGGGTGCCGAAATCCGCGCGGACAGAGATCGTCGAATCGTGGAAGCGCAGCTCGGGTGTTCTGGCAACCGGGCTGACACGGGCCCCGCTGGCTGACGAGGCGCAACTGCAACGGGCCCGCGCACAGGCCGGCCGGTTCATGCGGGCTGCCCGTCCGGCATCGCAGAATGCCGGCTATCTTCTTAATCGCTCGGGAAACATGATCCTGCTTTGCGATTCCCAAGGCATGGTGATCGATCAGGTTGGCGATCCCGCGACACTGGAAATGGGCCGCGAAAACCACCTGCATTCAGGTGGCCGCTGGCTGGAGGAAGATATCGGCACGAATGCAATCGGCATGGCATTGCGAACCGGCATGCCCACGCAGGTCTTCCGCACCGAGCATTTTTCCGAGGAAATCCAGCGCTGGTCCTGTTCGGCAACACCCGTCCGCGATCCCGTAACGGATCACATCCTTGGCGTCATCGATGTATCCTGGCCGGCAGAGGCATTGCGTTCGGACAGCGCCGCGCTGTCTGCCATGTTGGCCATGCAGGCCGAAACGATGCTGCGCCAACTGTTGCTGACGGAACGAGAAAAACTGACAGAGATCGCCAGTCTTCGCAGGTTGCGGCGCGGCAATACACCGTTGGCGGTGCTGGACCGCTATGGTCTTGGCGTTCTGTCGACCGACAACGCCCAGCAACTGATCGACGACGAGGCTGCATTTCAGCAACTGCGCGAAACCTTGCCCCAACTTCTGGATCAGCCGGAAGAGCAACTGGTTTCCTCGATCCAGACATTGCTGCCCGGCGTGGATCTTGAACTGGTGCGGGACGGAGACAACCGAATCGGCATCCTGCTTAGCAAGCGACAAAGCCGCCCGACGACCACCCAGAACCCGCTGAATCTTGAAACCATGGCGCGGGTCGGACAGGTGTTGGCACAGATCTGTTCGCAGGCCGCCCGGCTGGCGCCCATGCAACTGCCGGTCCTGATCGAGGGCGAGACCGGAGCGGGAAAGGCGACGCTGGCCGAGGCGATCCACCATGCGGGCTCCATGCCCGACCGGCCATTTGTACGGCTGGACTGTTCGCTGCTGACGGCAGAGGGGCTGCGGCGCGATCTGGCGGATGGGCTGGTCGAGCGGCTTTCGCAGGCGGGGGGAACGCTGCATCTTAAAAGCCCGGCCGGTTGTCCACCCGACGCACAGAAACTGCTGCTGAACCTTGTTGAGCAGGCGGCGCAGGCGGGCATGCGGCTTGTCACCACCTCGACCCGCTGCCTGTCGGATGAGATGAGGGCGGGTCGTTTTCGCGGCGATCTGTATTTTCGCATTGCGGTCGCTCGTCTTGACCTGGTGCCGCTGCGCGATCGGCGCGATGAGATCCTGCCGCATCTGCGTGCCATTGTCCGGCAAAAGACAGCGCCGGGACGCAATCTGAACTTTACCAACTCGGCTCTGACGGCGTTCACCGCCTATGACTGGCCCGGCAACCTGCGCGAAATGACCAATCTGGTGGAAATGCTGCTGGCCGTCGCATCCAACGGATTGATCGACCATCGCAGCCTGCCCCCAGAATTCCGCCGACCTCCGGCGCGGCACGGCGATACCCTGCGCGACGCAGAGCGCGCGCAGATCCTTGCGGCAATCGAACAATCGCAGGGCAATATGACCCAGGTCGCACGGCGGCTGGGAATCGCGCGATCGACGCTTTACCTGAAGCTCGACGCACTTCGGATCGAGCGGCCGTCCCGGCGCTGAATTCGCGTCCGCAGCATGTCCGTCACCGCGTCCGAACATCGGACAACCCGGCCGATGCGATCGGTTCCATCCTGAAACCCTGCCCGCCCCATCACGGCGGGTCTGGTCAAAGGAGGAGTTTGACGTGCCACTTGACAGAAAGAGCGAACGGTCCGTTCAGGTGCTCGGCATCGATGCCGGCGGAACGATGACGGACACATTCTTTGTCGATGCGGATGGGGAGTTCGTCGTCGGCAAAGCCCAGTCCACCCCCGAAAACGAGGCGCTGGGGCTGATCGAATCTTCAAGAGAGGGGCTGGCGGCCTGGGGGCTGAGCCTTGAGGATGCGCTGTCCTCGATCCAGACCGGGGTATACTCGGGCACCGCGATGCTGAACCGCGTGGTCCAGCGCAAGGGCCTGCGCTGCGGTCTGATCGTCAATGCGGGGATGGAGGATTTCCACCGCATGGGCCGCGCCATCCAGGCCTATCTGGGCTTTGCCTATGAAGACCGCATCCACCTGAATACGCATTACTATGATGAACCGTTGGTTCCGCGCCATCTGACGCGGGGCGCGATGGAGCGCGTCGACATGTTCGGCACGGTCGTCATCCCGTTGCGCGAAGACACCGCCCGGCAGGCCGCGCGCGAGCTGATCGAACAGGATGTCGAAGGCATCGTCATCTCGTTGCTGCACAGCTACAAGAACCCCACCCACGAACGCCGCGTGCGCGACATCGTGCTGGAAGAGCTGAAGGCGTCGGGCAAGCAGATCCCGGTCTTTGCGTCGGTCGACTACTATCCGGTGCGCAAGGAAACCCACCGCACCAATACGACGATTCTAGAGGCTTTCGCGGCCGAACCGTCGCGCCAGACACTGAAAAAGATCTCGTCGGCGTTCAAGGACAACGGGTCGAAATTCGACATGCGCGTTATGGCGACCCACGGCGGCACCATCAGTTGGAAGGCCAAGGAACTGGCGCGGACCATCGTCTCTGGTCCGATAGGCGGCGTGATCGGCGCAAAGTATCTTGGTGAAGTGCTGGGCTACAAGAATATCGCCTGCTCGGACATCGGCGGGACGTCCTTTGATGTGGCGCTCATCACCCAAAGCGAACTGACGATCCGTAACGACCCCGACATGGCACGACTGGTGCTGTCCCTGCCTTTGGTCGCGATGGATTCGGTGGGTTCCGGCGCCGGCTCATATATCCGGCTGGATCCCTATACCAAGGCCATCAAGCTGGGTCCGGATTCGGCGGGCTATCGGGTCGGCGTTTGCTGGGCGGAATCGGGGATCGAGACGGTCACGATTTCCGACTGCCATGTCATCCTGGGCTATCTGAACCCGGACAATTTCCTGGGCGGACAGGTCAAGCTGGACCGTCAACGCGCCTGGGATGCGATGAAGGAACAGATCGCCGATCCGCTTGGCCTGTCGGTCGAAGAGGCGGCGGCTGGTGTCATCGAACTGCTGGACAGCGAATTGCGCGACTACCTGCGTTCGATGATTTCCGGCAAGGGTTACAGCCCCAGTTCCTTTACCTGCTTCAGCTATGGCGGCGCGGGTCCGGTCCATACCTATGGCTATACCGAGGGGTTGGGCTTCGAGGATGTCATCGTGCCGGCATGGGCGGCCGGTTTCAGCGCCTTCGGCTGCGCTGCGGCAGATTTCGAATACCGCTATGACAAGTCGCTGGATATCAACATTCCAGAGGATGCGCCCGACGACGAAAAGGCAGCCGAGGCCAAGTTGCTGGACGATGCCTGGCAGGAACTGGCGCAGCGCGTTCTGGAAGAGTTCGAACTGAACGGCTATTCCGCCGATCAGGTCAGGCTGACACCCGGCTATCGGATGCAGTATCGCGGCCAGTTGAACGATCTGGAAATCGAAAGCCCAATCAAGACAGCCGGCAGGCCAGACGACTGGGACAAGCTGGTGGAAGCGTTCAACGACACCTACGGCCGTGTCTATGCCGCCTCCGCGCGCTCGCCCGAATTGGGCTACTCGGTCACCGGCGCGATCATGCGCGGCACCGTGCCGATCCCGAAGCCGAAAATCCCGAAAGAGGAAGAGGGCAGCCCGATCCCGCCCGAAGAGGCGAAACTGGGTACGCGGAAATTCTATCGCCACGGCAAATGGGTCGATGCGCAGCTTTATCAGATGGAAACGCTGAAACCCGGCAACCGTATCAACGGCCCCGCGATCATCGAATCCGACGCGACCACCTTCGTCGTGCCCGGCGGTTTCGAGACGTTCCTGGACGGCCATCGCCTGTTCCACCTGAAAGAAGTCTAAGGGAGGAAGAACCATGAATATGCAGACAAAAGTCGAGGGCCTCGTCCGTGGCGGCGAAACCCTGAAACAACACCGCGACCGGCTGATGGAGGCAACCAAACGGACCGGCCATTATGGCGGCATCACCAAGATGGAGATGCGCGACAGCCAGCCGATCCTTTACAACAAGCTGTTTTCGCGACTTCGGGCCGGTGTGGTGGATGCGCGCGAGACCGCCAAGAAAATCGCCGCCTCGCCCATCGTGGAGCAGGAGGGGGAGCTGTGCTTCACCCTTTATAATGCAGCGGGGGATGCGATCCTGACCTCGACCGGCATCATCATCCACGTCGGCACGATGGGTGCCGCGATCAAATACATGATCGAGAATGATTGGGAATCGAACCCGGGAATCCGCGACAAGGACATCTTCTGCAACAACGACAGCCTGATCGGCAACGTGCATCCCTGCGACATCCACACCATCGTGCCGATCTTTCACGAGGGTAAGCTGATCGGATGGGTCGGCGGCGTCACCCATGTGATCGACACAGGCTCGGTCGGGCCGGGCTCGATGTCCACGGGCCAGATCCAGCGGTTCGGCGACGGCTATTCGATCACCTGCCGCAAAATCGGCCAGAACGACACATTGATGCGCGACTGGCTGCACGAATCGCAGCGCATGGTGCGCACCACTCGCTATTGGATGCTGGATGAGCGCACGCGCGTCGCCGGCTGCCACATGATCCGCAAGCTGGTCGAGGAGGTAATCGCCGAGGAAGGAATCGACGCTTATTGGAAATTCGCCTACGAATCCATCGAACATGGACGCGTCGGTCTGCAGGCCCGCATCAGGGCGATGACCATTCCAGGCAAATACCGCCAGGTCGGTTTTGTCGATGTGCCCTATGCCCATGACGACGTGCGCGTGCCGTCCGACTTTGCCAAGGTCGACACGATCATGCACACCCCGTCCGAAATCACCATTCGCCCCGATGCAACGTGGCGGCTGGATTTCGAAGGCTCAAGCCGTTGGGGGTGGCATACCTACAACGCCCATGCGGTCAGCTTTACCAGCGGCATCTGGGTGATGATGACGCAATCGCTGATCCCAACCGAGATGATCAACGACGGTGCCGCCTATGGGACCGAGTTCCGCCTGCCCAAGGGGACATGGATGAACCCGGACGACCGGCGGGTGGCCTTCAGCTATAGCTGGCACTTCCTGGTCAGTTCCTGGACGGCGCTATGGCGTGGGCTGTCGCGGTCCTATTTCGGACGCGGCTACCTGGAAGAGGTAAACGCCGGCAATGCCAACACCTCGAACTGGCTGCAGGGCGGAGGCTTCAACCAGTATGATGAGATCCATGCAGTGAACTCGTTCGAATGCGCGGCCAATGGTGTCGGCGCATCTGCGATCAAGGACGGGATCAGCCACGCCGCCGCCATCTGGAACCCGGAAGGCGACATGGGCGACATGGAAATCTGGGAGCTGGCAGAGCCGCTGATCTATCTGGGTCGTGAAATCAAGGCATCCTCGGGCGGTGCGGGTAAATATCGCGGTGGCTGCGGATTCCAGTCGCTGCGCATGGTCTGGAACGCCAAGGACTGGACGATGTTCTTCATGGGCAACGGCCATATCAGTTCCGACTGGGGCCTGATGGGCGGCTATCCCGCCGCCTCGGGCTATCGCTTCGAAGCGCATGATACCAACCTCAAGCAGATCATTGCCGATGGCGGCGAGATCCCGCATGGCGGCGACAAGGACCCTGAGAATCCGACGTGGGACAGTCTGCTGCCCGACGCACTGATCAAGCGCGACAAACAGGCCATCACCACCGAAGCGATGTTCAAGGATTACGATCTTTACCTGAACTACATGCGCGGCGGGCCGGGCTTTGGCGATCCGCTGGACCGCACACCTCAAAGCGTGGCCGACGACGTGAATGGCGGCTATCTGATCGAGCGCTTCGCCGCTTCGATCTATGGCGTCAAACTCGTCAAGGGCGCGGACGGTCTGTTCGGGGTCGATGACGCCGCAACCAAGGCCCGCCGCGAGGAAATCCGCAAAGACCGTCTGGCAAGGGCGATTCCGACCCGCGAATGGATGGCCCGTGAACGCGAGCGGATCCTGACCAAGGATGCCGGCGTCCATGTCCAGCAGATGTTCGCTGCCAGCTTCAAGTTGGGCCCAAGGTTCGAGCAGGATTTCCGCAAATTCTGGGACCTGCCGGCAGATTGGAAGCTGATGGAGGCCGATCTGCCGATCCCCTCCTATGGACGCGAATATTCCATGGATATCTCGGAATTGCCCGACGTCAAAACCGTCCAGTTCGTCGACGAATAAGCGCAGCGGGCCGCCCCGCCGTGGGCGGCCTTTTCTTTGATCAGGAGGAAAAAATGGCTTACACGAAATCGAAGATCAAGGATCTGGTGGACGGCACAATCGATCGCGACACGCTGCACACCATGCTTTCCACTCCCAAGGACAAGGAGCGCTTCCAGATCTATCTGGAAATCCTGCAGGAAAGCGTTGCTTGGGACGACCGGATCATCCTGCCGCTTGGCCCCAAACTGTTCATTGTCCAGCGCAAGTCGGACAATAAATGGGTGGTCAAAAGCATTGCCGGGCATGAATTCTGCGACTGGAAGGAAAACTGGAAACTGCATGCCGTGATGCGGGTGCGCGAAACCCAGCAAGAGATGGAAGAGCTGTACCCCCGGCTGATGGCTCCTACGACAAGCTGGCAGGTGATCCGTGAATATTACTGCCCGTTGTCGGGAGATCTGCTGGATGTCGAGGCACCCACACCCTGGTATCCGGTAATCCATGACTTCGAGCCTGACATCGATACCTTTTATCAGGACTGGCTTGGGCTGAAGCTGCCGGAGCGCGCCTGAACTGCCACAAGGATCAGGCGGCGGATACAGTCAATGCCGCCGCCCGATCCACGCGAATTTGTATCGTATGGTTTGACCTCGTAACGTTCCGTGACGCTGATCGTGACCGAGCTTGTGGTGATGGAGCCGACCCCGGAGGACCTCGCGCTACGCGAACGCGCGCCCGGCGTTTCAGCTGGCGAGATCGAGGCCGCGACCGGCGCGTACCTGCTGATCGCAGGGGAGGTGCCGGAAATTAGGTTGTGAAGGCAGGTCTTTCCAGCTGCGTTCTGGAGTGTGGCTACGCTTTGAATAGCCCCATGTTTCGTGGGCGCCTTCTTAGGCTCCAGACCCATTGATTTCAGGTGTTTGGCGTGATTCAGGCTCCGCAAGGAGACCTGATCGATGAGCAATCTTTTCTGGCTGACCGATGCGCAGATGGAGCGCCTGAAGCCGTTCTTTTCCAAGACCCCAGCTTGGGTCCCGATGAGACGCACGAACCACCACGCCCGTCTCCTCCTCGCATCCCACCGAATCGTTATATTCATTCAAGCATAACGAAGGGAAGGCAAAGGGCATATTGCGGCATATTGCCCGATGCGACGAAACTCTCGCGCACGGGTGGGCGGAAAGATTGCGCCACCGACCAAGGCATCCACTTCGAAAGAAGCTTGGTTCAAAGGTCCGCGAATTCATCGCTGCTGTCTCTATGATCATCCCGGACTGCTGCGTCAGTATGTCGGCTTCAGGAACTCGGCGATCTCGTTGTCGGTCAGTTCGATGCGATAGAATTTGCGATAGAAACGCCGGGTTTCCTCGCGCATGTCGATATCGGCAAGAGCGTCGGGATAAAGCGTGCTGGCCAGCCAAAGAAATTGAAGCGCCCCTTCCGAGGTTTCCCGGCACCACCAGAACAGCCCGCGCGGATTGGCGTAGACCCGGCCCTCGCGCACCGCCTTGACGTTGCGCCATTGCGGGTTGGTGCGGATTTCCTCGGCGTCCTCGGCATTCATCGAGATGATGACATCAGGGTTTCCGGCGATGATATTCTCAAGCGAGGCAATGCCCGAGGCATAGGGCATGTCTCCGAACCAGCTTTCCGCGATATTGATCGCCCCGCCCAGATCCATCCAGTCCTGGTTCAGCGACGGTCGTCCCGAGGTCGAAAGCGGCGCGCCCGAGGCCAGGTAGACCCTCACGCGCCGATCGGGCGGGATGCCTTCCAGCCGCTCGGCGACGCGGCGGCGGTTGTCGTCGAAATAGCCTTGGTACCTCCTGGCGACTTCAAGCGCATCCGGCCCAAGCATTTCGCCGGTGATCAACACGCGCTCGACCAGCGCGTCGATGGAATTGCTGCGAAAGGACGCCACGGCGATGCCCGCCCCCCGAAGCTGCCTGGAAACAGCGTCGGGTAACGCACGCGAGGAAAACAGGATGTCCGGCTTCAGCACCATCAGCTCCTCGACATTGACGGTGCCGTCGCCGAGCGTGGTCAGCGCCGCAGCCTTGATCGAGGGCACGAACTTTTGCATCAGCGGCATCGAGCGCGCGATGCGCGTGGTCGCGACGATGCGGTCGCCATAGCCGAGCATGGTCAGGATCGAGTTCTGCGCCTCCCAATTCGTGGCGATCCGATCGATCTCGGGCGGCAGGCTGACGGATCGGTCGCCGTAATAGACCACCTCGCGCATGATCTCGGCCGATGCGGGTTGGGACAGAAGGGCAACTGCACAGGCGATGCACGTGGCCAGATGCCGGATCCGGAACATCATCCTCTCCTCATGCCGGGACAAAAATAATGTGGGGACCGTGACCGACCCGGGCGACCCGGACCCCATAGACCGCGTGGATGACCTGCGGCGTGAGGACCGAGGCAGGCCCGCCATCCGCGAGGATTTTCCCGCCGTCGATCAGCACCGCGCGGTCGGCGGCATAGAGCGTGTGATCGGGATGGTGGGTGGTAAAGACGATCGTATGGCCCTCGGCCGCGAGCGCGCGCATCAGGTCGAGCAAGCGGCGCTGGTTGCCGTAATCGAGGCCCACGTCCGGCTCGTCCATCAGCAGGATGCGGGCGCCCTGGACCAGCGCCCGCGCGATCAGGACAAGCTGGCGCTCGCCGCCCGAGATGCCGGTGTAGTCGCGCTGTGCCAGATGCGCGATCCCGAGCCGTTCCAGAACCGCCTGGACCCGCTTCTCGTCCCGCGCGCCGGGAAGTTTCAGCAGGCCCGAGGTCACCAGCCTGCCCAGCCCCGCGACCTGCGCCACCGTATAGGGAAAGGGCGGCGTATGATGCTGGGGCACATAGGCGACGGCAGCGGCGATGTCGCGGCGGCGCATCGCGGCAAGCGGCATGCCATACAGAGAGACGCTGCCGCGCGCCGGCCGCAGCAGCTTCAGCATAAGCCGCAGCAGCGTCGATTTCCCCGCTCCGTTCGCGCCCAATATGGCGACGATCTCGGCCGCGCGGATAGCGAGTTCGACGTCCGACAGGACGACGCGCCGGTCGCGGTCGAAACCCAGACCCTGCGTAGAGATGACGACCCTGCTCATGTCCAGCCCCGGCGGACGCGCGACAGGACGAGGACGAAGATCGGGATGCCGACGATCTCGGTGACAATGCCGATGGGGATCTCGATACCCGAAAGCGACCGCGCCAGGATGTCCGCACCGACCAGAAAGGACGCTCCCAGCAGGGCCGAAGCGGGGATCAGGCGCATGTTCATCGGACCGATCATCAGCCGCGCGATATGCGGGATGATCAGGCCGATCCAGCCGATGATGCCCACCATCGACACCGAGATCGCCGAGACCATCGTCGCAACGGCAATGACGGCATAGCGGATCAGCGCCACCGGAACGCCAAGCGTATGGGCCTCATCGTCGCCCATCGACATTGCGTCCAGCGCGCGGCCCAGCATCCAGACGATCAGGATACCCGCGAACACCGGCAAGGCGGCCCATCGCAATTGTTCGATACGTGCGGTGCCGAGATTGCCCATCAGCCAATAGGTGATCGCGGGCAGTTGATCGCCCGGATCGGCAGCATATTTGACCAGCGTCAGCAGCGCCGAGAAAAGCGCGCCGCTGATGATCCCGCCGAGGATCAGCATCACAAGCGAGGCATTGCCGAACAGGTTCGCAATCCCGAGCGCGAACAGCACGGCCAGAATGGCGCAGGCAAAGGCCAGCAGTTGCACGACGACCCAGTTTCCCGAAATCAGGATGCCCACGGACGCACCGAAACCGGCACCGGCCAGCACTCCCAGCAGGCCGGGCGAAACCAGAGGGTTGCGAAACACCGCCTGAAACGCAGCCCCCGCCGTGGCCAGGGACGCGCCGACCAGCACCGCTGCGGCGATGCGCGGCGCACGGATGTCGAGGATCAGGTTGCTCAACAGGTCGTAGCGGTCCTGCTCCATCCGGCCCAGCCCGGTCGCGGCCAGAACGAAATCGAACAGGTCGCGGGTGCCGATCGGATAGCGCCCGATCCCGAAGGCGAATATGACGCTCACCGCTAGCAGAAGCGCCAGAAACGTCAGCGTAGGGGAACGTGCCGTCACCCGATCACGTCCCGAAACCCGCCGGATGGACCTTGTCCCACCACAGGATGCAGGTTCGCGTTTCCATGCGCAGCGCCAGCCCGTCTTGGGTCTGGCTCAGATAGGGGGCGATGTTGTCGCGGAATCGCGGCTCGTCGGTTTTGCCGATGCCCAGCCAGGAAAACCCGTCCAGAACCGCATCCCAGTCCGGGAAGACTTGGGAAAAGCCGTCGGGAACAAAACCGACGTTCACCTCAAGCCCCATCGCCACAAGGCGGTTGAAGACCAGCGCATATCCCGGCATCGGCGTAGGCTTGGCCGCCGCTGACGGCGGGGCGGGCTCGATTCCCGCCACCAAGCTGTCGTGAAAGCATTTGAGACTGGGCCCCGAAAACAGCGTCACATAGGCACGTTTGCGCGCCAGCGCATCGATCTTGCGCAGGTCGTTCATCGCGGGCGAACGCGCGGCGACCACGATGTCATGCACCTCGACATTACCGTCCGGCTCGACGTCTTGCCATGCAAGGTCGAGCCTGCGGATATTGTCGCGCCCCGCCTGCCTTGCGTTGCGTTCCAGATGATCCAGCATCGGCCGGGAGACATCGAGCGCGGTCACCGACCGGGCGCGGGCGGCGGCCGGAATGGCGATCCTGCCCGGCCCGGCGCCTACATCCAGCACGGTTTCGTCTACCCCGATATTCATCATGTCGATCTGCAATCCGGTATATTCGGACTGCATCGCGACATAGCCGTTGTAGCGATCCGCGAAAGCATCCCACATCGGCGACTGGGCGAAGACCGGGGGCGTCAGCAGACGGTCCAGAAGGTCCCAATCGATCAGATTACCCATGGGCCGATCCTTCAGAACTTGAAGCTGGCCGAGAGCCTGACCTCGCGGGGCGCACCCAGAAAGGCGCTGTTCGCGCCCCGCGTCGCGCCATCGATGCTGCCGGGAAAGATCGATGCCCAGTAATGCTCATCGAAGACGTTGTTGATCGCGAGGTTGAAGACCGCGGTGGTATCCTTGGTCATCTGGCGTTCGTAGCGCAGCCCAAGATCCAGGGTGGCATAGCTGTCGACCTTGAAGCTGTTGATGTTGTTGCCCGCACGCTTGCCTGTGAAGTGCAGATTGGCGCTGGCCGAAAGCTCGGGCAGGCTCTTGAAGAAATATTCCATGAACAGGTTGGCCTGCACCTTGGGCGCGCCCACCACATCGGTATCGCTGGTCAGCGGGTTGCCGGTATTCCTCAGCTTGGGATCAAGCAGGGTGACGCCGCCATGGATATTGAGGTTTTCCAGCAGTTGGCCGCGCAGTTCCAGTTCGATCCCCTTGTTCACCTGGTCGCCCTGGATGCGATAGACATTGTCCTCGCCGGTGAAAGCAAAGGGTCGCTCGATACGGAACACCGCCACCGAAGCATCCAGGCCGCCTAGGTCGGCCTTGACCCCAGCCTCGACCTGCTTGCTGCGCTCGGGCGCGAGCACCTGTCCGGCGTTCGCGGCCGTGGTCGGCGCGGTACCGCCGCTTTGCAGCGTGTCGACATAGGCGACATAGGTGGTGATGTTTTCGGCGGGCTTGTAGCTCAGCGCCACGCTGGGGCTTAAACCCCGCTCGCTGTATTTCTGCGTGACCGTGCCGGTTTCGTCATAGTTCTTGACGTCGAACCAAGTGTAGCTGCCCGACAGGATGGCCGACCACTGCCCGTTGAAGGTGATGCTGTCACCCAACACCAGGCTTTGCGACATGTTGCTGAAGGATCTGTAGCGCGGCCCGTTGCGCACCAGACCCGTCGGGGCGTCCCATTGGACCGGATTGTCGATGCTGGCATCGCCAAGATAGCCTTGCACGCTCGGATTGCCACTGCGGGGGCTGTAGTTTTCCCAGTTCACGCCGGTCGTGCCCAGATGGACGTCGTGTTTGACCCCGCCGGTGAACAGCGTGCCGTTGAGCACGGCGATATTGCTGGTGACCCGGAACTGGCCGCTGACCCCGCCATCGATGCTGTTGCTATAATTGCCGTCGTCGTCCAGAAGCGCGTTCGAGACAGATACGAACCAGCGGCTGACCCTTTGATGCTGCATCCCGGCGGTCAAGGACCAATCCTCGTTGAACCGATGCTTGACGAGGCCGCCGACCAGCGTGTCCTCCAGCCCGTAGCCGGCGAATTTCTGACCGTAGCCGACCTTGGTCGGATCCGGCGCATCGGGCAGGGTCACGCTGTTGTCGTAGCTGAAGCTGCCGGGAAAGCCGAACTTGTCGAAACGGTAGCGGCTGGCGTTCAGTTCTATTGTCGTCTGGTCGGTCAGGTTGATGTCGAAGGCGCCGCTGATCAGCGAGCGATCCAGATCGCTGCCCTTCACATAGCCGTCTCCCTCTTCGCTCAGCACGTTGATGCGATAGCCGAGCATGCCGTCTGCCGCATGGCCGCCGAAATCGCCATGCGCCAGCCAGGTCCCCTTGCCGGTAAAGCCGGTGTTGATGCGATTATAGGGATCTTGCGTGGGCCGTTTGCGGGTGAAGTTGAAAAGTCCGCCGGGGCTTGCCGGGCCGAAATAGGCGCCGGCGAGGCCGTGGACGACCTCGACCCTTTCATACATCTCGATGGGCTGCGCAGTGGTGGCGACGATGTTCATACCATCGAGGCGATTGTTGAAAACCGGCGTGCCCTGCATGCCGCGCGATTGCGGACGCCCGACATCGCCGCCGCCGCGCGCCTCCATCTGCGTCGAGGGTATGTATTTCAACAGATCGGGCAAGGTTGTCGCCTGCTGGTTTTCAATCAGCGTCTTGTCGATGACGCTGACCGAATAGGGCGTGTCCTTGATCTCGCGCCGGCCAAGCGGACCAATCGTCGCGGTTTTCGCGCGCACCCCGCTCTTGCCGCTGTCGTCGCCCCCCTGGATGACGACCTGGTCAAGAACGATGGCGTCCTGTCTGGGCAGCGTCTGCGCATGACCTGCTGTGGCCAGGCAGAAAAAAGAAATCGCTATCCCACCATTCGAAACTGCGCGACGCATGGCACCCTGGTCCCCCCGTGATATCTGGATCGCGTGGTTCCACGCCACCGACGATCGTGAGGTATCATCACGATATGCTTGTGTAAACATATCGAATCGCGTCAAGATGCCGCGTGACGTGATTGCCAAGTTGTTATTCCGGGAGTTGTGGGGCGTATCAGATACTGCCGCTCCCATGGACATTCTCTTCCGTGCCGGTGCTCCAGCACCCGCTACCTTGGCGCGCCGACACCACTTGGGAATCGTCCGGCCCTATCTCCTACCCCTCCTCTGCGGCACCGCTTGCAACGCTGCTTTTGGTGCCTATCCGCCTCGCACGGTATGATGCCTTTGGCTGATATGCGTCAGCATCGGCTGTTCCGACATCCGCTCGAGTCGGGGGCCGTTGGATACGATCGGTCGTTTCCGAAGGTCTGCCTTGCCTACCGATGCGCCTGTGCGCGATCCCAGTCCTCAGGCTTGGGCAGGGTCTCGAAGGTATGCTCGGGCGGCGGCGAGGGCAGGGTCCATTCCAGCGTGTCCGCATGCTCGTTCCAGTAGTTCGGCACGTTCACGCGCTTGCCGGCGAAGAGCGTGTAGAACACGATGCCGATGAAGAACAGGAAGGAGGCGAAGGAGATATAGGCGCCGATCGACGAGATGTTGTTCCAGTACGAGAACTCGACCGGGTAGTCGATATAGCGGCGCGGCATGCCCTGGCGGCCCAGGAAGTGCTGCGGGAAGAAGATCAGGTTCGAGCCGATGAACATCATCCAGAAATGCAGCTGGCCCGCCCATTCCGGGTATTGCCGGCCCGACATCTTGCCGATCCAGTAATAGGTGCCTGCAAAGATCGCGAAGACGGCGCCAAGGCTCATCACATAGTGGAAATGCGCCACGATATAGTAGGTGTCGTGATAAACGCGGTCCAAGGGCGCCTGGGCGATGACGACCCCGGTCACGCCGCCGACGGTGAACAGGAACAGGAAGCCGAAGGCCCAGAGCATCGGCGTCTTGAACTCGATCGAGCCGCCCCACATGGTCGCGATCCACGAGAAGACCTTGATGCCGGTGGGCACCGCGATGGTCATGGTCGCCATCTGGAAATAGGTCTGCTGGGTCAGCGACATGCCGGCCGTGTACATGTGATGCGCCCAGACGATGAAGCCGAGAAAGGCGATGGCGGCCATGGCCAGAACCATCGGCAGATAACCGAAGATCGGCTTCCTGGCGAAGGTCGAGATGACGTGACTGATGATGCCGAAACCGGGCAGGATCAGCATGTAGACCTCGGGATGGCCGAAGAACCACAGGATGTGCTGATACAGCACCGGATCGCCGCCGCCGGCCGGATCGAAGAACTGCGTGCCGAAGTTGCGGTCCATCAGCAGCATGGTGATACCCCCGGCCAGCACCGGCAGCGACAGCAGGATCATCCAGGCGGTGATGAAGACCGCCCAGGCAAACAGCGGCACCTTGAACAGCGTCATGCCCGGGGCGCGCATGTTCAGGAAGGTGGTGATGATGTTGATTGCGCCCAGGATCGAGCTTGCGCCCGAGACGTGGACGGCAAAGATCGCCAGGTCCATCGCATAGCCGGCCTCGGTCGTGGAGAGCGGCGGATACAGAACCCAGCCCACCCCTGCCCCCGGCTGATCCGAGCCGCCCGGCGACAGCAGCGAGGCGATGGCAAGCGAGACCCCGCAGACATAGAGCCAATATGACAGGTTGTTCAGCCGCGGGAAAGCCATGTCCGGGGCACCAATATGCAGCGGCATGAAATAGTTGCCGAAACCGCCGAACAGCGCCGGGATCACGACAAAGAACATCATCAGGATGCCGTGATAGGTCACGACGACATTCCACAGATGGCCGTTCGGCGTGCATTCCGCCGCAGCGTCGGCGACCAGCCGCATGCCTTCCAGACACATGTATTGCACACCCGGATGCTGCAATTCCATGCGCATGTAGACGGTGAGTGTGACCGAGATCAGCCCGGCCAGACCCGCCGTGAACAGGTAGAGGACACCGATATCCTTGTGGTTCGTCGACATGAACCAGCGGGTGAAGAAGCCCCGCTTCTCTTCGATGCTGTCGCTGATCTGGGCTGACATGGTCCTGTCCTTTATCTGTGCTGGCTCCGGTCTGCGGATACGCGGATGGTCGGGCGCGGCGGCAAGCCGACCTGGCCGGCCCTGCGGCTATCGGCAAGGCCAAGGGTGGAATCGAGCCTCGCGGTGATCCGCCGGGCTGCCGCCGCGCCCTTCATACAGGCCTCGACCCGTAGCCATGTTCCCCAAGGGGCGGCAGCAGGGCATGGGCAGGCTTCACGCGCCATCGATCTCATCCAGAACCGCAAGCGCCTTGTTGGCATGGGCATAGGCGGCCCCGGCGCGCATCTCGGCCGCGACCCAGATCGCCTCCATGATCTGCTCGTTGGTGGCACCCTCGCGGCGGGCGCCCTTGACATGGCCCTCGATGCACCAGGGGCATTGCGTGACATGGGCCACGGCGACCGCGATCAGCTGCTTGGTGCGCTTGTCCAGCGCACCGTCGGCGAAGACCACCTTCGACAGCGCCAGAAAGGCATCGTCGATGGCTGGCGCCAGCGCGTGACGTTTCGCGCCAAGCGCGGCGCTGGCCTTGGGCATGGAGATGTCGGCCATGGTCGTCCTCCCTTCAGGTTCATTCGCGCCAATAGTCGTTGGCCGCGGCGATGGTCGCGAACCAGGCCGCCGCCACGGCCGAGACGTCGATCAGGCTGGCCGCATCCTCGGCATAGCGTGACCGCTGCGCCTTCAGCATCGCGACATCGGGCTGGGTCGTCCTGACCGCCCGCCGCGCCATGACGATGGCCAGATCGAAGCCCTGCTGCGGCGTATCGACCTGCAGGGTCGGCAGCCACGTCTCTGCCACCGCTGCGCCCGTGGCAGACTGGCCGGTCTGGGCAAGGCTGGCAGGCGGCAGCAGCGCCAGCGAGGCGGCAAGGATGCAACTGGATCGGAACATGGAACCTCCTCCTCGATTGGATCACATGGGGCGGGCTTCGGGGCATTGGATGCGGG
Source organism: Paracoccus methylovorus (assembly GCF_016919705.1). Classification (NCBI taxonomy): domain Bacteria; kingdom Pseudomonadati; phylum Pseudomonadota; class Alphaproteobacteria; order Rhodobacterales; family Paracoccaceae; genus Paracoccus; species Paracoccus methylovorus. Next base: position 1,419,081 of record NZ_CP070371.1, read on the forward strand.
GCCGGCGGCAAGCGTCGCGGGATTGCATGAATAGCGGCCCGGCTTCCAGCAGCAGGCTCATGCGCCCTTTTCAAAGCGCGGGAACAGCACGTTGTTTTCCAGATGGATATGCTCCATCAGGTCGGCCCGCAGCTGCGCGGTCCCGGCGTAAAGCGCCTGCCAGGTCCGGCAGGCGCCCTCGGGCACGGTATGGTCCTGCGTCAGCCGCGCCAGCTCTGCCAGGAAGGCGCCGTGATCGTCGTGATCATGCCGCATCTCGGCGATGGGGACGGCAATCCGGTCCGCCGCCTGCCGGCGCATGGCCGGGAAAAGGATCAACTCTTCCTTCTTCATATGCACCTCCAACTCGCCCCATATCCGCTGCAGCAGGTCGGCCAGGCCGCCGGGCACCTCCGGGTGGCCGGCATGGACCGCCTCGACCTTGCGCGAAAGCGCGATCAGTTCGGGGATCTGCCGGCGATGCGCCTGGTGATAGCGGGTCTGGATATGGTCGATCAGCGCCCCGGTCTCCCGTGGCGCATCGGGGATCGCCAGGGGATCGAGGTCGCCCAGGACCGCCTCGAGCGCGCCAAGGTCCAGCTGGCGCCGATTGGCTGCCTCTGCCAGCGGCACCTCTCCGTGGCAGCAGAAATCGATGCCGAAGCGGCGGAACACGCCGGACGCGCCGGGAAGCCGCGCGGCGATCTCGCCGACCGTCCGGTCGTGCAATGGGAATGTGGTCTGGGGCATGGCGGTCTCCATGAGCGGGGGGTGTCTGATGGTGAGTCGGGCGCCGCGGGTCAGGAGGATGCGCGAAGCCCTTATATTCGGTACTTGCAATACCGAATATCCTCCCACATAATCGGTATTGTCAATACCAATTAGGAGAGCCGATGCGTCTTGCGACCTTTACCGACTACGGATTGCGGGTGCTGATGCGGCTGGCGGGGGCGCCGGAAAAGCCGATCTCGACCGGGCAGATCGCCAGGGAGTTCGCCATCTCGCAGCATCACCTGGCCAAGGTGGTCAGCGACCTGGGGCTTGGCGGCTTCGTGCGGTCCGAGCGCGGCAGGTCCGGCGGGCTGCGGCTGATGCGCCCGGCGCACGAGATCACGCTGGGACAGGTGGTGCGCCATCTGGAGCGCAAGTTCGCCATCGTGGAATGTTTCCGCGCCGATGGCGGCGAATGCGTCCTGAGGCCGCGCTGCCGCCTGCGGCCGCAGCTTTCCGCCGCGCGCGAGGCGTTCATGGCCGAGTTGGACCGTACGACGCTCGAGGATTGCGCCTGGCCCGGAGCGGGTCCGGGAGGGCGCGTGGTGGCGGCCGAGTGAGGCCGGGAAAGAGAGGCGGCGATGCCTGGGATCGAATTGCAGCAAGACGGCGCCCGGATCGACGCGGCCGTCCTGGCCAGGGCATTCGGGATCAGCGCCGATGATTTGCGGCAGGGCATGCGCGACGGCACGATCACCAGCCGGTTCGAGCGCGGCGCGGGCAAGGATGCCGGCACGGTGCGGCTGATCTTCTTCTCGTCCAGCCGCCGCATTCGGATCACCGCGGACGAAAGCGGCAGGATCCTGACCTGCGGCGCGGTGGATTTCGCCGGATCATCCGGCCCCGGAAGCCGGAGGCCGGAGGCCGGCGCGGATCACGGGGCGCCTGGAAGCGGGCGTGATCCGGGACAGGCGGCCCATATCGAGACGCTTCTCGACCTGGCGTTGCAGGGAACCTTCCCTGCCAGCGACCCCATCGCGATCAGCATCGACGCGCCGCGCCGGACATCCCTGTTGCTAGGAAAGGCGCCATGATCGTCGCTCGCCCGCACGAGGTGCCGCGCCTGAAGCGGCCGCGGCGCTTTCCTGGCCCGCGCCGGGGGTGCTGCGCGGATCGCAACGCTGCGCATCCATCGCCTCGATCCCGACGGCATGGCCGGCCTGCGGCGGGATACGTTCCGCGACGATCTGGACGATTGCGGGCCGATACCGCTCGACGCGCTGATCTGGATAAAGAACAGGATCGACCCGACGCTGACTTTCCGGCGTTCGTGCCGCGAGGGCGTATGCGGGTCATGCGCCATGACGATCGATGCCACGAACTGGACCGCTTGCACCTGGGCGATAGCCGATCGGGCCAAACCTGCGACGATCTTTCTGCTGGCCAACCTGCCAGCGATCAAGGAACTGGTGCCCGACCAGACCCATCTGCTCGCCCAATACGAAATGATCGAGCCTTGGCTGAACCCCGGCCGCGCCATCGCCGAGATCAAGAAGAAAATGATCGAGCGGCAAGGCTGACACGAAGGAAGCGCCATGTCTCACCGCCGTCCAAAATCACCCAACATGCAGAACTACCGGCCACAGCTGACCTCCGTCCTGTCGTTCGGGCACCGGCTTTCGGGCGTGGCGCAGAGCCTCGGCGCCCTCGGCCTCGCAGCCTGGCTGATGGCCGGCGCCTCGGGCCAGGATGCGTTCGGAAGCGCGCAGGCGCTGCTGCTGTCCGTGCCTGGCCGTATTGCGCTTTTTCTTGTAACGCTGGCGCTGTTTTACCACCTTTGCAACGGCGTCCGGCATCTGGTCTGGGACAGTGGCCGGGGCTTCGAATTGCGCGCGATCTATGCCGGCGGATGGACGGTGGTGGGGACAAGCCTGATCCTGACGCTGGCGTTGTGGACATGGGGGCTGGCATGACGATCCGCCATATCCCGCCATTCGCACGGGCACGCGGCCTTGGAGCAGCGGGGCATGGCACGGGTCGTTGGTGGGCACAGCGGGTCTCTGCCGCGGGTCTGGTGCCGCTGGTCCGGTGGTTCGCCCTGGCGTTGGCCGGCGGCGCGGCCGCGGATCACGCGAAGCTGGTGGCCTGGTTGGCGGCGCCGCTCAATTCCGGGCTCATGATCCTGCTGTTGATGGCCGGCTTTCATCATGCGGCGCTGGGGCTCCAGGTTCTGGCCGAGGACTACATTCATTCTGGCGCGCGGTTCGTCGCCGCGGCGGCGATCCAGCTGGCCTGCTTTGCAGGTGTCGTGTTCGGCATCGCATCGGTGCTGCGCATCGCGCCGATGGCATAGGAAGGAGTTCACGTGCTTATCCAGAAATTTCTGCCCACCGCGCGCCGGCACCTGCAATCGATCGATGTGAACGCGGCGCTTCTGCAGGCGGCAAGGCGGCTTGGCGAAGGCTGCGACATGCTGCTGGTCTGCGATGCTGCCGGCCGACTGGCAGGCGTCCTGACCAAGACCGACGTGGTGCGCCAGACAGGTCGCTGTACCGGCGCCAGCTGCACCGCACCTGTCATCGAGGCGATGACGCGCGACGTCACCACCGTGACCCCGGACGGTTGGCTGCAGGATGTCTGGGACATCATGAAGGCCCGCGGCTTCAAGAACATTCCGATCGTCGATGCAAACCGCCACCCGCTCGGCGTGCTGAATGCGCGCGATGTTCTTCAGACGCTGCTGCAGGAAGTGCGGGAGGAGGAAAACCTGCTGCATGATTATGTCATGAATATCGGCTACCGCTGAGCGGGCGCAAGGGAACGCCCATGTCTCTTGCATCGGCATGGGCCCTTCGCCGGCAATGGCGCAATGCACCCCTGCCTAGGATGTGGCCGGGCGATGATCCTTCCGCAGGCGATGCCCGCGAACAACGCGGCCGACAGGATACCGCCTGGAGGCACCGACAACCGCTATCCCCTTGCCTTAGGCCAGCCTGTTCCCGTGCATCGGTCGCCCGGCGATGATCGCCCGCAAACCGGCGCCGGAGCAGTAATCAGCGCAGGCAGAGGCTGTAGTGTCGGCACGATAAAGTTCCCCCCGGCAATCGCCATTGCCGTCCTGACGCAGCGACATCCAGCTACTGCCAACGCATCATTGCGTTATCAGCGGGTGTTCCTGTCCGGATCACGCCCGACCCGACCAGATCTTCGCCGCCTGCTGCGCCTCCCACATCGCGCGGTAGCGGCCCGGCCGCGCCAGCAGCGCGGAATGCGTGCCGAGTTGGACGACGCGCCCGTCATCCACGACAGCGATCTGATCCGCGCCGGCGATGGTCGACAGCCGATGGGCGATCACGATGACCGTGCGGTCGCGCACGACGGCATCGATGGCGCGCTGAACGGCACGTTCGCTTTCGGTATCCAGTGCCGCAGTCGGCTCGTCCAGGATCAGGATCGGCGCGTCCTTCAAAAGCGCGCGCGCGATCGAGATGCGCTGACGCTCCCCTCCTGACAGGCGGCTGCCGATCTCGCCCAGGGGCGTATTCCAGCCAAGCGGAAGCCGCTCGATGAAATCGAGGCATTGCGCGGCACGGGCAGCCTCGCGGACCTCGGCCTCGGTCGCATCCGGGCGGGCCATGCGGATATTGGCCATGACGGTGTCGTTGAACAGATGCACGTCCTGGAACACCACGGACAGCATCCCGCGCAGGGCGCTTTCGGGGATCTGGCGCAGATCCGCCCCGCCGATCAGGATGCGGCCCTTCTGGGGATCGGCATGGCGCAGGATCAGTCGCGCCAGCGTGGTCTTGCCCGATCCCGAGGGGCCGACGAATGCGGTCAGGCTGCCCTCGGGGATCGTCAGATCGACATCGCGCAGGGCCGGGGCATCGGCCCCTGCATAGGCAAAGCTGGCAGCTTCGAATCTGATGCCGCAGTGTGCCGGCGTTCGCGCGGGCAATGCCTGATCCAGGGGTGAAATGGCAAGCAGCGCCTTGATCCGGTCCAAGGCTGCCTCGATCAATTCCAGGATCGCGGTATAGAGAATGAAGGTCGCCAGCGGCTCGGACAGCCGCACCACGATCACCAGAAGCGCGGCGAGAAGCGCGAGATCCATCTCTCCCGCGACCACGAAGGCCACGCCGAGCCCAAGCATCAGGACCAGCCCGAGCTCGACAACGGTCGAGACGATGAGATTCGGCTTTTCTCCCTTGCGATGCCCGTAGATCTGGATCTCCTCCAGCTTGCGGAACGTCCGTTCAAGCCTGCCGGCGCGCGCTCCGGCCTGCAACGCGGCGCGCAGCACGGGCAGGCCCTGCGTGTATTCCAGCACATCCGCATTCGCCTGCTGGTGGGCGGCGCCCAGAATGCGCTTGCCACGCCCGATCGCGGGCCGGCGCCAGCGATACAGGGGCAGGATGGCGGGAAACACCACCAGGACCAGCAGCCCTGCGCGCCAGTCCAGCACCAGCAGCGCCAGCCCCGTCACCAGCGGCGTGACGACCGAGATGAAGATCAGGTTGAGAATGGTCAGCGTGGTCAGAAGGTTTTCATCGACGTTGTTGATGACCATCGAGTTCAGCTCGCCGGTGCGGTGGCCGTGCAGCATTTCCAGCGGCATGCGCCGCATCTGCTCGCCCAGCCGCAGCCGGACACGATGCGTGGCCGCGGCCATGCGGCCGTTGAAGTCGAAGCCCTGCGCCCACCACCTTGCCGCGGTCGCCGCGACCATGAGGATCGTGCAGATCCCCAGCCAGCGCAATGCGCCCGGCCAGTCCCTGCCGTCGAAGGCTGCGACAAGGACCGGCGCGATGGCAGCCAGCGCCAGCCCCTGCAACGCTGCGGCAAGCAAGAGGCCAAGAATGGCAGCCCGCAAGCGCGGGGCGTCCTCGCCCACGCTGTCCTGCAACTGGCGCCAGGTCTCGCGGATCGCGGTTGGGCCGGGGCGGCCGGCCGGGATGGTGCGCCCGGTCATTCGGCGGCTCCCTTCCTCATGTATCCCAGGGTCCAGGCCTGCGCCTCGGCATGGCTGGCCCAAAGCCGTGCATAGCGCCCCGGCTGTGCCAGCAGGTCGTGGTGGCGACCCGCCTGGACAAGCCGGCCCGCATCGAAGACCAGGATCTGGTCGGCATGGACGACGCTTTGCAGGCGGTGGGTGACCGTGATCACCGTCTTGCCACGGGTGAGTTCGCCAAGCGCACGGATCAGCGCGGCCTCGTTTTCCGGATCTGCAAAGGCCGTCGCTTCGTCCAGGACAAGGACGGGCCGGTTCTGCAGGATCGCACGGGCGATGGTGATGCGCTGCCGCTGGCCGCCCGACAGCAGCGCGCCCCGCTCGCCGGCCGGCGTGTCGTAACCCTGGGGGAGCGCCGCGATGAAATCATGCGCCTGCGCGGCGCGGGCCGCGGCGATCACCTCCTCATCGGTCGCATCGGGACAACCGAGCCTGATATTCTCGGCGATGCTGTCGGAAAACAGGAAGGTATCCTGAAAGACGAAGGCCACCTGCCGCATCAGGTCGTCGGCGCCCATGTCGCGAATATCGACCCCGCCGATCAGGATGCGGCCGCCGGTCACGTCCCAGAACCGCGGGATCAGCCGCGCAACGGTGCTTTTGCCCGCGCCGGACGGCCCGACCAGCGCCGTCACGCTGCCGGGTACGGCAACGAAGCTGACATGGCGCAGCGCCTCGGTCTCGTCGGGGCCATAGCGAAAGCTCACATCGTCGAAGACCACGCCGGAATCCGCCGGCCGGCGCGAGTGGCCCTGCGCCGGGACCGGCAACAGCGGCGCGGCCAGCACGTCATGGATGCGCGCGATCGACAGCCGCACCTTGTCGATCATGTGGCGCAGCATCATCATCGGCATGACCGATTCGGCCATTCCGGTGCATAGCAGAAGAATTGCCAGCCACCGCACCGCGTCCAGCTCGCCCTCCCGGACCTGCCAGAGCCCCAGCCACAGCACGACGGCCAGCGTCGGAAGCGGGCTGAGGATCGCCCAGGTCATGCGGACCGAACGGCCCGAGTCACGATACCACCGCGCCAGCACCGCCAGATAGGCGTCGAGCGCCTGCTGATACCGGCCAAAGCTGGAATGGCCGGTGTCGAAATTGCGCACCACCGGCATCGCCTGCACGAACTCGACCACCGCTGCGCTGACCTTCTCGCGCGCCTCGTTGTACAGCCGCGCCATGTTGCGCCGGCGCTTCTGCGCGCCGCGCATCGACAGGATGCCCAGGCCCAGAACCGCCAGCACCGCCAGCGCCAACCGCCAGTCGAGCCAGAACAGGATCGCCGCCGTGGCCAGCGGCGTGACATAGGCGCGGGCATAAAGCGGCGTGCTGTCGGCGACGAAGACGTGCAAGGCCTTGACGTCGTCGTGGATCACCTTGGTCAGCCCGCCGGCGCCCAGGGCCTGGATATAGCCCAGGGGAACCTCGGCCATCCGTTCGGCCAGACGGCTTCGCAGGATACGCTCCAGCCGGAAGGCAGCATAGTGGGACTGGTTGAACGCACCCAGCCGGGCCAGATAGCTGGCGACCGTCCCCGCCAAAGCACCCAGCATCCAGACCCACGGCACCTGGCCCGGATGATCGCGCAGCGCCAGGACCGTCATCGCCAGGCAGATCATCGTGGCAAGGACCGCCAGTCCCGAAACCGCGCCCAACCCCATCGCAAGGCGGATCTGGCGACGCACGGGTTCCATGATGGCCCAGGCCCGGTCGTCGTCATCCCCGCGCTCGGGCCTTGCGGCATGGCTGGCAGCTCTCATGCGCCCTGCTCCCTTGGCATGCAGAGGGGCCGGATGAGGGCTATCCCGGCCCTTGGGGCAGGCGGGTCAGAACCCGTCGCCGGATCGATTCCGCGGACCCGGCGGTTGACCGCCCTGCAATATCGGGGGCGTTCGTCGACGAGGGTGTGGGCACAGCCATGGACTCCATCCAGTTCGATGCCGTGTAGGTCACGCGGGCCTTGGGGACCGTCTGTCCGAGCAAACGTGTCAACCAGATCGCACGTCATGATCTAGGGCCGCCGCGCCTGGATCAGGCGCCACCAGCCCTCGATGCTGGGCTCGTGAAGCAGTTCCCGCGCGCTCAGCGTGATGCCCGCCTGCTTCAGCTCGGCGACCAGCTTCAGCACCGACAGCGAATCCAGCCCCAAGAATAGCAGGTTTTCATCGGAACCAATATCCGCCTCGTCGGGAATAAGGGCCCACACGCGCGCTTCCAGCCATGCCCGGTCAAGCGTTTCGATAGATCCGATGTCGTTCATTCCGATCCCGTCCTGTCCTGTCCTGCGCAGCCAAGGCCGTTCCTTGACATCGCCATTAGTTGAGTATTTTTATCAACCACTATCGCCAGACGCAAGGGGATGAACATGGACCTGACCGCCATGCAGGCAGCCTATTGGACCGGGCGCGATTGGAAGGGGCCGGGCGGCGGCGTATCCGCGCATCTGCATACCGAGTTCCAGCCGGCGGGGCTGGAGCCGCGGCGGCTGGACCGCGCGGTGCGCGGGCTGTTCCGCCGGCACCCGATGCTGCGGCTGCGGGTCACGGCCGCGGGCCAGCAGGTGATCCAGCCGCTAGACGACCGCCACGCCTTGCGGCTTGACGACCTGCGGGAACTGGCGCCGGACCAGGCACAGGAACGGCTGGCCGCGACACGGCGGCGGATGACGCATCAGCGGCTGGACATCGCCTCGGGCGAAGCGGCAGAGTTCCGGCTGAGCCTGCTGCCCGGCGGCGAACAGCGGCTGCATATCGACCTGGACATGATCGCGGCCGATCCGTCCTGCTTCGGGCTGGTCATGGACGACTTGGCCCGGCTTTACGAGGATCCGGCCGGGATCGCTGCGTCCGAGGAACCCGAGAGCTGCTATTTCGACTACCTGGCCCGGCTGCCCCCCGACCCGGCCGAGGTGGCGGACCGGGAATGGTGGCGGGCGCGGCTACGCGACCTGCCGTCGCCGCCCTCGCTGCCGCTGCGCGACCAGGCCGGCGCGCCGGAAAGCACCCGGATCTCGGCCCTGCTGCCGCCGGCGCGGGCCGCGGCGCTGCGGGGGCTTGCGCGTGAATTGCGGGTCACGCAGACCGCGCTTTACCTGGCGGTCTTTGCCGCCGTGCTGGCGCGGGCGACGGGCGACCGGGCCTTTCGCCTGACGCTGCCGGGCTTCTTCCGCGCCCCGGTGATGCGCGGCGCCTCGCGGCTGGTCGGGGATTTCACCAATATCCTGCCGCTCGGCCTGCGGGTCGGGCCCGAGGCCACGCTGACCGGACTGGCGCGCGAGGCAGGGCGCGAGATCGCCGAGGCGCTGTCGCATCAGGCCTGCCCCGGCGTCGCCGTGCTGCGCGAGATGTCACGCGGCGGCCAGGGCGTGGAATCCGCGCCGGTGGTCTTTACCAGCGGGCTCGACCTGGACGGGGCGCAGCGCCAGCTGCTCAGCCCGCGCGTCGGCCGGCTGTTCGGGCGGCTGGTCTGGAGCGTGTCGCAGGCGCCGCAGGTCGCGCTGGACGTGCAGGTCGCCGCGCTGGCCGAGGGCGTGCTGCTGAATTGGGACCTGCGGCTGGACGCGTTGCCCGAGGACTGGGTGCGCGCCGGTTTCGATGCCTGCCACGCGGCGCTGTGCCGGCTGGCCGATGCGCCCGATCTGGCGGCGGCGCCGCTGTCGGACTGGTTGCCAGCGCCGATGCGGATGCGGCGGCTGGGCGAGCTGCAAAAGGCCTATCTGCTGGGCCGCGAGGCCGAGCTGCCGCTGGGCCGCACCGCCATGCAGGAATATCGCTGCTATCGCGGCCCGCTGGATGCCGAAGCCCTGGCGCGCCGGGCCAAGGCGCTGATCGAGCGGCATGAGGCGCTGCGCTGCCGGCTCGACCCTGAATATTCGGCGCTGCGCGTGCTGGACGAAGCCGAACCGCCGCTGGAACGGATCGACCTTTCGGATATGGGTGCCGATGAGGCCGAGGCACGGCTGGCCGCCCTGCAGGACGAGTTCGCCCGCGCGCCGCTGCCGCTGGACGGGCTGCTGTGGCGGCTGGTGCTGGTCGAGATGCCGCAGCCCCGCGACCAGGCGCTGCTGGTCAAGATGGACGCCCTGCCGCTGGACGGCGCCGGGATCGCGCAGGTCGTCGCCGAATTGCTGGCGCCCGAACTGCCCCCGGCCTGCGCCCTGCCCGCACCGCCCCTCGAACAGGCCGACCGCGCCGCCGATGCCGCCTGGTGGCGCGCGCGTCTGGCCGGCGTCGAGGGGCCGCCCTGCCTGCCCTGGCGGCAGCCGCTGGACGGCATCGACCGCCCGCGCTGGCGCCGCGACAGCCGCCGCATCCCGCGCGATCAGCTGGCGCGCCTGGCCCGGCTGGCGGCGGCGCAGAAACTGACCCGCAACAGCATCGCCATGGCCGTGGTGCTGGAGGTGCTGGCGCGCTGGACCCCGGACCTGGCGCCCTGTGTCGCGGTGCCGGTGGCGCCGCCGCCGGGCGGGGCGCTGGCCAACCGCTCGTCCTTCGTCGCCGTCGATTATCGCGCCGACCGGGGCAGCTTCCTGGATCATGCCCGCCGGCTGCAAGAGGACCTGTTGGAGGGAATGGCGCATCCCGGCCTGTCGGGCATCGGCCTCAGCCGGCTGCTGCTGTCGCAGATGGGCGGTCGGATCGCGCTGCCGGTGGTGCTGACCAACGGCATGGGCTGGGACCGGGTGCCCGCCGATGCCGGGCTGCGGCTGGTGGACGGGCTGGTGCAGACCCCGCAGGTCGCGCTGGACCTGCGGCTGGCGCTGGATGCGGAGGGTGCGCTGCTGCTGCAAGCCGATCACGTCGAGCAGGCGCTGGAGCCTGCGGTCGTCGGCGCGTTGCTGGACGCCGCCGCCCGCGCCTTCGCCGCGCTGGCCGAACGGGACGAGCTGACCCTGGCCGGCGCCGATTTCCTGCCGCCGCCGCCCGCGGCCCCCGCCGGGGCGGAACATGCCGGCCCCGGCCATCTGGAGCGCATCGCGGCGCAGCTGTTCGACGGCTATCCCGACCGCACGGCCCTGATCTGCGACACCCGCAGCACCAGCTACGGCGCGCTTGGCCTGCGGGTGCGGCGCGTGATGGCCGGGCTGGCCGCGCGCGGGCTCGCGCCGGGCGACATGGTCGCGATCTGTCTGCCGCGCGGACCCGAGCATCTGGTGCTGACGCTGGCCTGCGCCTTCTCGGGGCTGGTCTGGGTGCCCATCGACGCCGCCGCGCCGCCCGAGCGGCGCGACTACCTGCTGCGCAATTCCGCGCCGCGGCTGGTCGTGGCCGGGACCGACCTGCCCGGCTGGCCGCTGGCCTCGCCCCGCACCCTCGAAGCGCATGACCCGGCCCCGATCCCGCAGGGACTGGCCGCGCTGTCCCGTTCCGAAGCGGCGGCCTATTACCTTTACACCTCGGGCACCACCGGGCGGCCGAAATGCGTGGTGCTGAACAACCGCGCCACCGCGAATGTCATCGGCCATACGCTGGATGCCTGGGGGATCGGGGCCCAGGACGCGGTGATCTCGGTCACGCCGCTGCATCACGACATGTCGGTCTTCGACCTGTTCGGCACCCTGGCCGCCGGCGCGCGACTGGTCATGCCCGCGCCGGCCGAGGAAAAGGACGCCCTTGCCTGGAACCGTCTGGTGCGCGACCACGGCGTGACCGTCTGGTGCTCGGTCCCCGCCATCGTCGAGATGCTGCTGGCCTGTGCGCCGGATGACGGGCTGACCTCGCTGCGGCTGGTGGCGCAGGGCGGCGACTACATCAAGCCGGCGGTGATCGACCGGCTGCGCCGGCTGCGGCCCGATGCGGCGCTGTGGTCGCTGGGCGGCCCGACCGAGACCACGATCTGGAGCATCTGGCACCGGATCGGCCCCGAGGACGACCGCATCATCCCCTATGGCCGCGCCCTGCCCGGCAACCGCTACCTGCTGCTGAACCCGCAGGGCGAACCCTGCCCCGAGGGCGTGGCCGGCCGCATCCACACCACGGGCGTGAACCTGGCGCTCGGCTATCTGCGCGACGGCGCGCTGGAACAGACCGACTTCACCGAGGTCGGGGGCATCCGCGCCTTTCGCAGCGGCGACCTGGGGCGGCTGCGCGGCGACGGCACCATCCTGTTCGACAGCCGGGTGAACGGCTATGTCAAGGTGCGCGGCGTGCGCATCTCGCTGGCCGATGTCGAGGCCGAGCTGGCCGCCCATCCCGCCGTCGCGCAGGCCCTGGTCGTGGACATTCCCGACGCGCGGGGCGAGACGGTGCTGGCCGCGCTGGTCGCCGGCCGCGATCTGCCCGAACCGGCCGCGCTGCGCGCCTTCCTGCGCGAACGGCTGCCGCAATCGCACCTTCCCGACCGCATCCTTGCAATCCCGGCGCTGCCGCTGTCGGCCAACGGCAAGCCCGACCGCCGCCGCGCGCGCCAGATCGCGGGCCAGCCCGGCCCCGAGCCGACCGCACCGCCAGAAGCGCCAGGTGCCGAGCCGGCGGACGCGCTGACGGGCCTGATCCTAGCCGCCTTCCGCGAGGCGCTCGGCGCGCCCGGAATGGGGCCCGAGGACGATTTCTTCGACCATGGCGGGCATTCGCTGGTCGCGACCCGGATCATCGGCAGGCTGCAGGCCGAGCATGGCATCGCCCTGCGCTTCACCGACATCTTCCGCCATCCGACCGCCCTCGCGCTGGCCGGGATCGCCACCCGCAGCGCGCCGGCCGCACCGATGCCCGCAGCCGGGGACGACGCGGCCGGGCCCCAGGCGGCGCCCCTGTCGCTGGCGCAGCAATCGCTGTGGAGGGTCCAGCCCCGGGATGCCGTTGTCGTCCAGAAGCAGCCGCACCCGCACGCCGCGCTGTGCCGCCCGGTGCAACGCGTCCAGAAGCAGCAGGCCCGAAGTGTCGTCGTGCCAGATGTAATATTGCGCGTCGATCGAGGTCTCGGCCAGATCGGCCAGGGTCAGGCGGCTGGCCAGCGCATCATGGCCGTTGCCAAGCGCGACCACGCCGGTCTGGCCGGGATGGGCCGCGATCTGCTCCGCGAAAGCGCGGCCGATCCGGCCCTGCGCATCCGGCGGCAACGCGGTCTCATGCGGGCGGGCAGAAACATCCGGCAGCGGAAAGACCAGCCGCAGGATCAGGATCGCCGCCCCTGCGACCAGAACTGCCAGCAAAAGCCATTTCAGGATCTGCATGTAGGCTGTCCTCCTGCGATTGGGGGCGTTGACCGATCCCCGCCGGGATCTCGAGGCTGCCGCCGCGGGCGATATCCGTCAAGGAAGAGCGCAACCGAAGCCCGGAGATGGGCCGACCGCTCCCGAGCCGACAAGGGGTTGCGCAGTCCATAGAGCAGTTCCATGTGGATCGAGCCACCAGCAGGGACAGGAACTGCCCGGTCGCCACCGCCACGGAAGTGTCGATCAAGTCGAGCTCCCCCTCGTCCTGCGCCGCTGCAAGCATCTCGGGCGGCCTCGTTGCCGCCAGAAAGACGAGATTTCGGGCGTCTCGACCGCGCACCGGACGGGCCGCCGCAGCCCCGCACGGATTTGTGATCCCGCCGATTTTTCGCTGTTGTTCGCTCCCGGTTGCTTCCGGTGTGATTCCGGAGCGGCTGGAGCGCGAATGCAAAAAGCCTCCCAAGGGAGGCTTAAGCGCTTGATATTGCTTGCATTTCTTGGTTGCGGGGGCAGGATTTGAACCTGCGGCCTTCAGGTTATGAGCCTGACGAGCTACCGGGCTGCTCTACCCCGCGCCGTTTTTCATCGTTTTGAGAGATATCATCGCGTCTTTTCAGGTCTGGCGGTGACCTACTCTCCCACGTCTTTTGACGCAGTACCATTGGCGCGACGGCACTTAACTGCCGAGTTCGGGATGGGATCGGGTGTTTTGCTCGTGCTAAAGCCACCAGACCAGAAAAGAAGCGATAATCGGCGTTTCCCGAGGGAATGGTTGTCCAAGGATGCTTTTGGAAGCGAGACATTTGCTTGCATCTGCAAGCGTCTGGTCTGTCTTCTTCCGGATCAAATCAAGCCTATCGAGCCATTAGTACCAGTCAGCTGAACGCATTGCTGCGCTTACACCTCTGGCCTATCGACGTGGTGGTCTTCCACGGCTCTCAAGGGATACCTTGTTTTGAGGGGGGCTTCACGCTTAGATGCCTTCAGCGTTTATCCTGTCCGTTCATAGCTACCCTGCACTGCGGCTGGCGCCACAACAGGTCCACCAGTGGAACGTTCACCCCGGTCCTCTCGTACTAGGGGCAACTCCTCTCAAGTATCCTACACCCACGGCAGATAGGGACCGAACTGTCTCACGACGTTCTAAACCCAGCTCACGTACCTCTTTAAATGGCGAACAGCCATACCCTTGGGACCTGCTCCAGCCCCAGGATGAGATGAGCCGACATCGAGGTGCCAAACGATGCCGTCGATATGGACTCTTGGGCATCATCAGCCTGTTATCCCCAGCGTACCTTTTATCCGTTGAGCGATGGCCCTTCCACTCGGGACCACCGGATCACTATGGCCGACTTTCGTCTCTGCTCGACTTGTCAGTCTTGCAGTCAGGCTGGCTTCTGCCATTGCACTCGACGAGCGATTTCCGACCGCTCTGAGCCAACCTTCGCGCGCCTCCGTTACTCTTTGGGAGGCGACCGCCCCAGTCAAACTACCCACCACGCAGGGTCCCGGACCCGGATAACGGGCCGCGGTTAGACATCAAGAGTGCGAAGGGTGGTATCTCAAGGATGGCTCCACGGAAACTGGCGTCTCCGCTTCAATGCCTACCACCTATCCTGCACATCGCAATCCTGATGCCAGTGCGAAGCTATAGTAAAGGTGCATGGGGTCTTTCCGTCTAACCGCGGGAAGTCTGCATCTTCACAGACAATTCAATTTCGCTGAGTCCACATTTGAGACAGCGGGGAAGTCGTTACGCCATTCGTGCAGGTCGGAACTTACCCGACAAGGAATTTCGCTACCTTAGGACCGTTATAGTTACGGCCGCCGTTTACCGGGGCTTCAATTCAAGGCTTGCACCTCTCCTTTTAACCTTCCGGCACCGGGCAGGCGTCAGACCCTATACGTCGCCTTACGGCTTCGCAGAGCCCTGTGTTTTTAGTAAACAGTCGCCACCCCCTGGTTTGTGCCCCCCGCCAACAGTTGCCTGCCAACGGGGCCTCCTTCTCGCGAACTTACGGAGGTATTTTGCCGAGTTCCTTAAATGTGGTTCTCTCAAGCGCCTTGGTATTCTCTACCAGTCCACCTGTGTCGGTTTAGGGTACGGTCTCATGGAGGGCTATTTCCAGGAACCACTCAGCAGCCCTTCCAATCCGATAAGGAAGAACTACCTCTGCGATCCGTCACCATCTCCTGGCCCAGGAATATTAACCTGGTTCCCATCGACTACGCCTTTCGGCCTCGCCTTAGGGGCCGGCTTACCCTGCTCAGATTAGCTTTAAGCAGGAACCCTTGGACTTTCGGCGACAGGGTCTCTCACCCTGTTTGTCGCTACTCATGTCAACATTCTCGCTTCCGATCACTCCACCGGATGCCTTACGGCCCGGCTTCACAGTAAAGCTCGCGCCTCCGCTATCCCGAGGGATAGAAGAGGCAAGAGCTTATATCACGGAACGCTCCGCTACCGCGTGCATAAATGCACACCCAAAGCTTCGGCTCGTGGCTTGAGCCCCGTTACATCTTCGCCGCAAGACCTCTTGACTAGACCAGTGAGCTGTTACGCTATCTTTAAAGGATGGCTGCTTCTAAGCCAACCTCCTGGTTGTTTTGGAAGTCTCACATGCTTTCCCACTTAGCCACGAATTGGGGGCCTTAGCTGTTGGTCAGGGTTGTTTCCCTCTCCACGACGGACGTTAGCACCCGCCGTGTGTCTCCCGGATATTGCTCCACGGTATTCGGAGTTTGCTTAGACTCAGTAAGGCTGTGGGCCCCCATCATCCATGCAGTGCTCTACCCCCGTGGGCATTCGTCCGAGGCGCTACCTAAATAGCTTTCGCGGAGAACCAGCTATCTCCAGATTTGATTGGCCTTTCACCCCTAGGCACAAGTCATCCCGACCTTTTTCAACAGGTGTGGGTTCGGCCCTCCAGTTAGTGTTACCTAACCTTCAGCCTGCTCATGCCTAGATCATCTGGTTTCGGGTCTGATCCATCTAACTAAGTCGCCCATTTAAGACTCGCTTTCGCTGCGCCTACACCTAACGGCTTAAGCTTGCTAGATAGACCA
>NZ_CP070371.1:1440000-1499640 GCF_016919705.1 Paracoccus methylovorus
CGAACCGTTGGTGCTGCGTCAGGATGACGGCCATGTAACCCGGCTGATCCTGAACAGCCCGATGAACTACAATGCGCTCTCGACCGCGATGATCGACGCGCTTTCCGATGCGCTGGACGAGATTGCTGGCGACGAAGCCGTCCGCGTCGTCGTGCTGGCAGCACGCGGCAAGGCGTTCTGCGCCGGTCATGACCTTCGCGAGATGCAGGGTGCCCGCAACGACGAAGATGGTGGCCGCGCCGCCTATGCGCGGCTGTTCTCGCGTTGTGCGATGATGATGCAAAAACTGCCCGCCCTGCCCCAGCCGGTCATCGCCGAAGTGCAGGGCATCGCCACCGCCGCCGGTTGCCAACTGGTCGCAAGCTGCGACATGGCCGTGGCGGCCGAGGGCGCGCGCTTTGGCGTGAACGGGGTGAATATCGGCCTGTTCTGCTCGACACCAATGGTGGCGCTGACCCGGGCCATTGCGCCGCGTTCGGCCTTTGAACTGCTGGTGACCGGCGATTTCATGGACGCCGCCCGGGCACGGGAGCTGGGTCTGGTCAACCGCACCGTCCCACCCGATGCGCTGGAAACCGAAACCATGGCGCTGGCCCAACTTGTGGCCGGCAAGCTGCCCGCTGCCGTCCGCATGGGCAAGCGTGCCTTCCATGCCCAACGCAACCTAAGTCTTGCCGAGGCTTATGAGACCGCAGGCGCGGTGATTTGCGAGAACCTGCTTTTGCCCGAAACGGCCGAGGGCATTCAGGCCTTTCTGGAAAAACGCCCGCCGAACTGGGACTAACCCAGCGCGGCAAGCCAGGGAAAGGTTTCCAGCAACCAATAGGCAAAGACAGGAAAGGCCCCGGTCAGCAGCGCCACGCCGACGACGACCAATAGCACACCCATGATGCGCTCGATCAGCTTCAGATGCGGTTTGATACGGTTCATCAGGCCGATGGCGCGATTGATGAATATGGCTGACAGCAGGAACGGAATGCCCAGCCCCAGCGCATAGACAGCCAGCAAAGCCGTGCCCTTGCCCATCGCCCCGCCTGTCGCGGCCAAAGACAGGATCATGCCAAGCTGCGGTCCGATGCAGGGCGTCCAGCCGAAGGCAAAGGCAAGACCCAGAACATAGGCCCCGACGGCGCTGCCGCCGCGCTCTTGCGTATCGATCCTTGCTTCCGCATCCAGAATGGGGATGCGGATGATATGCAGGAAATGCAGGCCCAGCACGATCACCACCGCCCCGGCGCCCCGTGCCAGAACGTCCTGCCACTGCAGGAACACCCGCCCAAAGGCCGAGGCAGCCATGCCCATCAGCAAAAAGACCGTAGACAGCCCCATGACGAAGAACAGCGCCGGGACTACCGCGCTGCGCTCGCCCGATTTCAGGCCGCCAACCCCGACCCCGGTCATATAGGCCAGATAGGGCGGCACGATCGGCAACACGCAGGGCGAAAGAAAGGACAGGATTCCGGCCAGCAACGCAACCATTGCGGCAGGCAGGAACGCGGCATCTACAAGTTCGATTCCCAACATGTCCGGCACCTTGGCGCAAGGAAAGGGCGCGGGAAAGCCCCGCGCCCGTCACTCTTTTGTGGTGTGGCTGCGACAGATCAGCCTACGGACCACCAGCCCCGGCGTTTGGGACGCGAAGTTTCCTCGGCCAAGGCCGGCTCGGGCGCGGGTTCGGGCACCGATACTGCCTCGACCTCGGCCGGTTCAGAAGCAGCGGCCGCTACCTCAGCACCCGCGTTTTCGTCGGCGGAAGCTTCGGGGACTGCAGCCTCGGCCTGCTCCGCAGTCTGCGCCGCCTCTGCCACGGCGGGCTCGGCGGCTTCCGGCACAGGCTCGACGGCCGGCTCGGGCGCCTCAGCGGGTTGCTCGGCTACCACCACTTCGGTCGGTGCGGGTTGCTGAGCGGCAGGCTGATCGTCAACCGCCACAGCTTCGGCGATCTCGTCCGCGACAGGTTCGACCGGCTCGCCCGGCTGGGCAACGGCATCGCCTCCGGCTGCGGCCGCCTCATCTGCAGGCTCATCCGCCTTGCGCCGACGCGTGCGGGTGCGGCGGCGGGGCTTGGCGACCTCTTCGGCAGCCTCTTCAGCGGCGGGTTTGGGCGCGCTTTCGACCTCGACCGCAGCCGGAACTGCCGCTTCGGCTTCAGCCGGCTGCCCAACTTCCTCGGCTTCCGACGCCGCGTCCTCGGCATCATCCTCGCCGTGATGTGCTTCGCCTTCGCCGTTCTTGCCGCCCCGACGACGACGACGGCGACGGCGGCGCTTGCCGGCTTCGCCCTCGCCGTTCTCGGCACGGCTGTCCTCGGCGCGCTCAGCCTCCACCGCCTCAACGATCTCGGCGGCTTCGACGGTCTCTTCGGCCTCGTCTTCAGCCGGCTCCTCATCGTCGATCTGCGCCATCAGCCTGGCATCGACCGAAACCACCGGCGCCGTCACCTCGGGCACGTTGCGGGTGGCGGTCTTGAATTTCTCAATGGCGTAATCGGGCGAGATCAGCGCCGGATCGGCCTCGACCCGCACCGACAGACCATAACGGGCCTCGATATTGGCGATATGTTCGCGCTTGGCGTTCATCAGGAAGTTGGCCACCGCAACCGGCGCCTTGACCAGCACTTCGCGTGAACGCTTGCGGGTGCCCTCTTCCTCGATGGCGCGCAGGATGGTCAGCGCAAGGCTGTCGTCCGAGCGGATAAGCCCGGTGCCATGGCAATGCGCGCAGGGCTGCGTGGTGGATTCCAGCATGCCCGGCCGCAGACGCTGACGCGACATTTCCAGCAGACCGAAGCCCGAGATACGGCCGACCTGAATCCGCGCCCGATCCGTCTTGAGCTTCTCCTTGAAGCGTTTCTCGACCGAGGCGTTGTTCTTGCGCTCTTCCATGTCGATAAAGTCGATGACGATCAGCCCGGCCAAGTCGCGCAGCCGCAACTGACGTGCGATCTCTTCGGCAGCTTCCAGGTTAGTCTTGAGCGCGGTTTCCTCGATCGAGCCCTCTTTCGTCGCCCGACCCGAGTTCACGTCGATGGCCACCAGCGCCTCGGTCACGCCGATGACGATATAGCCGCCCGATTTCAACTGCACGACCGGGTTGAACATGCCCGCAAGATAGCTTTCGACCTGATAGCGCCCGTAAAGCGGCATCGGATCGGTGTAATGCTTCACGTTCTTGGCGTGGGACGGCATGATCATCTTCATGAAGTCCTTGGCCGTGCGATAGCCACGCTCGCCTTCGACCAGAACCTCGTCGATCTCTTTGCTGTAGAGGTCGCGGATCGTGCGCTTGATCAGATCGCCTTCCTCATAGATCGGCGCAGGCGCCACTGAACGGAAGGTCAGTTCGCGGATCTGTTCCCAAAGCCGCATCAGGTATTCATAGTCGCGGCGGATTTCCGTGCGGGTGCGCTGGCTGCCGGCGGTGCGGATGATCAGCCCGGCGCCTTCCGGCACCTCCAGCTCGCTGGCGATTTCCTTCAACTTCTTGCGGTCGGCGATATTGGTGATCTTGCGGCTGATGCCGCCGCCGCGCGCCGTATTCGGCATCAATACGCAATAGCGGCCGGCAAGTGACAGATAGGTGGTCAGCGCGGCGCCCTTGTTGCCGCGTTCTTCCTTGACGACCTGAACCAGCATGATCTGCCGGACCTTGATCACTTCCTGGATCTTGTAGCGGCGGGCGCGATGCTTCTTGGGGGCCGAGATTTCTTCGGCCACATCCTCCTCGGCGACGGATTCGATACCGTCATCCTCGGCACTGTCTTCGCCGGTCGGCTCCTCGGCTTCGTTTTCCGGAGTGCTGGTATTATCGGCCGCTTCGACGGTCAGACCTTCCAGCGGCGCGGCTTCGCCCTCGGAAAGGTCGACCACGGTCATGCCCGCGATCTCGTCCGAGGCCAGAACCGCATCGCCGTTGTCGGCGGCTGCAGCCTTGGCGGGCCGGCGGCGGCGCGAGTTGCGCCTGGCCTTGTCACCCTCATCGGCCTCGGCCACGGCGGCCTGGCGTTCCTCCTCCAGCAGCGCCTTACGGTCGGCGGCGGGGATCTGATAATAATCGGGGTGGATCTCGGCGAAGGCCAGGAATCCGTGGCGGTTCCCGCCATAATCCACGAAAGCGGCCTGCAGCGAGGGTTCGACCCGCGTTACCTTGGCCAGATAGATGTTGCCAGCAAGCTGCCGCTTGTTGACCGTCTCGAAATCAAATTCTTCGACTTTGGTTCCATCGACCACGACAACCCGAGTTTCCTCGGAATGCGTGGCGTCGATCAGCATTTTCTTTGACATTTTTCCGTCTTTCGGGCCGCAGAACCGGCCCGCGCACAGGCGGGGGGAAAGTTCGGCGGCCACATGAGGGGACAACGAAAGCCGCACCGCCAACAGCAATCGCGGCGGTCAGGGAAAAGCCCTGCCTCCGTTGCCGATCAAGCTGCACTGCGCGATCCATCGCGTCTGTTTACCTTTCTTGGCCCAACCCGCTTTTACGGTCCGGGCGGCGATCACAAATGCCCAGAGGCCCCAAAAGGGGCATAGGCAAGATTTTCCGCGCGTAGCACCACCGGCACTTTTCAGGTGTCGCGGCTGGCTGGCGCGCTGCGAAACTGGCGAGGTCGAGCAACCATAAGTTGTGGCGCCCACCCTACATGGGCAAGATAGCGGGGAAGGGCGCGCCGTTACAATCGAATTTTCGAAGAAGGCCGCGATTTGCCGATCCGGGCGCTCTGCAGCCTTGGTAGCTGATTACAGGTAATCGCCGCGGCTGAGCCCGTATTTCGCCATCTTTTCATTCAGCGTCCGACGCGGCAGGCACAACTCGTCCATCACAGCGGCGATGCTGCCCTTGTGCCGGCGCATGGTATTGTCGATCAGCATCTTTTCAAAGCTTTCGACATATTCCTTGAGCGGTTTGCCCTCGGTCGTCGTTGCCTCTTGCGTATCCTCGCCATCCGCCATCAACAGCGAGGCGATCGAGCCTGAGCCGCGGCGGTTCTGCAACACTGCGCGCTCGGCCACGTTGATAAGCTGGCGGACATTGCCCGGCCAGGGCGCCTGCAAGAGCTGCGCCGCCTCCTGCGCCGTCACCTGAGGCGGCTCACAGCCGTATTCCTCGGCGAATTGCTCGGTCATACGGGTGAACAGCGTCAGGATATCCTCGCCGCGCGACCGCAGCGGCGGCAGGGTGATCTTCAGCGCAGTCAGGCGATAGAACAGGTCGGGGCGCAGCGAATCCTCGGCGCGACGGCCTTCGCCCCGGGCATTGGAAATGGCGATGATCCGGGTCTCGGCCGGGCTGCCCTGCTCGGCGATAAAGGCCAGAAGCCGCGCCTGAAGCGGATCGGACAGCGCCTCGATATCCTCCAGGCACAGCGTGCCGCCCCGGGCCTCCTCGACGGCCGGCAGCCCGTTTTCCACCGGGCCGAACATTTTGCCCGACAGGATCTCGTCGTTATAGGCGGCGCAAGAGATCGGCACGAACTTCTTCGAGGCGCGCGGTCCCACCGCATGCAGCGCATGCGCCACCAATGTCTTGCCGGTGCCGGTTTCGCCGTCGATCAGCACATGGCCGTCGGCCTGACCAAGATCCAGAATGTCCTCGCGCAGCCGGTCCATGACCGGGCTGGTGCCGATCAGCTTGGACATCACCTGCTGCCCTTCGCTCAGGTCGCGGCGCAGGGCACGGTTGTCCAGGGTCATACGACGGGCCTGCGTGGCCTTTTTGACCAGCTCGGTCAGCCGTTCGGGGTTAAAGGGCTTTTCCATGAAATCCATGGCGCCGATGCGCATGGCCTCGACCGCCATCGGCACATCGCCGTGACCGGTGATCATGATGACCGGCAGGCCCGAATCGATGCCCATCAGCCGCTTGAGGAAAGCCATCCCGTCCATGCCCGGCATGCGCATATCGGAAATCACCACCCCCGGCCAATCGGCGCCGATCTCTTTCAGCGCGTCTTCGGCGGTGGCGAAGGTTTCTGCTTCGAACCCTGAAAGCGCCAACCATTGGCTGATCGATTCGCGCATATCCGGTTCGTCGTCCACGACGGCTATCTTCAAAGTCCGGCTCATGGGCCTTTACCTCTTTTCATCATTCCGCCGCCAACCGCGTCCCCGTCTTGAAACGGGGATCATACAGCGGTAGCTCAAGTTCGAATACTGCGCCCTTGCCCCCTTGGTCCGAGGCGTTATGGGCTGTCAGGCGCCCGCCGAAATCGGCCGCGATCCCGGAAGAGATGGCCAGCCCCAAGCCGGTCCCCTCTCCGGGCTTCTTCGTGGTGAAGAAGGGTTCAAACAGATTTTCAAGATCGGATACACCCGGACCGTTGTCCCGCACGGACAAGAATGCGTGAGAGCCAGAGCTGACGGTGATCTCGATGGCCGGGTCGCGGACCCCCTTGATCGCATCGACCGCGTTGCGCAGCAGGTTGATGATGATCTGTTCCAGCCGGATGCGGTCGCAGTAGACCATGACCGGATATCGGGGGATATTCCGTTGCAACCGGATGGTGCGCGACCGCAATTGCGGCTCCATCATCACCAGCGCGCTCGACAGCGCGGCGCGCAGATCGACCGGCTCGAATGCCTCGCCGCCCTTGCGGGCATAGGATTTGAGCTGCCGGGTGATTGCGCCCATCCGCTCGACCAGATCGTCGATGCGCTGAAAGCTGGACAGCGCCTCCTCGTCCCGGCCGCGCTGCAGCAAAAGCCGCGCCCCGGCCAGATAGGTCTTCATCGCGGCCAGCGGCTGGTTCAGTTCGTGGCTGACGCCGGCCGACATCTCGCCCAAGGCGGCAAGCTTGCTGGACTGCTGCACCGTCTGCTCGGCCACGCGCAATTCCTTCTGCACACGTTCGCGCTCGGCGATCTCACGGGTCAGGCGCTGGTTCAGCGCCCGCAGATCGGCCGATTCGCGCATATAGGCCGCCGATTCCACCCGCGCCTTACGCGACAGCAAGTAAAACACCGCCGCCAGCAGAATGGCAAAGCCCATGATGACCATGGCCAGCACGGCATTGACCCGTTCGCGCACCGATTCGTAGGTGGTGAAGGCGATCATCTTCCAGCCGCGGAAGGGAATGCGCGTTTCCGACTGCATCACGGCCCGGCCCTGAACATAGGCATCGGCCGGAGTCGCGGCCCAGTCCGCCGTGACCTGAAAAGCCCTCGCAATGGCCGAGGGGGCAGAGCGGACCGCCAGCGCCTCGGGCAGGGTCAGCCCGCGCCAGCGGGGCTCGGTCGACAGGATGATCTGGCCCGAACTGTCCGTCACTGCGATGGCATCCGATATGCCCGCCCAGGACCGCACCAACCGCGACAGGTCGGCGCCCACCACCACCACGCCCAGCGTGCGCCCGTCCGAGACGACGGTGCGGGAATAGGTGAACTCGTAAGCCCCTTGCGGCGAAGAAGAGACGGTAAATACCGTATCCTTCGAGCGCAGCGCCTCGACGAAAAACGGCTCTTGCACATAATTCGTGCCGATCAGGTTGCGATCCGTCGAGCCGACAACCCGGCCCGAGGCATCCAAGAGCTTGATCGAAGCTGCCGCGATTTCCTTCTGGGCCGAAATCAGCCGCGCCGAGGTGCCCGAAAAATCATTCCCCGACAGCGCCGAAATCAGCGCCGGGTCACGCGCCAGCAGCAGCGGCACCACCGAGGTGCGCTGCAATTCCGACAACAGGTTGCCAGTATAAAGCGCCGCGCGCAGCTCGGTGCGCATGCGCGTGGTTTCAGAAAACCGCGCCGTCAGCCAGGCATTGGTAAACCAGATCGTGCCTGCGGCTACGATCAGCAACACGGCGATCACGCCGCGCAGGCCCCAACGGCTGGTCAGGCCCGTTCTGCCTTCCGGGAACCCGGTGGAATTGTCTTCCTCTCGCATGAGCCTCCGGCACCGCCCCCTACAAGGGTCCATGCAGTCTAGTGCGCGAAAGAGTGCCGCTCAAGTCAGGCCGCGACAAGCTCCTGCATCAACGAAGCAAAAAGCCTCGCGCCATCCGTGCCGCCATGCGCCGGATCGGCGGCACGCTCGGGGTGGGGCATCATGCCCAGCACCCGGCGGTTTTCAGACAGCACCCCGGCGATATCCTCGACCGAGCCGTTGATTCCCGGCGCATAGGTAAAGGCGACGCGGTCCTGATCCTTCAGCGCCGCCATCCCCTCGGCGTCGATCTGGTAATTGCCATCATGATGCGCGACCGGCACGCAAATCTCTTCGCCAGCGGCATAGGCCGAGGTAAAGGGACTGGCCGAGGTCGCGACCTTCAGCACCGCCTCGCGACAGACAAAGCGCAAGCCGGCATTGCGCATCAAGGCGCCCGGCAACAGGTTCAGCTCGGTAAGCACCTGAAACCCATTGCAAATGCCCAGAACATACCCGCCCCGGCCGGCATGAGCCCTGATCGCGCCGGCGATGGGTGAATGCGCGGCAATGGCACCGCAGCGCAGATAATCGCCAAAGGAAAACCCGCCCGGCACCGCGACCAGATCCGTGCCGGCAGGCAACGCGTCGTCCTTGTGCCAGATCCGCGCGACCTCGGCCCCCGCCTGCTCCAGCGCAACGGCCAAGTCGCGGTCGCAATTCGATCCGGGAAAGGTAATGACGGCAGCTTTCATGGCGGGCCTCCGGGATAATGCCTCGCGCCTCCCATACTGCAAGCGGGCGCGACTGTTAAGCGGCTTTGCGCAGTCCCGCCACTTCCTGACTCTCAAAAACGCGCGACAAACACCGGATCGTAAAGCCGCACCAACGACTCCCGACACAACCTTCCAGCTTCTTCGTTGCCCAAATACCCAAAAACCACGCCATAAGCAGAAAGGACCGAGGTTTCCCCCGGCCCTTCCCAATCTTCCCTCTGACAATACACGGCAGATCAGCCCGCCAGCGCCTTGTTCAGATATTCGTCGACCTTTTCCAGATAGCCCATGGTGGTCAGCCATTTCTGGTCCGGGCCCACCAGCAGCGCCAGGTCCTTGGTCATATAGCCGTCCTCGACCGCCTGCACCGTGACCTTCTCCAGCGTCTGGACAAAGTTCAGCAGTGCCGCGTTATCGTCCAGCTTGGCGCGGTGCTTGAGCCCGCCCGTCCAGGCAAAGATCGACGCGATCGAGTTGGTCGAGGTCTGGTTGCCCTTCTGATGCTCGCGGTAATGCCGCGTCACGGTGCCATGGGCGGCTTCCGATTCGACGATCTTCCCGTCCGGCGTCATCAGGACCGAGGTCATCAGCCCCAGCGAACCGAAGCCCTGCGCGACGGTATCCGACTGCACGTCGCCGTCATAGTTCTTGCAGGCCCAGACATAGCCGCCCGACCATTTCATCGACGAAGCGACCATGTCATCGATCAGGCGATGCTCATAATGGATGCCCTTTTTCTTGAACTCGGCCTCGAACTCTTCCTCGTAGACCTTCTGGAACAGGTCCTTGAAGCGGCCGTCATAGGCCTTCAGGATGGTGTTCTTGGTCGAGAGGTAAACCGGATAGCCGCGGTTCAGGCCATAGTTCATCGAAGCGCGGGCGAAGTCGATGATCGACTGGTCGAGGTTGTACATCGCCATGGCGACGCCGGCGCCGGGGGACTGATAGATCTCGTGCTCGATGGTCTCGCCATCCTCGCCGACGAACTTGATGGTCAGCGTGCCCTTGCCCGGAAAGCGGAAATCGGTGGCTTTGTACTGATCGCCAAATGCATGACGGCCGACGACGATGGGCTGGGTCCAGCCGGGGACCAGACGCGGCACGTTCTTGCAGATGATCGGCTCGCGAAAGATCACGCCGCCCAGGATGTTGCGGATGGTGCCGTTGGGCGACTTCCACATCTTCTTCAGGCCGAATTCCTCGACCCGCGCCTCGTCCGGGGTGATGGTCGCGCATTTCACGCCGACGCCGTATTTCTTGATCGCCTCGGCCGCGTCGATGGTGATCTGGTCCGAGGTGGCGTCGCGCTCCTCGATGCCCAGATCATAGTATTTCAGGTCGATATCCAGATAGGGAAGGATCAGCTTTTGCTTGATGAAGTCCCAGATGATCCGGGTCATCTCGTCGCCGTCTAGCTCGACGACGGGGTTCTCTACCTTGATCTTCGACATGGGTGGTCCCTTCGGATTAGGATTCGGCTCGGCCGCGCTATAGCTGCATTCGCCGCAAAAGAAAAGCCCGGTATGCGATTGCATACAGAATGCCGCAAACCCTCGCCACTGCCTGCAATCTACCTGCGGAAATAAATCTGCGCGCTTGCGCTGAGCCAGGACCACAGCATGGGCGCGCCACGTTCGATGCGCACGCCGACCCGCTCGACCAATTGCTCGTAGGTCACCTGATATTCCGCCCAGGTGCCGCCGCCCGAGGCGATGTTCTGCATCACCGGCTGCGCCCGGTCCAGCGATTTGGCGAATACCGCGTCTGCGGTCTCGTTCGCCTCGAACTCGGTCCACAGCGCGCGCAGCTCTGCCCCCAGCGGCTGCGGCAGCAGCCCGAAAATCCGCTCGGCCGCGGCCATTTCGGCAGCCATTTGCGCCGCGCCGTGATGGGTCTGTCCGTTCGCGGCATGGATCGGCACATCGCCCGTGTCGATTTCGACCAGATCATGCAGGATCAGCATGCGGATCACCCGGCCGATATCCACCTGCGACCCGGAGTGCGGCGCCATGACCAGCGCGTAAAGCGCCAGATGCCAGCTATGCTCGGCGCTGTTCTCGCGCCGCGACAAGTCGCACAGAAAGCTGGCGCGCAGCACGGATTTCAGCCGGTCGGCCTCGGCCAGAAAGGCCAGATACGACGCAAACTCGCCCTGTGGCGCGCGCCCATCCAGCAAGGCCTGGGCCGCCTGCATCGCCTCGGGCCATTCCTGCCACAACCGTTGCGCACGGCCCGCCGTCATGTTGTTGCGCACGATCCCCACGTGTTCGGACAGAGGCGCGGGGGCACAAAGCACCTGAAACAGCGGCTGGATATGGTCCATGCGCTTGGCCATGCGGGCGTCTGCGCTTTCGCCCGCCTCGAACTCGCGCCACAGCGCGAACAACGCCTCGCCCCCCGGCAGCATGGCGAAAAGCCGGCGCGCGGCGGCCTCTTCGGCGGCTTGCACGGCGCCGGCGTCATGGGTCAGATGGATCGGGTGATCGCCGCAATCGATCTCGACCAGATCATGCAGCAGCAGCATGGCGATGGCCCGGTCCGAAGCGCCGAAGACCAGCCCATAAAGCGCGACGTGCCAGCTATGCTCGGCGCTGTTTTCAGGCCGCGACAGATCCATCAGCATATTCGCGCGATCGACGGACTTCAGCCGGTCGGCTTCGGTCAGAAAGGCAAAGCGCAGGGTCAGGTCGGTCATGGCGGACAGGTCGGCAGCAATGGAAAAGACAGGGCCGGTCGTGCCGGCCCCCTGTCTCATCGCGTGGTTTCGGTCAAACGGCGGCGCACATAGGTCTGCACCGTGTCGATCATCGGCTTCATGTGGACCTCGTCGTCGCGGAAAAAATGGTCCGCGCCCTCGACCTCCTCATGGGTGATGGTGATGCCTTTCTGCTCGCGCAGTTTCGCCACCAGAGTATGGGTGTCCTTGGGCGGCGCCACCCGGTCGGCGGTGCCGTTGATGATCAGCCCCGAGGACGGGCAAGGCGCAAGGAAGGAAAAATCATACATGTTCGCCGGCGGCGCGACCGAGATAAAGCCGGTGATCTCGGGCCGGCGCATCAGCAGTTGCATGCCGATCCAGGCACCAAAGCTGAAGCCCGCAACCCAGCAATGCTTGGAGTTGGGGTTCATCGCCTGCAAGTAATCCAGCGCCGAGGCAGCGTCCGACAACTCGCCGATGCCTTGGTCGAATTCGCCCTGGCTGCGGCCGACGCCGCGGAAATTGAACCGCATGACGGTGAAACCCATGCGGTGGAATGCGTAATGCAGGTTGTAAACCACCCGGTTGTTCATCGTCCCGCCATATTGCGGATGCGGGTGCAGAATGATGGCGATGGGGGCATCGGGCGCGGCTTGCGCGTGATAGCGCCCTTCCAGACGACCTTCGGGACCGGGGAAAATCAGTTCGGGCATGGGCTTCCTTTGAAACTCGGGTTCCTTGACCCTGTGGCGGTGCGGCTCTAGATCGTCAATCTGGGAAGCGCGCCCGACATAGGCAAGACGCATTCAAGGACGGCGCCGGGGGAATTAGCCCCTGACGCGCATATCGTCAATGGTTTGCGACGGGAGGAGAGGCAAGATGAAACTGTCTACCAAGGGACGTTACGCAATGGTGGCGCTGGTCGATCTGGCCATCGCCAAGGGCGACGAACTGACCTCGCTGGCCGAGATCTCGAAACGGCAGGATATCTCGCTGCCCTATCTGGAGCAGCTTTTCGTGCGGCTGCGCCGCGCCGGGCTTGTCGATTCCGTGCGCGGTCCCGGGGGCGGCTACCGTCTGGCCAAAGCGCCCGAGACGATCCGCATCGCCGATGTGCTGGAGGCCGTGGACGAAACCGTCAGCGCGCTCCATATCGGCGCCGGCGCCTCGGGCGGAGTGTCCGGGTCGCGCGCGCAAACACTCTCCAATCGCTTGTGGGAGGGGCTTTCGGCGCATGTCTATGTGTTCCTGCACAATCATACCTTGGCGGATGTGGCGACGAACCAGTTGCTTCCCTGCCCCGCGCTACCCAAAATCCTTTCGATCGTGGATGACTGAGCCATGCGGGTATTGATCGCCGGACTGGGGAACATGGGACGCAGCCACGCGCTTGCATGGCTGAAACAACCCGGGGCCAAGATCGTCGGCCTTGTCAATCGCAGCCCGGTCGATCTGCCGGCGGAACTCGCCGCGATTCCGCAAAGCCAGGATTTTCACGAGGCGCTTCAACGCCTGCGCCCGGATGTCGCGGTCATCGCCACATATTCGGACAGCCACGCGGAATATTCCCTTGCCGCCCTGCGGGCGGGCGCGCATGTCTTCGTGGAAAAGCCGCTGGCCACCACGGTCGAGGACGCCCGCCGCCTTGTCGAATGCGCGCATGAGACCGGCCGCAAGCTGGTCATCGGCTATATCCTGCGCCACCACCCCAGTTGGCAGCGCCTGATTGCCGAGGCGCGGGCGCTTGGCGGCCCCTATGTCTTCCGGCTGAACCTGAACCAGCAAAGCTCCGGCCCGACGTGGCAGGTCCACAAGGCGTTGATGCGCACCACCCCGCCCATCGTCGACTGCGGCGTGCATTATGTCGATGTCATGTGCCAGATCACCGATGCGCCCCCGGTCGAGGTGCGCGGCATGGGCCTGCGCCTTTCCGACGAGATCGCGGCGGACATGTACAACTACGGCCATTTTCAGGTGCTGTTTCAGGATGGCTCGCTGGGCTGGTACGAGGCGGGCTGGGGCCCAATGATGTCGGACACCGCCTTTTTCGTGAAGGATGTGGTCAGCCCCCGCGGCGCCGTCAGCATCCGCATGCCGCATGACGCGCGCTCGGACGATATCGACACCCATACCCGCACCGCGACCCTGCGCCTGCACCGGGTCGGAGAGGGCGATCAGGACATCTCGATGCAGGGCGAACCCGGCCATCAGGAGCTTTGCGATACCGAAGCCGCCTTCATGGCCCGCGCCATCGCCGAGGACATGGATCTGGACCGCCACATGCGCGATGCGGTCTCATCCTTGGCCGTCTGCCTTGCCGCCGACGAATCGGTGCGATCCGGCCAGCCGGTGCAATTGCGCATCTAGGGCCCATTCGCACCCGGCCGTCATGCCCCCGTCACGCTTTCTTGCGAAATGCGGCGCATGACCCTAAATGAGCCTTTCGTTTTCAGTTTTCACGGTCGCAAGACCCGGGGAGCCGCGCCATGTCCGATCTGCAGACGCCCTACTACCTGATCGACTTCGCCCGGCTGCGCGCGAATATGGAGCGGATTCGGTATCTGCGCGAACGCTCAGGCGCGAAATGCCTTTTGGCGCTGAAATGCTTTGCCACCTGGTCGGCCTTTGACTTCATGCGCGAGTTCATGGACGGCACCACCTCGTCCAGCCTGTTCGAACTGCGTCTGGGCCACGAGGAATTCGGCAAGGAAACCCATGCCTATTCGGTCGCCTGGGCCGATCACGAGATCGACGAGGCGCTGGGTTACGCCGACAAGATCATCTTCAACTCGCTGGGTCAGCTCGACCGTTTCGGCGCCAAGGCAGCCGCACAAGGCATTGCCATGGGCCTGCGGCTGAACCCGCGCTTTTCGACCAGCGGCTTTGATCTGGCCGACCCTGCCCGCCCGTTTTCGCGCCTTGGTGAATGGGACCTGAACCGGCTGGAGGCTGCGCTGGACCGCATCAACGGCGTGATGATCCATTACAATTGCGAAAATGCGGATTTCGACCTGTTCGACGCGCAGCTTTCGCGGATCGAGGCCGAGTTCGGCGGCTTTCTGGAAAAGCTCGACTGGGTCAGCCTTGGCGGGGGCATCCATTTCACCGGCGACGACTATCCGCTGGACCGGCTTGCCGACCGGCTCAGGGCGTTTTCGGAACGTTTCGGCGTGCAGGTGTTTCTGGAGCCCGGCGAGGCAAGCATCACCAGATCCACCTCGCTCGAGGTCACGGTGCTGGATGTCATCCACCACGGCAAGGACGTGGCCATCGTCGACAGCAGCATCGAGGCGCATATGCTTGACCTGCTGATCTATCGCGAGACGGCGAAACTGCCGCAAGAGGGCGAGCACCCCTATCAGATTGCGGGCAAGACCTGTCTGGCTGGCGACATCTTCGGCGAGGGACGCTTTGCGCAACCGCTCAAGGTCGGCGACCGGATCAGCATCGCCGATGCCGGTGGATACACCATGGTCAAGAAGAACTGGTTCAACGGCGTCCCCATGCCCTCGATCGCGATCAGGGACGAGGACGGAACGATCCGCGAGGTTCGCCGGTTCACCTATGACGACTACAAAGCCAGCCTGTCGTGAACAGGCGGCAGCCATCCCCTTTCCTAGCCCCCGAAAAGGAGACTGAATTGGCCAAGAACGTGCTCATCATCGGCGCTGGTGGCGTCGCCCAGGTGGTCGCGCATAAGGTGGCGCAGAATGCCAAGGAATTCGGAACGCTGCATATCGCCAGCCGTACCCCCTCCAAGGCCGAGAAGATCATCGCGAGCATTCGTGACAAGGGCCATTCGGTCGAATTTACCGCGCATCCGCTGGACGCGATGGACAGCAAGGCCGTGGCCGAACTGATCCGCCGGATCGACGCGGGCATCGTCATCAATGTCGGCTCTGCCTTCGTCAACATGACCGTGCTGCAAGGCTGTATCGAGACCGGCGCGGCCTATATCGACACCGCGATCCACGAAGACCCAACCAAGATCTGCGAAACCCCGCCGTGGTATGACAACTACGAATGGAAACGCCGCGAGGATTGCGCGAATGCCGGCGTCACCGCCATTCTTGGCGCGGGTTTCGATCCCGGCGTGGTCAACGCCTATGCCCGGCTGGCCGAGGACGAATATTTCGACAAAATCGACTCGATCGACATCGTGGACATCAACGCCGGCAGCCATGGCCGCTGGTTCGCCACGAACTTCGACCCCGAGATCAATTTCCGCGAATTCACCGGCACGGTCTATAGCTGGCAGGGCGGCGAATGGCGCCAGAACAAGATGTTCGAGGTCGGCCGCGAATGGGATCTGCCGGTCGTCGGCAAACGCACCGCCTATCTGTCGGGCCATGACGAGGTGCACAGCCTCTCGGCCCGCTACAAGGACGCCGACGTACGTTTCTGGATGGGTTTCGGCGAACATTACATCAACGTCTTCACCGTGCTGAAGAACCTCGGGCTGCTCTCGGAGCAGCCGGTCAAGACCGCCGAGGGGCTCGAAGTCGTGCCGCTGAAGGTGGTCAAGGCGGTTCTGCCCGATCCCGCCAGCCTTGCGCCCGATTACGAGGGCAAGACCTGCATCGGCGATCTGGTCAAGGGCACGCTGGACGGCAAGCCCGGCGAGGTGTTCATCTACAACGTCGCCGACCATAAGGAC
Organism: Paracoccus methylovorus; assembly: GCF_016919705.1. Lineage (NCBI taxonomy): Bacteria > Pseudomonadati > Pseudomonadota > Alphaproteobacteria > Rhodobacterales > Paracoccaceae > Paracoccus > Paracoccus methylovorus. Next base: position 1,455,986 of record NZ_CP070371.1, read on the forward strand.
GCCTTCAACGAGGTCGGCAGCCAGGGCATCAGCTTTACCGCAGGCGTGCCGCCGGTTGCGGCGGCGATTCTGATCGCGCGCGGCACTTGGGACGTGAAAAAGATGGTCAATGTCGAGGACCTGCCCGCCCGTCCCTTCCTTGAGTTGCTGGGCGATCTGGGCCTGCCCACCCGCGTCATCGACGCCTCGGGCGACCATCCGCTGTAATCGCCCCCTCCGATCCTGAAACAGCCCGCGGCGGGAACCCGGCCGCGGGCTTCGCGTTCCCTTCCGCGCCGCAGGAGAGGGGAAACGCATGCCGCCGGAACAGGATCGCAGCAATCACATGTTTCCCTTTTCCGCACCATCCGCCGACAAGCGGATGGGCCGCGTCGCCAACTGGGCGGTGATCGGTATCTTTCTGATCCTGCTGTTCAGCTTTTTCGCACAGGCGCGCAGCTTCCTGATGCCGGTGACGCTGGCGATCCTGCTGTTTTTCGTCTTTATCCCCTTTCGCCGGCTGATGGAGCGGCTGGGGGTGGGTGCGGCCGTCACCGCCTCGATCGTCACGGTGGGGCTCGTGGTGGCGGTGGTGCTGATCGGCTTTGTCATCTCCGGCCCCGCCAATCGGCTGATCGAGAATGCGCCCCAGATCACCGAACGCTTTGAACAGCGGTTCACGGAAATTCGCAGCAACTTTCGCGGCTTGGAACGCGCCGCCGAAAAGATCGACGAAATCGCCAGCGGCAGCGGCGGGGGCAGCACCGAGCCCGAACCGGCCACCCCGCCCGGCGAGACGGCCCCGGACGCGACGCTGACCGGCACGCTCAGTTCCATCCCCGCGCCGGGCACACCACAGCCGCCCGACCAGCAGATCCAGGTCGAGGTGAACACGACGCCCCCTTCCTCCACGCTGGCCAGTGTGCTGGACCTTGGCCCGGCCTTTGTCGGCCAGATCATCTTCACGTTGTTTTTGCTGTTCTTCCTGATCTCATCGGGCGACCTGCTCTATCTCAAGATCGTGCAGAGCTTCGATTCCATGCGGGAAAAGCGTGCCGCCTATCTGGCCCTGCGCGAGATCGAGGACAGCCTGGGCGCCTATCTGGGCGCCATCACGCTGATCAACGCCTGCCTTGGGGTCGCCCTTGGCCTTGCGATGTGGGCTTGGGGCATGCCCAGCCCGGTCTTGTTCGGACTGGCGGCGTTTTTGCTGAACTTCATCCCCTATCTGGGCTCGCTGACTGGCATCATCATCGCGACACTGGTCGGCATCTTCGTCTTTGACGACCTGTTCACCCCCCTGATGGTGGGCCTGACCTATCTTGGCCTGTCTGCGGTCGAAGGGCAGTTGATCACCCCCTATCTCGTCTCGCGCCGCCTGCAACTCAACACGGTGGTGGTCTTTCTGACGGTCGCGCTTTGGGCTTGGCTGTGGTCCGTAATCGGCATGATCGTGGCGGTGCCGTTGCTGGTGGTAATTCGGGTGCTGGCCGAACACATCCCCGGATTGCAGAAATTCGGCAATTTCCTGGCCGGCGAGGATCCGCCCGCGCTAGAGGACGAGGACGAAGAGGAGGCGCGTGAACTGGTCGAGGCCGGCGACGACGCCGAGGATGCGGCACAGGCGGCGACCGCCACCATGGTTCTGTCCACCAAGGATTGATTTACGCAGCCACTGGATAAACCCGGAAATCATGGCATGATCGCGACGCCGACCATGGACGGATCGCGACAATGCCAGAATACGACCCTACGCCGGAGCCCAATCAGCCGCGACTGCGGATCGGCTTTCTGCTGACCCCGCGCTTTACGCTGTCGGCCTTTGCCACATTCGTCGACGTGCTGCGGCTGGCGGCCGACGACGGCGATGGCTCGCGCCCCATCCGCTGCCGCTGGCGTGTGCTTTCGTCGGACATGGCGCCGGTGCAATCCTCTTGCGGCATGAGGATCGAACCCGAGGAGCGGCTGGGCGACCCCGCCCGCTTCGACTACATCATCACCGTGGGCGGGCTGATCGACGGCGGCCCCGGCCTGTCACCGGAACAGGCCGCCTTCCTGCGCCGCGCCGCCACGGCCCGGGTGGCGCTTGGCGGGCTGTGCACCGGGGTCTTCGCCATGGCACGCATCGGGCTGATGGACGGCTATCGTTGCTGCGTAAGCTGGTTCCATCATCAGGATTTTCTTGCGGAATTCGAAAAGATGCGCCCGGTTTCGGACCAGATCTTCGTGGTGGACCGCGACCGGCTGTCCTGCTCGGGTGGGGTCAGCGGCGCGCATCTGGCGGCTTTTCTGGTCGACCGCCACCTTGGCCGCTCCGCCGCGCGCAAGGCCCTGTCGATCCTGATGATAGACGAGCCGATGGCCGGCGACCGGCCCCAACCCGGCCTGCCGCTGGAATTGAATGCCCGCGATGCGCTGGTCCGCCGCGCCCTGCTGGCCATGCAGCAAAACCTGCATGCGCCGCTGCCCATCGCCCGCATCGCCAAGGATCTGGGCGTCGGGCGGCGCAAGCTGGAACGGCATTTCAACGCCGATCTGGGCATCCCGCCCGCCGATGCCTCGATCCGCATCCGGCTGGCGCAAGCGCGCATGCTGTTGGCGCGCACCGACCGCACCGTCACCCGCATCGCCGAAGAAACCGGCTTTTGCGACGCCTCGCATCTGATCCGCGTCTTTCGCGAGACCGAGGGCATGACGCCCGATCTCTGGCGCCAGACCGGCGTGATTCCCGCCGCTGACGCGCCCTAGCGCGGCCGTTGCAGGGGGGATTTCGGCAACGCGTTGGCCTCTTCGGGATAATGTCCGCGCCATTTCGGATGAGAAGAGGGTTACATGCCGAACAAAGCCACAGTCAGGGGCGTGCTGATGGACGCCACGCTTGCCCCGATCGCCGGGGGCAAGATCATCGCGACGCTTCAGGGCGCGGATATTTTCGACGGCGGCCTGCGGGTGGTGACGCAAAAGGTCGGGGCGACGACCGACGCGCAGGGCGCCTGGTCGCTGGAGCTGATCGTGAACGGCGAGGGCGAGAGCGCCGGCACCACCTGGACCATCGAGGGCTACAACCAATATGTCGCCAAGGTGTTCGAGGCGAAGTCGCTGTTTCTGGTCTCGGCGCTGGACACCACGCTGGGGGACCTGGAGCGGACCAGCGCGCAAAACCTGCGGTCGGCGCGCGAGGGCGGCGCGGCGCGGCTGATCGTCGCCGCGGGTTACGACCGCTATCTCGCCCTGCCGGAGGGCCAAAGACGCGCGAATGATCTGGTGGTGGTCAAGGCCCGCTGACGGTTCATAACCAGCATAAACCCGGCGGTCCCGCTCAGCGGTGCCGCCTTGCCTTTTCATAGCGGCATCGCCCGGCATGCCGGAAATTTCAACCATGCCAGCGCCCGGACCCGCCAGCGATGGCCGTTCCCGGCAGGATGGCAACACCCGCGAAAACAAAGGGAACCTTCGCCTCGTCCTCTCGTTGAACTCATCGGGAATCGGTCTATTCTTCGGCCGGGCCCTTGTTCCATCACGAAAGGACGAAGCCGGATGACCACCCAGACGCAAGCCAGCGCCCAAGCCGCCTTGGACGAGCTTCAGACCGTGACCGCGGTCGTCCTGCCCGAACCCCCCGCCACCACGCCCAGCCTGACCGAGGCAGAGCCCGCCGTGGCCGCCGAAATCCGCCGGCGCATGGACGAGGTCGATATCCGCGACTCGGGCTCGATCGTGCATTTCGGCGCCCGCGCCCAGAACGAATTGCAGGAAATCAGCCAGGCGATGCTGGCGGACGTCAAGAACAAGGACGTGGGCCCCGCAGGCGAATCTCTGCGTGAGATCGTCACCACGATCCGCGGCTTTTCCGTCAGCGAACTGGATGTGCGGCGCGAACGCAGCTGGTGGGAAAAGCTGCTGGGCCGCACCGCGCCCTTTGCCAAGTTCGTGGCGAATTACGAACAGGTGCAGTCGCAGATCGACAACATCACCGCCGATCTGGACCAGCATCAGCATCGCCTGCTCAAGGACATCAAGTCGCTCGACCTGCTTTATGACCGCACGCTGAATTTCTACGATGAGCTTGCGCTCTATATCGCCGCGGGCGAAGAAAAGCTGGCGCAGATCGACCGTGAGGAAGTCCCGGCCAAGGAAGCCGCCGTCGAGGCCGCCACCGAAAACAACAAGGTGATGGCGGCGCAGGAGTTGCGCGATCTGCGCTCGGCCCGCGACGATCTGGAGCGGCGCGTGCATGACCTGAAGCTGACCCGGCAGGTGACGATGCAATCGCTGCCGTCGATCCGGCTGGTGCAGGAAAACGACAAGTCTTTGGTTACCAAGATAAATTCAACGCTGGTCAATACCGTGCCGCTGTGGGAAACGCAGCTTGCGCAGGCCGTCACCATCCAGCGTAGCGCCGAGGCCGCCCGCGCGGTCAAAGAGGCGAACGACCTGACCAACGACCTGCTGACCGCCAATGCCAAGAACCTGCGCCAGGCGAATGCCCAGATCCGCACCCAACTGGAACGCGGCGTTTTCGACATCGAGGCCGTGCGCACCGCGAATGCCGAACTGATCTCGACCATCGAGGACAGCCTGCGCATCGCCGACGAAGGCCGCACCCGCCGCGCCGCCGCCGAAGAGGATCTCACGGCGATGGAGGCGGAACTGCGCAAGACCCTTGCCTCGGCCAGCGCCCAACCCACAACCCCTGCACCAAAGACACCGTGACCCTGCCAGCCCGTTCCTGTCTGCCCCTGCCCGCAGCATTTGCGCTGCTGGCATTGCTTGCCGCCTGTTCCCCCGAACCGCCGGCCGAGACGCCTCCGCCTGCGATCGACGCGCAAGCGCCGCCAGACCGTCCCGATCCGCCGCCGGTGGATCAGGCCGCTTTGCGTCGGGAGCGCGCCGAAAGCGCCCGTGCCGCCACTGCCCGGGCCGAAGCTGCTGCGGCCTCGCCCGCCAGCCGCAACATGCGCGACTATCTCGCCGGCGTGGAAGAGGCGCTGATCGCCCGCGGCAGGCTGCGCACCGATGCGGGGACCGAGATCGCACTGACCGCCGAAAAGCTGACCGATGATTTCGTCGAAGTCGCGCTGCATGACGAATATGTGCGCGAAGGCGGCAAGCTGGTCTCGCGCGCTACGCCTGCGCCGTTGCGGCGTTGGCAGCAACCGGTGCTGGTGCGGCTGGAGTTCGGCGATTCCGTATCCCCCGATCATCGCGCCCGCGACCGGGCCGAAATCGCGGGTTTCGCCGACCGGCTGACCCGCGTCAGCGGCCACCCGGTCACGCTGACCGGCGCCGCAGGCAACTTCAACGTGCTGATCCTGAACGAGGATGAGCGCCGGGCGATTGCGCCGCGCCTGTCGGCCCTGATGCCCGGCATCCCGCCCGACGACATCGCGGCGCTCCGTGATCTTGCGCCCCAGAACTATTGCGCGGTCTTCGCCTATTCCAACGGCAACTCGCCGGTTTATTCGCAGGCCGTGGCACTGATCCGGGCGGAACTACCGCCGCGCCTGCGCCGCTCGTGCCTGCACGAGGAAATGGCGCAGGGCATGGGGCTGGCCAATGACAGCCCGCGGGTCCGGCCCTCGGTCTTCAACGATGACGAGGAATTCGCCTATCTGACCCGGCATGACGAATTGCTGCTGCAGATCCTTTACGACCCCCGTTTGCGGCCCGGCATGACCGAGGCCGAGGCGCGGCCCATCGTGCTGCAGATCGCCCGCGAGCTTCTGGCAACCGAGGTATAGGGCCGCGCTCGGGGCTTGACGCCGGGCGTGTGCGGGTCACTATCGCAGGCAGGCGTCCCGCAGAGCAAAAGGCAGCCCTCATGAGCATTTTCGACATCCTCGGCGGCGAGTTCATCGAGATCATCGAATGGACCGACGACAGCCGCGACACCATGGTCTGGCGTTATCCGACGGTGGGCAAGGCGATCAAATACGGCGCCAAGCTGACCGTGCGCGAGGGACAGGCGGCGGTCTTTATCCACGAAGGCCAGCTTGCCGATGTCTTTTCGCCCGGCCTTTACATGCTGGAAACCAACAACCTGCCGATCCTGACCCGGCTTCAGCATTGGGACCACGGCTTTCGCAGCCCGTTCAAGTCCGAGGTCTATTTCGTCAACACGACCCGCTTCAACGACCTGAAATGGGGGACCAAGAATCCGGTGATTGCGCGCGATCCGGAATTCGGCGCAGTCCGCATCCGCGCCTTCGGCACCTATTCCATGCGCGTGACCGACCCCGCCCGCTTCATGACCGAGATCGTGGGCACCGACGGCGAATTCACCCGCGACGAGATCAGCTTTCAACTGCGCAACATCATCGTGCAGGAATTCTCGCGCATGATCGCCGCCTCGGGCATCCCGGTGCTGGACATGGCGGCGAACACCGCCGATCTGGGCCAGATGGTCGCCAAGGCGATCAGCCCGACGGTTGCGGCCTATGGCCTGACGATTCCCGAATTCTATATCGAAAACATCAGTATGCCCGACGAGGTCGAAAAGATGCTCGACAAGCGCACCTCGATGGGCATCGTCGGCGATCTGGACCGTTTCGGCCAATATGCCGCGTCCGAGGCAATGCTGAACGCCTCGAACCAGCCCGGCGGCATGGGGGCCGGCATCGGTGCCGGTCTTGGCGCGGGGCTTGGCGCCGCCATGGCGCAACGCGGCCCCTGGGGCGCCGTTCCCCAGCAGGCCGCGCCGCAAAGCCCGCCGCCGCTGCACCCCGAAACCGTCTGGCACATCGCCATGGGCGGTCAGGCCGACGGCCCCTATGGCCGCGCCCATCTGGGCCGACTTGCGCGCGAAGGGACCTTCACGCGCGAAACGCTGGTTTGGGCCCCAGGTCAGGACGGCTGGAAAGCCGCCGAGGATGTGGCCGAACTGGCCCAGCTTTTCACCGTGGCACCCCCGCCCCCGCCGCCGCCGATCCCCAAGCCAGAGTAAGCGGGCTTTATGCCGACACCACCTTCGGAATACCGCTATCCTTGCGAGAATTGTGGCGCGAGCCTGGAATTTTCGCCCGGTGAGCAGCGCTTGGTCTGCCCCTATTGCGGGCACGAACAGCATATCGGCCCCGGTCATGCCCGTGCACCTGCCCGCCAGCCGCAAGAAGGGTCTTGGGGCGAAAGCGCCATCCTGCTGGACCCGGCGACCGGGCGGGCACTGCAATGGGACGGCGGGCACAAGTCGCCGCAGCTTCGGGAACTGCCGCTGGAACAGGGCCTGTCGCTGGACCGCAACAGCGACCTGACCGAGGCTGTCCGCACCCTCTCTTGCCCGAACTGCGGCGCCAAGGTCGAGATCACCAGCGACCGGCACGCCTCGGCCTGCCCGTTCTGCGCCACGGCGGTCGTCACCGACACCGGCACGACAAGGCAGATCAAGCCGCAAGGCGTGCTGCCCTTTGTGATCACTGAAACACAGGCCAAAACAGCGCTTGAGGACTGGCTGGGCGGGCTGTGGTTCGCACCCTCGGGCCTGACCGCCTATGCCCGCCGCGGCAAGAAAATGAGCGGGGTTTATTCACCGTTCTGGACCTTCGATGCCGACACCGCCTCGGCCTATACCGGCGCGCGCGGCGACTGGTACTACGAAACCGTTTACGTGACCGAGGTCGTCGATGGCCGCCAGCAGCGCGTCGCAAAACAGGTGCGCCGCACGCGCTGGACCCCGGTTCAGGGGCGGGTTGCGCGGAATTTCGATGATGTGCTGGTGCTGGCCTCCAGTTCGCTGCCGCGCCGCATCACCGACGCACTGACGCCGTGGGATCTGTCGCATCTGATGCCCTATCAGCCCGAGTATCTGGCCGGCTTTTTGGCCGAGGGCTATACGATCCCGCTGTCCTCGGGACATGACATCGCCCGGCAGGAAATGGCAGGCGTCATCGCCATGGACGTGCGCCGCGCCATCGGTGGCAACGAACAGCGGATCAGCGGCATCCAGACCCATTACAGCGACGAGACCTTCAAGCATATCCTGCTGCCGGTCTGGACCGCCGCCTATCGCTATGGCGGCAAAAGCTATCGTTTCGTCGTCAACGGCCAATCCGGCCGCGTGCAAGGCGAACGGCCCTGGTCGGGATGGAAGATCGCCTTTGCCGTGGCTTTGGCGCTGGCCGTGCTTCTTGCCCTGCTATGGCTGAACGAGCGGGGCGATTTCATCCGCATCGGCGATGCCGCACTGTCACCCGATATTTCCATCAGCGGCAGTTACCGCTATCACGATGCAGGAGGCGGCGGCGGTCACGCCGTCCGGGGCTGACGATGGAAAAGGGGGCTGACCATGATCCTTTGTGCCGGGGAATCACTGATCGACATGGTGCCCGAGGGCGCTACATACCGCCCCTTGCCGGGGGGCGCGGTCTATAACACGGCCATCGCGCTTGGCCGTATGGGTGCCGGGACAGGCTATCTGTGGCCGATCTCACGCGATGCCTTTGGCGAAATGCTGCTGCGCCCGCTGGCCGAGGCGGGGGTGGATACCGGGCTTTGCCCACGCAGCGACCGGCTGACCACGCTGGCCTTCGTGACCCTGACCGGGGGCGAGGCGCGCTATTCCTTTTATGACGAAGGTTCTGCCGGCAGGATGCTGGCGGCAGCCGACCTGCCCGAGATCCCCGACGAGGTCTCGGCACTGTTCATCGGCGGCATCAGTCTGGTGCCCGATCCCTGCGGCGCTGCCATCGAGGCGCTGGTCGAACGCGTCCGCCACCGCATCCCGGTGATGCTGGACCCGAATATCCGTCCCTTCTTCATCGCCGACGCGGCTGCCTATCGGCAACGGCTCGACCGGCTTTTCGGCATGGTCGATCTGGTTAAGCTATCGGGCGACGATCTGGAATGGCTGATGCCCGGCAGCAGTTTTGACGAAGCTGCCGCCACCATTCTTGCCCAAGGGCCGCGGGTGATCTTTCAGACCGGCGGTTCGGCCGGTGCGCGGGCGCATTGGTCGGGCCAACCGCTGGACGCGCCGGCGATGCGGGTCGAGGTCGCCGACACGATCGGCGCCGGTGATACGTTCAACGCCGGCGTTCTGGCCGCGCTCGACCGCGCCGGCGCGTTGTCGCGCGCGGGGCTGGACCGCCTGACGCCCGAGGTGCTGGCACAGGCACTGGTGCTTGGCACCCGGGCGGCGGCCATCACCGTTTCGCGCCCCGGCGCCAATCCGCCTTGGGCGCATGAGCTTGCGGCCTTGCCTGCCTGAGAGGGCCGGAAACCGCAGCCCTTTGGCGTGGCTCCCCCTTCGTGGGAAGCCACCGTTGCTGTGCTCAGTTCGCGGGCAGGCCGACGCCGCCGGCCGATGCGGCGCTCAGGGCGACAAAGTTCAGCGCCTGCTGGCGCACGGCCGAGGCAAGATCTTGCCGGGCGGAAAGCAGCGTGCGCTCGGCATCCAGCACCGGGAAGAAATCGGCCTCGCCCAGATCATAGGAGCTGCGGGTCAGTTCGACCGTTTCGCTTGCATTCTCGACCAGCCGCGATTGTGCGCTGACGGCACGGGCATCGCGGTTATAGCCGGCCAGCGCGTTCTCGACCTCCTCGACCGCATTCAGGACCGAGGCCTGCCAGGCCAGCCGCGCCTGTTCCGCCCTTGCCTGCGCGGCGGACAATTGCGCCTGGTTCGCCCCGCCCGTGAACAGTGGCAGCGAAATCTGCGGACCAAACCCCCAGGTCTTGCCGTTCGTGGGCGTGATCGAGCCCGACAGCGTCAACCGCGGATAAAAGGCGGCCTGCGCCTCGCCGACGTCGGCGGCAGCGGCGGCAAGGTTGCGCTCGGCCATGCGGACATCGGGACGGACGCGGACCACATCGGCGGGCACGCCGACGCTGGCGCTGAAGCGGGCGCGCGGCTGGCCGCCACCCTGACGCAATTGCGCCCCGATATCGGTGCTGCGCCCGGCGGTCAGCGTGGCCAGACGGTTCACCGACTGGTCGAAGCCGACCTCAAGGCTGGGCAGCGCGGCTTCGGCCTGCGCCACCAATTGCTCGGACTGCAGCACCTCCAGCCGCGACACGCTGCCGAATTCGTCCTGGGTGCGGGTCATCTCCAGCGTGCGCTTGCGGCTTGCCAGACTTTGCCGGGTCAGCGCCAGGGCTTCCTGATAATAGCGCGCATCGACATAGGCCGAGGCGATGGCGCTGGCGACGGTCAGCCGCGCGACCTCTGCCGACAGATAGCTCGCGTCCAGCCGGGCCGAGGCCCCCTCGCGCGCCGCACGGTTCTGGCCGAACAGATCGACCAGCCAGGACACGCCCAGCGTGGCCGAGTCGCTTTCGACGATGCCGGCGGCAGTCCGGTTGCGCCCGGCCGAGGCTTCCACATTCGCCTGCGGCAGATCGCTGGCGCCGACGACGCGGGCATTGGCCTGCGCCTCGCGGATGGTGGCAACGGCGGTCTGCACGTCCAGATTGCGCTTGAGCCCGGCTTCGATCAGCGCATCCAGCCGCTTGTCGCGAAACGCTGCCCACCAGGTATTTGCGCCGGCGCGGCGGGCAGGTGAGTTGGCGGCGAATGCTGCGGCCACCTCGGCGCGGGGGGCGGTATAGCTGACCGGGTTGCAGGCGGCCAGCGCAAGGGTGGAAACAAGCCCGCCCAGAAGGCCGCGGCGGGAAAGGGACAAGGTCTGGTTCATCCAAAACTCTCTGTTGGGCGCAACCCGTTCAGGGCCGCGGAAAGAACGTGCGGCAGGGGCGGCAAAGATCCGCCCCCGCCATTTGACTGGCCGATACTCAAGCCGCCTCGTCACCACGCGCCGGGACGGCGGTGCTGTCGCCGGTCACACGACTGAAAAAACCAAGCACAAAGACAAAGAACACCGGCACAAAGAACACCGCCAGCACCGTCGCGGCAACCATGCCGCCGATCACCCCGGTGCCGATGGCGTTCTGGCTGGCCGCCGAGGGACCCGTGGCGATGGCCAGCGGCACCACGCCCAGCGTAAATGCCAGCGAGGTCATCAGGATCGGACGAAAGCGCAGCTTCGCCGCCGTCACCGCCGCGTCGATCAGGCTTTGGCCCTGCTCGCGCAGGTCCTTGGCGAATTCGACGATCAGGATGGCGTTCTTGGCCGAAAGCCCGATGATCGCGATCAGCCCGACCTTGAAGTAGATGTCGTTGGGCATGTCGCGCAACATGACCGCCACGACGCAGCCCAGCACCCCCAAAGGCACCACCAGCATCACCGACAGTGGGATCGACCAGCTTTCGTAAAGCCCCGACAGCAGCAAAAAGACGAACAGGATGCTCATGGCGTAAAGCAGCGTCGCCTGACTGCCGGCCTGGATTTCCTCCAGCGACTGCCCGGTCCATTCATAGCCGAAGCCCTGCGGCAGTTCCGAGGCCAGCCGCTCCATCTCGGCCATGGCCGCACCCGAGCTGTAGCCCGGTGCCGCCGCACCTGCGATGCGGATCGACGGATAGCCGTTATACCCCACGACCTGCGACGGTCCCTGTTCCCAGGTCACGCTGGCGAATGAGGAAAAGGGCACCATGCCGCCGTTCGAGTTGCGCACGGTCAGCGCCAGAATATCCTCGGCCTGCATGCGCGAGTTGTCCTCGGCCTGCATGACCACGCGCTGCATCTTCCCGGCATTCGGGAAGTCGTTGATATAGGCCGAGCCGAGGTATTGCGAGATCGTGGCCGAGATATCGGCGAAGGTCACGCCAAAGGCATTGGCCTTTTCGCGGTCGATGGTGACGAAGACCTGCGCGGCCGAGGGCAGGCCCTCGATACGCAGCCCGGTGGCGATGCCGCTTTCCTGCGCCTGACCGATGATCTGCTGGGCGGCTGCCAGCAGCGCCTCTTGCCCCTGCCCGCCGCGGTCCTGCAAGCGGAAGCTGAAGCCGCCGGTCGCGCCAAAGCCCGGAATCGGCGGCGGCGACAGCGCGAAGGCCTGCGCATCCTGATAACCGAACATCTCCATATTCGCGGCGTTGGCGATGTCCTGCGCGGATTGCTCGCGCTCGGCCCAGTCCTTGAAGGTGATAAACATCAGGCCCGCATTCGGCCCCTGCCCCGAAAAGCTGAAGCCCCGGATCGCGACGGTATTCTGCACCGCCTCGCTGCGCTGGAACATCTGCGTCGCGGTGGCCAGCACCTCATCCGTGCGGTTCGAGCTTGCCGTCGCGGGGGTCTGGATATCCGCGATGATAAAACCCTGATCCTCGTTCGGCAAAAAGCTGGTCGGCAGGCGGACAAAGCCCAAGGCCGTCGCCCCGACAAGGACCAGATAGAACGCCATCATCACCAGCCGACGCCGCGTGACCAGTCTGACCGCACCTGTATAGCGTTCGGTCAGCCGGTCGAAATTGCGGTTGAACCAGCCGAAAAAGCCCTTTCTTTCGTGATGCCCGCTGATCGGTTTCAGGAAGGTGGCGCATAGTGCCGGCGTCAGCGTCAGCGCCAGGAAGGCCGAGAACAGGATCGACACCACCATGGTCAGCGCGAACTGGCGATAGATGATGCCGGACGAGCCGGGAAAGAACGCCATCGGCACGAAAACCGCCGACAGAACCAACGTGATGCCGACGATCGCGCCCGAGATTTGGCCCATGGCCTTTTCGGTCGCCTCGCGTGGCGGCAGCCCCTCGGTCGCCATGATTCGCTCGACGTTTTCGATGACCACGATGGCATCGTCGACCAGAATGCCGATGGCCAGAACCATGGCGAACATCGTCAACACGTTGATCGAGAACCCGGCCACCAGCATCACCGCCAATGTTCCCATCAGCGCGATGGGCACGACGATGGTCGGGATGATCGTATAGCGAAAGTTCTGCAGGAACAGGAACATCACCACAAAGACCAGCGCCATGGCCTCGACCAGCGTGTGCAGCACCTTTTCGATGGATGCCTCGACAAAGGGGGTGGTGTCATAGGGGATGGCATAGCTGACGCCGTCGGGGAAGAAAACCGCCAGCTCTTCCATCTTTTCATGCACCAGGGCCGAGGTGTTCAGCGCGTTACCGGTGGCCGACAACTGGATGCCCAGCGCGGCCGCAGGCTTGCCGTCGATGCGCGAGGCGAAGCTATAGGTTTCGGCCCCGATCTCCAGCCGGGCCACGTCGCGCAAAAGCACGGCCGAGCCGTCGGGATTGGCGCGCAGCACGATGTTGCCGAATTCCTCGGCATCGTCCAGTTGCCCCTTGATCAGCACGGTCGCTGTCAGTTGCTGGCCGATGGGGTTCGGATCGGCCCCCACCTTGCCCGCCGCGACCTGCGCGTTCTGCGCCCGCACCGCCGCCACGATCTCGGCCGAGGTAAGATTCAGCCCGGTCATCTTGGCGGGATCGACCCAGATACGCAGCGCGCGTTCGGGGGCAAAGACCTGCGCCCGGCCCACGCCCTCGATGCGGCGGATCTCGCCCACCACGTTGCGGTTGAGATAATCGCCCAGCGCGATGTCATCCATCGTGCCGTCATCCGAAGTCAGCGCGACCATCATCAGGAACCCGGTGCCGGCTTCCTCGATCAGCACACCCTGATCCACCACGCTTTGCGGCAAAAGCGGCTCGACCCGCGCCACGGCGTTCTGCACATCGACCTGCGCACGGGCGATATCGGTGCCCGGCTCGAACGTCGCGGTGATCGACATGGCGCCGGAACTGTCCGAAACCGATTCGTAATAGACCAACCCCTCGACGCCGTTCAGCTCATCCTCGATGGGCTGGGCGACCGCCTGGTTGATCTCGCCCGGCGCGGCGCCGGTATAAGCGGTCGAGATGGTGATCTGCGGCCAAGCCACCTGCGGATATTGCGCAATAGGCATGTTGGGCAGCGCGAGAAGCCCGGCGATGACGATAAAGATCGAGATCACCCAGGCCAGCACCGGCCGGTGAATAAAGAACCGTGCCATTATCCTACTCCTGCGCGGGCGTTGGCGCGGGCGCCTCGGCCGCCGCGGCGGCACCGGCCGGCACGGTCGTCGCCTCGGCGGCCGGCTGCGGCACCACCTTGGCATCGGGGTAAAGCTTTTGCGCGCCCGCGACCACGACCCGGTCGCCCGGTTCCAGCCCGCTTTCCACCAGCCAGCGGTTGTCGCTGGTCTGGCCCAGGGTGACGTCGCGGCGCTCGACCGTCTCGTCATCCTTCAGCGCATAGACATAGGCTTGGCCCGACTGGTCGCGCTGCACCGCCATCTGCGGCACGGTCAGCGCATTGTCGCGCACCGCCTGCTCGATCCGCACCCGGACATAAAGGCCGGGCAGCAGGTCGCCCTGAGGGTTGGGAAATTCGGCGCGCAGGGTGATCTGCCCGGTCGAGCTGTCCACGCTGGCTTCCGAAAACAGCAATTTGCCGGGATCGGCATATTCGGTGCCGTCGTCAAAGACCAGCCGCACCGCCGCAGCATCGTCCGCCATCGTGGCCAGCTGGCCTGCCGCCAGCGCCCGGCGCAACGCGAAAAGCTCGGACGAGGACTGGGTGAAGTCCACATAGACCGGGTCGAGTTGCTGGATCGTCGCCATGATGTCGGTCTGGGCGTTGACCAGCGCGCCCTCGGTCACCAGCGCGCGACCGACCACGCCCGCGATGGGTGCGGTGACTTCGGTATAGGAACGGTTAAGCTGCGCTTCCTGCAACGAGGCCCGCGCGATGGCCACATCCGCCTCGGCCTGCGCCAGAGCGGTTGCGGCATTGTCCAGATCGACCCCCGCCGTCACCTTGCGCTCGCGCAGGGCACGGGCACGCTTTTCCTGATCGGCGGCGTTCAGCGCAGTGGCCTCGGCCCGCGCCAGCGCGCCCTGTGCACTGGCGACGCGCACGTCATAGGGGGCGGGGTCGATGCGATAAAGCACATCGCCCGCCTCGACCTTGCCGCCCTGTTCAAAGACGCGCTCGATGACGATGCCGCCCACGCGCGGGCGCACCTCGGCCGTGCGGGTCGCAGCGACGCGGCCCGGCAATTCGTTCACCACCGGCAACGCCTCGGGCTGCATCACCTGCACGCTGACCTGCGGTGGCGGCAACTGCTGTGCCGCGACCGGAGCGGCTGCCATCAGACAGCAAAGCACAAACCCGGCGCAGACGCCGGGGGAAAATATTCTCTTCATGGATCGGTCTTTCCTGTGAAGTCTAATAGTTTTGGGGGATCAGTCTCCGGCAGCGCCGGGGTCGCTTTCCGCGACCACCGTCAACTCATCAAGAATGTCATTGCGGGTTTCCTGATCGAAACGGTGAAAACCGAAATACTCCAGAAACGCCATGCCGTGCAGCGTCAACAGCGCCATCAGCATCCGCCGCTGGTCGTCGGCCTCGGTCTTGACCGCTGCACAATCGGCGGCCAGCATCTCGCGCATGATCTCGCGGCACTCGGCATGTTCGCCCATGCTGGCGCTGACCAGCAGCGCCATGTCCAGCTCTTCATCGGTGGGAACCCGGCGGAATTCTTCGATCAGCGCGCGCAAGCGGGCATTTGGGCTACCTTCATGGCGGGCCTGGATTTCGGCAAAGCGCGCCTGATGCTGGGCCAGTTTGTGGCGAATGAACGCCGCAAGCAAACCGGCCTTGCTTTCGCAGTCATAGACCACGCTGGACTTGCTGATTCCGGCCTCTTTGGCGACGGCGTCGATGCTCAGCCCGGCAATGCCCGACCGCCGCGCCACCCGCTCGATGGCCAGCATCAACTCGTCCCGGTCGATCGTGCGTTTGCGTCCCATAGCCGGCCAAATAATTTCAGTACGACCGTTCGTTTATAATTCCTTCCGGTGGCTGTCAACCACCCTGAAAACGCCAGAACACAGTCCCGTGGAACACGAAAACCTTAGTCGCACAGGGTCGGGAACCGCGCTAAAAGCGTTGCGAATCGGGCGGTTTCCGGGGCGGGACCGCTTCTGTCCCGATGCCATTTCCATCCGGCGGCCCCCAGGCCGACCCTTACGGAGCACCCGATGCGTAAGCCCGTCATCCTTGTCCTGAGCGCCGCGGCGCTGGTTGCCCTGCTGGCCGGGCTGACCGGGATCACTCAGGGTAAAACCGCGACGCCCACCTATCTGAGCGCCGAGGTCACGCGCGGGAATGTCGAGACTTCGGTGATGGCCGAGGGGCGGCTGAAGCCGCAGAACCTTGTCGCGGTCGGCGCACAGGTCTCGGGGCGGATCACCGAACTGGCGGTCAAGCTGGGCGACCGGGTGGAACAGGGCGACCTGATCGCCCAGATCGACTCGGTCCAGCAGACGAACGAATTGCGCACCGCGAAAGCCGCGCTGGCCAATCTGCGCGCGCAGATGGCAGAACGGCAGGCCGTGCTGGCGCTGGCCGAAAAGACGCTTGAGCGTCAGGAAAATCTCAGCCGCTCGGCCGCCACCTCGCGCAGCGTCATGGATGGCGCTCAGCAGGACGTGGATGTCGCCCGCGCCCAGATCACCGCACTCGACGCGCAGATCGCTCAGGCCGAGGTGGCGATCGAAATCGCGCAGACCAATCTGGACTATACCCGCGTCACCGCGCCCATAGCGGGAACCGTGCTGGCCATCGTCAGTCAGGCCGGACAGACGGTGAATGCGGTGCAGTCGTCGCCGACCATCGTGGTGCTGGGCCAGCTTGACCGCATGGACGTCCATGCCGAAATCTCCGAGGCCGATATCGGCAAGGTGCAGGCGGGCCAGAACGTGCGCTTCAGCCTGCTCGACGACAGCGGCCGGACCTATGAAGGCGTGCTGGCCTCGATCGCGCCCGCCCCGCAAAGCATCGTCAACGACAGCGCCATTCAGGGCGGCGCCACCACTGATACCAGCAGCGGCGCGATCTATTACATCGGCATCATCCCGGTTGCGAACCCCGACGGGCATCTGCGCAGCTATATGACCGCGCAGGTCAGCATCATCCTTGGCGCGGCGCAGGACGTCCTGACGATTCCGTCAAGCGCGCTTGGCCGGCCCAACCGGGACGGCAGCCATCAGGTCCGCGTCGTGGCCGGCGACGGCAGCATCCAGACGCGCGACATCATGATCGGGTTGAACGACAAGGTGACGGCCGAGGTGGTCGATGGCCTGACCGAGGGAGAGCGCGTCGTGACCGGCGACCAAGGCGGCACCGGCACGCCGGCCGAGGCGGGCGGCGCACGCGGCCGGCCCCGCATGATGGGACCGCTGGGTTAAGATGGGGGACCCGCTGATCCGGTTGCGCGGCATCACCCGCGCCTATCCCTCGGGCGAGGGCAGGCTGCAGGTCTTGCAGGACATCGACCTGGACATCGAGCAAGGCGAATTCGTCGCCATCATGGGCGCCTCGGGGTCGGGAAAATCGACGCTGATGAATATCCTGGGCTGCCTCGACCGCCCCTCGACCGGCAGCTACCTGCTGGACGGGCGCGAGGTGGCGCAACGCGATCCGGGCGAGTTGGCGGCGCTGCGCCGCGAATTCTTCGGTTTCATCTTCCAGCGCTATCACCTGCTGGCCGAGATGACGGCGCTGGGGAATGTCGAGGTGCCGGCGATCTATCGCGGCCTGCCGTCCGAGACGCGCCGGGCACGGGCCCGCGACCTGCTGGACCGGCTGGGATTGGGCGACCGGCTGGGACACCGGCCGGGCCAGCTTTCGGGGGGCCAGCAGCAGCGCGTGTCGATTGCCCGCGCGCTGGTCAACGACGCACGGGTCATTCTGGCGGATGAACCCACTGGCGCGCTGGACAGCCGCAGCGGCGACGAGGTGCTGGGCATCCTGGAGCAGTTGAATGCCGAGGGCCGCACCGTCGTCATCGTCACCCATGATCCCAAGGTCGCCGCACGCGCCCGCCGCATCGTGGAAATCGCGGATGGCCGCATCATCTCGGACCGCCTCGCGGGGGCAGCGGACGCCGCGCCGGCGCTTGCGGCCTCAGCCCCTGCCCGCGCCACCGCGCCGGTGCTGGGCCGACTGGCCGAGGCGCTGCGCATGGCGGTGCTGGCGATGCGCGCCCACAAGCTGCGCAGCTTTCTGACCATGCTCGGCATCATCATCGGCATCGCCTCGGTCGTCTCGGTCGTGGCCTTGGGCGAAGGATCGCGCCAGCGCGTGCTGCAAAACATCTCGGGGCTGGGCACGAACACGCTGCAAGTTTATCCGGGTCGCGATTTCGGCGACATGCGCTCGGGGCGGGTGACGACGCTGGTCACCGCCGACGGCGCCGCACTGGCCCGCCAGCCCTATGTCGCCTCGGTCAGCCCCACGGTCAGTTCCAGCCAGACCCTGCGCTATGGCGCCACCGAGGCCAGCGCCCAGATCAGCGGCGTGGGCGAGCAATATTTCGACGTGGCCGGCATCACCCTTAGCCAGGGCCGCAGCTTCGATATGGGCGACGTGACGGCGATGAGCCAGAACGTGGTGATCGACGAAAACACCAGCAAAAGCCTGTTTGGCGAGGATGGCGCGCCGCTGGGCCGCATCTTCATGGCCGGCAAGGTGCCCCTGCGGGTGATCGGCGTCGCTCAGGCGCAAAACCGCGGCCCCGGCGGCAGCAACAGCCTGACCATCTATGCACCCTATACGACGGTTCAGGCACGCTATCTGGGCTCGACCAGCGTCAGCGGGCTGACGCTGCGGGTGGCCGACGACGTGGAGATGGCATTGGCCGAGCAGATGGTCACCGACATGCTGACCCTGCGCCATGGCAGCAAGGATTTCTTCATCGTCAACAATGACGAGATCCGCCAGACCATCACCAGCACCACCCAGACCCTGACGCTGCTGATCGCGGCCATCGCGGTGATCTCGCTTCTGGTGGGGGGGATCGGGGTGATGAACATCATGCTGGTCTCGGTCACCGAACGCATCGGCGAGATCGGCTTGCGCATGGCCGTGGGGGCGCGGCGCGGCGACATCCGCGCCCAATTCCTGATCGAGGCGGTGCTGGTCTGCATCATCGGAGGCGTCGCGGGGATTCTGGCCGCGCTTGGCTTCGGCGTCGTCTTCGAACGGTTCAGCAGCAACTTCACCCTGGTCTATTCGCCGATTTCCATGGTGGCGGCGCTGGCAAGCGCCTGCGGAATCGGGCTGATCTTCGGCTATCTTCCCGCCGTCAACGCCGCCAAGCTTGATCCCGTCACCGCGCTGGCCAAGGGCTGAGCGATTGGGCCGCACGCACTGTTGCATCAGGCGCACAGTTGCAAAACCTGTACCAAAGTCGAACTTCCCAAGCGCGGGGGCATGCGCCCAGACTGCTGGTATGGAAAGAGTAAGTTGGACAGGCAGAATGAAAGACACAGTAACCCTCACCGGTCGCAAGGGGGCGCTTGTTTCAGGCGAATACGAGATCGTCGGCGACACCCTCCGCGTCTCATACGCGGGCCACGAACGGTGCGTGCGCATCGACGGCGGCTCGGTCGATCACCTGGCACAGGCATTGCTGCGCGATCTCTGGCTGGACTGACGCGCGCGCAAGCCATCCCCTGCGCCCCGCATGACGGAAAAATCCTGCGCCGCGGCCTTCCGTCCGCCTGCAGATTCATGCCAGAACCCGCAGGAACAGGCTGACCAGGGGCCCCCGATGACGGCAAGCATTCCGGTAAGGCTAACCCGCACGGGACTGGTTGCGACGGCGCGCGTCCTGATCAGCCTGCGCGCCATCGACCTGCCTCCGCCGGCAGCCGCCCCGCGCATTCTGGTCGCGAACCATGTCAGCCACGCCGATTTCGTCGCGCTCTGGTCGGCGCTGCCCAAGCCGCATCGCCTGCGCACCCGTCCCGTGGCGGGCGCGGATTACTGGGAACGCTCGGCCCTGCGACGCTGGATCGCGCATCAGGTATTCCGCGCCGTGCTGATCGACCGCGACCCGGCAAGTCGCCGCTCCGACCCGATCGAGACCGTGGCCGAGGTACTTCGCGGCGGCGAGGACGTGATCTTTTTCCCCGAAGGCACGCGCAATCTGACCGATGCCCGGCTCTTGCCGCTGAAATCCGGCATCTATCACCTGTCCCGCGCCGTCCCCGAGGCCGAGATCGTGCCGGCATGGATTCTGAACCTCGACCGCATCCTGCCCAAGGGGGCCTTCCTGCCGGTGCCGCTGAATTGCGCCGTCCGCTTTGGTGCGCCGCTGCGCCCCGGGCCGCAAGAAAGCCGCGACGACTTTCTGCAACGGCTGACGCAGGCAATGCTGACGCTCTCGGATACGAAGGCTTAGGGCATGGACCGTTTTTATTCCCCCTCGGCCTTTGTGTTCTACGGGCTTTTCGGCTTCCTGATCCTGGCCTCGCTGGTGGCGCAGTGGCTGATCCGCTCGGGGCGTGTCGGCGATGGCACGGCGCGCAACCTTGCCGACCGCATCCGCGCATGGTGGGTGATGATCGGGGTGCTGGCGCTGATATTCACGTTGGGCGCAGGGGCGATCACGCTGTTCTTCGCACTTTGCTCGATGGCCGCCTTGCGCGAATTCGCCACCATCACGCACACGCGCCGCGACGATCACGACGGTCTGGCCATTGCTTTCTATGTCATCCTGCCGCTGCAATATCTGCTGGTCTATCTGGACGTGCCGATCTTTGCCGCCCTGCTGATCCCGGTCTACAGCTTCCTGCTTTTGCCGGTCGTGACCGTGTTCAAGGGCGAGGTGCAGGGCTTTCTGACCCGCGTGTCGGAAACGCAATGGGGGCTGATGGTCTGCGTCTATTGCGTCTCGCATATCCCGGCGATCCTGACGCTGGATATTCCCGGCTATCGCTATAGCGCCTTCACGCTGGTCGCATGGCTGATCCTGGTGGTGCAGGCATCCGACGTGCTGCAATACGTCTGGGGCAAAAGCATCGGCCGACACCTGCTTGCGCCGCGCGTCTCGCCCTCGAAAACGGTCGAGGGGCTTTTGGGCGGCATGCTCAGCGCCACGGTGCTGGGCATGGCGCTGACGCCGATCACGCCCTTCCTGTGGTGGCAGGCCGGGCTGATGGCGCTGGTCGTTACCGCCTTCGGCTTTCTTGGCGGGCTCATCATGTCGGCAATCAAGCGCGACCGCGGGGTCAAGGACTGGGGCACGCTGGTTCAGGGGCATGGGGGTATCCTCGACCGGCTGGACAGCCTTGTCTTTTCGGCACCGGTCTTTCTGCACATTCTTGCATGGGGTTGGACATGACGCAGGATTTCAGCCGCCGGCCCATCGCCAGCCGCAACACCAAATGGGCCGCCTATGTGACGCGCATGCTGGTGCAGCGCGGCATCGCGCCGAACCGCATCTCGGTGGGCTCGGTCATCGCCGCCGCGCTGTCGGGTGGGGCCTTCGCGCTTTCGGTGCAGGTCGGACCGGTTTGGGCCTCGGCGCTGCTTTTGCTGCTGGGCGCGGCGTTTTGCCAGTTGCGCCTGCTTTGCAACCTGTTCGACGGCCTTGTCGCGGTCGAGGGCGGCATGGGCGCACCCGACGGCGCCTTCTGGAACGAGGCGCCGGACCGGCTGTCGGACCTGATGATCCTTGCGGGTTTCGGCGTGGCGGCCGGCCTGCCCGCGCTGGGTCTGCTGGCCGGGGCGCTGGCGATCATGACCGCCTATCTGCGCGAATTCGGCCGTGCGGCAGGGTTGGGCTCTGATTTCTCGGGACCGGGGGCCAAGTCGCATCGCATGGCCGCCGTAACCGCCGGCGCGGTGGCGCAGGTCGCGGTATGGCTTTACGGCGCGGACTGGCCGGTGCTGGTCTGGGTGCTGTGGCTGGTGCTGGCGCTGACGACGGCCACCGTCCTGCGCCGCAGCCAGCGTATCCTGCGCGGACTGTCCGCGCCGCGCTAAATCGGGGGTATCCCCCGGCGCAAAGCGTGATAAGGGGTAACCTCGCCAATTCCATCGTGATAATGGCCGCTCAGCACGGACAATCAGACGACAGAGAACCCAGCCATGCCCGCATATCGTTCCCGCACCACCACCCACGGCCGCAACATGGCAGGGGCCCGTGGCCTCTGGCGCGCCACCGGGGTGAAAAACAGCGACTTCGGCAAGCCGATCATCGCCATCGTGAACAGCTTCACCCAGTTCGTGCCGGGGCATGTGCATCTGAAGGACCTGGGCCAGATGGTCGCCCGCGAGGTCGAGGCGGCCGGCGGCATCGCCAAGGAATTCAACACCATCGCGGTCGATGACGGCATCGCCATGGGCCATGACGGCATGCTGTATTCGCTGCCCTCGCGCGAGCTGATCGCCGACTCGGTCGAATACATGGTCAATGCGCATTGCGCCGACGCCATGGTCTGCATCTCGAACTGCGACAAGATCACCCCCGGCATGCTGATGGCGGCGATGCGGCTGAACATCCCGGCCATCTTCGTTTCGGGCGGGCCGATGGAGGCGGGCAAGGTCACGCTGGGCGACGGGCGCAAGGTATCGCTGGATCTGGTGGACGCCATGGTCGCCGGCGCCGACGACAATGTCTCGGACGAAGATCTTGCCGCGATCGAACAGGCCGCCTGCCCGACCTGCGGCTCGTGTTCGGGGATGTTCACCGCCAACTCGATGAACTGCCTTTCCGAGGCGCTGGGGCTGTCGCTGCCCGGCAACGGCTCGACGTTGGCCACCCATGCCTTGCGCAAGAACCTGTTCCTCGAGGCCGGCCGGCGCATCGTCGACGTGACGCGCCGCTATTACGAACAGGACGACGAAAGCGTTCTGCCGCGCGCCATCGCCAGCAAGGCGGCGTTCCACAACGCCATGTCGCTGGACATCGCCATGGGCGGCTCGACCAATACCGTGCTGCATCTCCTGGCCATCGCGCAGGAAGGCGGCGTCGATTTCACCATGGACGACATCGACGCGCTGTCGCGCCGTGTGCCCTGCCTGTGCAAGGTCGCCCCGAACATCGCCAATGTGCATATGGAGGACGTCCATCGCGCCGGCGGCATCATGTCGATTTTGGGCGAACTGGACCGCGCCGGGCTGATCGACCGCAACTGCCCGACCGTGCATGCGCCCACCATCGGCGCGGCCATCGACCAATGGGACATCTCGCGCAGCAACGACCCGCAGGCACGCGAGCTTTTCCTGGCCGCACCGGGCGGCGTGCCGACACAGGTGGCGTTCAGCCAGTCCTCGCTCTGGCCCGATCTGGACCTCGACCGCGAAAAGGGCGTGATCCGTTCGGCCGAGACGCCGTTTTCCAAGGATGGCGGGCTGGCCGTTCTCAGGGGCAATATCGCGCTGGACGGCTGCATTGTTAAGACAGCGGGCGTGGACGAATCCATTCTGGTCTTTTCCGGCCCCGCCAAGGTCTATGAAAGCCAGGACGCCGCCGTCTCGGGCATCCTGACCGGCAAGGTGCAGGCGGGCGACGTGGTCGTCATCCGTTACGAAGGACCCAAGGGCGGGCCGGGCATGCAGGAAATGCTGTATCCGACCAGCTATCTGAAGTCGAAAGGGCTGGGCAAAACCTGCGCGCTGATCACCGACGGCCGTTTCTCGGGCGGCACCTCGGGGCTCTCCATCGGCCATGCCAGCCCCGAAGCGGCGGCGGGCGGCACCATCGGCCTGGTCCGCGACGGCGACCTGATCCAGATCGACATCCCCAACCGCAGCATCCGGCTGGCCGTTCCCGACGACGAACTGGCCACCCGCCGCGCGGAACAGGACGCCAAGGGCTGGAAACCGGCCCAGCCGCGCCAGCGCCAGGTCTCGGCCGCGCTCAAGGTCTATGCGCAATTCGCCGCCTCGGCCGACAAGGGCGCGGTGCGTATCCTGCCGGAATAATCCCCGGCAAAGGCGCGCGGTCGCTTGCAGGCGACCAGCGCCCGGCGTCAGGGCAGCGGGATATAGTCGTCGTGATCGGTGGGCGGCAGGTCGAACAGCCCCTGCCCCCAATTCGCCGCGCGCCATTGCTCTTTGGCGTGGTCGATCCGCTCTCTCGACGAGGCGACGAAATTCCACCAGATGAATCGCGGCCCGTTCAGCGTCGCCCCACCCAATGCCATCAGCCGCGCGCCCTGCGGCCCGGCGGCGACGGTGATCCGGTCACCGGGGCGAAAGACCATCATCCGCCCGGATTCGAACTCCTGCCCGGCGATGCTGACCGAACCTGCGGTGATATAAAGCCCCCGGTCCTCATGCTCATCGGGCAGCGGGAAACGCGCGCCGGGCGCCAGCGTCACATCCAGATAAAATGTATCGGAGTACAGCGTCACCGGCGCACGCTCGCCATAGGCTTGTCCCAGGATCAGCCGGGCCTGCACGCCTTCGGCCTCGATCTCGGGCAGGGTGTCCTTGGCGTGGTGTTCAAAGATCGGGTCCATGTCCTCGCGCCCTTCGGGCAGCGCGATCCACGTCTGGATGCCAAACAGACTGTGCGGCCCCTGACGCGCCTGAGCCGACGTGCGCTCGGAATGCGTCACGCCCTTGCCCGCTACCATCCAATTGACCGCGCCGGGCTGGATCACCTGATCGCTGCCGATGCTGTCGCGGTGGTGAAAATCGCCGCGATACAGATAAGTCACCGTGCCCAGCCCGATATGCGGATGCGGGCGTATGTCGATACCCTGCCCGGTCAGGAATTCGGCAGGTCCGGCCTGATCGAAAAAGATGAACGGGCCGACCATCTGCCGCTTGGGCGCGGGCAGCGCACGGCGGACCTCGAAACCGCCGATGTCGCGGGCCCGAGGGATAATCAACGTCTCGATCTGGTCGGCGCCCACCGCATCGGGGCAGCCGGGGGTCAGGGCGGGGTTCCAACTCATCTTCTTCGCTCCCGATCTGGTGGGCGGAACCGCCCTGTTACGCGCGTTCTCCGTTCAGCCCCAGCAAGCGCAGGGCCTGATGCAACTGCTGATTGACCGGCAGGGCCATATCCACCACGACGCCATCCTCATCCGCGGCCAGCATTTCCAGCGTGGCCAGTTGCGAATCCAGCAGTTTCGCCGGGAAAAAATGCCCCTCGCGATGCGAAAGCCGGCTTTCCAGCAATTCGCGCGGGCCATGCACATGCACGAACCGCACTTTCGGCGCACCTTGGCGCAGGATGTCGCGATAGGCCCGTTTGAGCGACGAACACCCCATGACCGAGGACTGGCCCAGACGCTCGTTCCGGGCAATCTCGGCGGCCAGCGCCCGCAGCCAGGGCGCGCGGTCGGCATCGTCCAGCGCGACGCCGGCCCGCATCTTGGTGACATTTTCCGGGGGGTGAAAGGCGTCGCCCTCGACAAAGGGCCAGCCCAGATGGCGGGCCAGCGCCTCGCCGGTGGTGCTTTTGCCTGCACCCGAAACGCCCATCACCACGATATGTTGCACCGCGCCGCTCATAGCAGCCACCATCCGATCAGGGCAAAGCCAAAGGCGATGGTGCCCAGCAACGTCTCCATCACCGTCCAGGTCTTCAGCGTGGTCTTTTCGTCCATCTCCAGAAAGCGCCCGACCAGCCAAAAGCCCGAATCGTTGAAATGGCTCAGCACCGTGGCGCCGCCGGCGATGGCCACCACCAGAAAGCAGCGGTCGAGCTCGCTCAGCCCGGTCGTCGCAGCCACGGTGGGCGCGATCAGCCCGGCGGTGGTGGTCAGCGCCACCGTGGCCGAGCCCTGCGCCACCCGCAGCGCCATCGAGATGACAAAGGCCGCGACAATCAGCGGCATGCCAACGGTATCGAGACTGGATGCCAGGGCCTCGCCGATACCGCTGGCGCGCAACACGCCGCCGAACATGCCGCCTGCGCCTGTGACCAGAATGATGGCGCAGATCGGCCCCAGCGCGCCGTCCATGATGCGCTCGATCTCGGCCGGGCTGCGCCCCTGCCCCAGCAGCGCCATGGCGACCAACACGGTGATCAACAGCGCCACGGGCGTCTGGCCGATCAGCCGCAGCACCGCGACCCAAAGCGCATCGCCATCCACCAGCCCGGCCGTCGCCAATGTTCCCAGCCCGGTGTTCATGAAGATCAGCACCAGCGGCAACAGCAGAACCAGCATCACCGTGCCAAAGTTCGGCGGAATGCTGTCATGCTGGGCCGCCATGCCACCGCCCAGAATCTGCGGGACCGGCAACACGAAACGTCGTCCGGCCCAAAGCCCGAACAGATAGCTGCCCAGAAACCAGGTCGGCAGCGCCACGACCAGACCGACCAGCACCAGCAGCCCGATATCGGCGCCCAGCAGATCGCCCGCCGCCACGGGACCGGGATGGGGCGGCAAAAGCGCATGCATCGCCGCAAAGGCCCCCGCCGCCGGTAGCGCATAAAGCAGCACCGAACCGCCAAAGCGATGCGCCACGCTAAAGATGATGGGCAGCATCACCACCAGGCCGGCATCGAAAAAGATCGGAAACCCGAACAGCAGCGAGGCGACGCCCAGCGCGAATGGCGCATGTTTGGCGCCGAATTGGCCGATCAGCCGGTCCGCCAGCACCTGCGCGCCGCCGGTGATCTCCAGCAGCCGGCCGATCATGGCGCCAAAACCGACCAGCAGCGCCACCGTGGCCAGCGTCGAGCCAAAGCCCTGCATCAGTGTCGGGATTACCTCGGCTATGGGAATACCCGCGACCACCGCGGTCATCAGGCTGACCAGCACCAGCGAGACAAAGGCATGCAGCCGGAACCGCATGATGAGAATCAACAAGACAAGAACCGCCCCCAGGGCAATGAACAACAGCACAGCCGTGCTGTAAGCGGGCTCGACAGAATTCATGATTCCTCCGTGATCCGAAAACGTCTGGCGTTTCTGTGACCTGCCGCAGAACCTGCCCAAGCGGGAAACGCCCGTTGTTGCAGTGCCGTCGGCGCGGAATGCGCCGCCTGTTCAGCCCCTCCCTCGCCTCAGGGTAGTCACAAAACCGCTGCCCTGCACAAGCATTTCATCGGACGGCCAGCTATTTGCCCGCATCTGCCGCCTGTCGTGCAAATTCGGCACGCATCAACCGCATCTCGTCCGACAGTGCCAGTTCAAGCGCCGCGCCTTCGCTGGGAACAGCGCCGGGGTCCTCTTGCCCGTCATGGGGCACGGCGCGCTCTTCCAGCCAGTCCAGCAGATCGGCGCGCAGATTTTCGGACAAACCGGCCAGCACACGCATCAGGATGCGGCGGTGGGCGATCAGGCGGCCTTCCAGCGCCGCGATTTGCGCCTCGGGGTCTGTCATCAGCCTTGCTCCACGATGCCGCCCGGCTTGGGTCCGGGCCCCGGCATCATGGCACGAAAGGCGGATTTCGGCAAAACTGCGGTTCAGCGTCGCTGGGCGATGCTGCCGCCCTCGATCCGGCGCAACGAGATTTCCAGCCGCGCCTCGGCGGCGATGATCTCGGCAC
The DNA here is from genome assembly GCF_016919705.1 of Paracoccus methylovorus. Lineage (NCBI taxonomy): Bacteria > Pseudomonadati > Pseudomonadota > Alphaproteobacteria > Rhodobacterales > Paracoccaceae > Paracoccus > Paracoccus methylovorus. Next base: position 1,483,115 of record NZ_CP070371.1, read on the forward strand.
GGACGCGCTTGGTATAGGTCATGTGCTCTTGCGCGGCATGGGCCGCCGCCTCGGGGTCGCGGGCCATGATCGCGTCATAGACGGCGCGATGCTGGGCACGCAGCACGCCGCGCACCTCGGGTCGGGCATACAGTTTTTCCCGGTTGTGGAACACGCCCTTGCGCAGCATGCCCGACAGCGCCCGCATGATCTGCAACAGCACGATATTGTGGCTGGCCTCGTAGACGGCGACATGCAGATCCACGTCGGCCTCGGCCTCGTCGCGGAAATCGGCTTCGTCATGGGCCTGGTCGATGCGCGCCATGCAGCGGGTCAGGATATCGCGGTCCACGTCATTGGCCCGCACCGCCGCCAGGCTGGCGGCCATCCCCTCCAGCGTACCGCGCAGTTCCAGATAATCGTCCACCACCTCGGCGCGCGATCCCATCAGTTCGACCAGCGGATCGGTGATCGAGGTGGCAAGCGGCGCCACCCTCCGCCCGCCGGCCGGATCGGCGACGATCAGCCCCTTTTCCTCAAGCACGCGGATGCCCTGCCGCAACGTCGGCCGCGAGACGTTAAGCCGCAACGCCATCTCGCGTTCCGGCAGCAAAGGATCGCCGGGGCGCAACGAACCTTCAAGGATCAGATCCTCGATATGCCGCGCGGTGGTCTCCGCGGCAGGTGCGCCCTTGTTCACTTCGCTGACCATTCTCACTCCTTAAAGGCTTCCGGAATTTCAGAGGCTTAGACGGCCGCGCCGGCAATGAAGATTAGCCGGAATGCCGGATATGGCGCAATGGATTTCCCCCTTGACCCAAATGGTAAAATTATTTTACCACCATCTCGGGGAAGGTAAAGCAATCTGCGCAGAGCCGTGTCGAAAAGACGGGGCCGCGCGACGGGCCGATCCTACCCAGATTACGGGAGGGGAAAAGCCATGCCGGGACCCGGTCAAACCGAGGCAACCGCAGAAGACCGCGCAGCGTTCCTGGATCGCCTGCGCCGCATCGTCGGGCCGGCGGAAGTGCTGACCGCTGACCGCGCCACCCGTCGTTATACCCGTGGCTTCCGCTATGGCGAAGGGGCGGTTGCCGCAGTGGTGCGCCCCGGATCGCTGGTCCAGATGTGGCGGGTGCTCAACGCCGCCATCGCCTCGGGCCGGACGGTCATTTTGCAGGCGGCCAATACCGGCCTGACCGGCGGCTCGACTCCATGGGGTCAGGATTATGACCGCGAGATCGTGCTGATTTCCGTCATGCGGCTGAAAGGCATTCATCTGCTCGGCGGAGGCGAGCAGGTGGTCTGCATGCCCGGCGCAACGCTGGATGCGCTGGAAAAGCAGCTCCGCCCGCTGGGTCGGGAACCGCATTCCGTCATCGGCTCGTCCTGCATCGGCGCCTCGGTGCTTGGGGGCGTATGCAACAATTCCGGCGGTGCGCTGATCCAGCGCGGGCCGGCCTATACCCAGATGAGCCTTTATGCCGAGGTCCGCGAGGACGGCTCGGTCGCGCTGGTCAACCATCTGGGCCTTGATCTGGGCGACGACCCGGAAGAAATGCTGGCCCGGCTGGAACAGGGCCGCCTGCCGGCACCCGCGCCCACCGACGCCTGGGCCTCGGACCGCGAATATGCCGAGCATGTCCGCGATATCGAGGCGGCGACCCCGGCCCGTTTCAACGCCGATCCCCGCCGCCTGCACGAGGCATCGGGCTGCGCCGGCAAGCTGGCGGTCTTTGCCGTGCGGCTGGACACGTTTCAGGCCGAGAAAGAGACGGCCGTATTCTACATCGGCAGCAACGACCCCACCGAACTGACCGAGATCCGCCGCCATATCCTTGCGAATTTCGACAGCCTGCCCATCGCCGGCGAATACATCCATCGCGAAGCCTATGATGTGGCGGCGAAATACGGCAAGGATACGTTCCTGTTCATCCGACACGCGGGCACCGACCGGATGCCCGCCTTTTTTGCCGCAAAGGCGCGTATGGACGGCCTGACCGAACGGCTGGGGCTGGGCACGACGCTGTCGGACCGGCTTGCCCAGGGCATAGCGGCGCTGGCGCCGCAGCATCTGCCCAAGCGCATGAATGCGTTTCGCGACCGCTACGAACACCACCTGCTTTTGCGCATGGGCGGCACCGGCATCGCCGAGGCGCGCAGCTATCTGGCCACCCTCTTTCCCTCGGCGCAGGGCGATATGTTCGAATGCACCGCCGATGAGGGCAAGGCCGCATTCCTGCACCGTTTCGCAGTCGCAGGCGCCGCCGTGCGCTATCGCGCCATCCATGCCCGCGAGGTCGAGGATATCGTCGCCCTCGACATCGCACTACGCCGCAACGACCGCGACTGGGTCGAGACACTGCCCCCCGATCTGGATGCGAAGATCGCAAAAAAACTTTATTACGGCCATTTCTTCTGCCACGTCTTCCATCAGGACTACGTCGTGAAAAAAGGTCATGACTGCATGGCGGTCGAACATGAGATGTGGCGCCTTCTGGACCAGCGCGGCGCCGAATACCCCGCCGAGCACAACGTCGGCCATCTTTACCATGCCAAGCCGGAACTGGCCGGGTTTTACCGGCAACTGGACCCCACCAACAGCCTGAACCCCGGCATCGGCCAGACATCGAAATGCGCACACTGGCATTGACCGCATCGTTCGTGCCCACTGCACGTCCAAACGACCCTGTCAGCATCTGCTGAACAGAACACAAAACGGCAGAACCTGCCGTCACTTCGGAGGAGGAAAAATGGCTGAACCAATAACATTCATCTTGGCGCTCCTGCCCATAGCCACGGTTTTCGTGCTGCTGGTGGTGCTGGCGCGTTCCGCCAAGTTCTCGATGTTCGTGGCCTATGTCGTGACGGTAGCAACCGCGCTGCTGGTCTGGGGCACGGAACTGAACAAGATCATGGGCGCAACCGTCAATGGCTTCGTGACTGCGGTCAGCCTTCTGTATATCGTGTTTGGCGCGATCCTGATGCTGTATACGCTTGAGGAAAGCGGCGGTATCCGCTCGATCCGCAGCGGCTTTACCAGCATTTCTCCGGACCGGCGGGTGCAGGCGATTATCATCGCATGGCTCTTCGGATCGCTGATCGAGGGGGCCTCAGGCTTCGGCACGCCGGCGGCCATTGCCGCGCCTTTGTTGGTCGCCATCGGGTTTCCCGCCATGGCCGCTGTCATGGTGACGCTGATCATTCAGAGCACACCAGTCTCTTTCGGTGCGGTCGGCACCCCGATCCTTGTCGGCGTCCGCACCGGGCTTGAGGGCCAGCCGATCGTCGATTCGACCATCGCTCCGACGCCCTTTTTCGACTACCTACTGGAAATCACAGTCAAGGTTGCGACCCTGCACGGGATCGTCGGCTTCCTGATCCCGCTGATCCTCGTAGGAATGCTGACCCGCTTCTTCGGTGCCAACCGTTCCTTCCGCGAAGGGTTCCGCATCTGGAAGTTCGCGCTGTTCGCGGGGCTGGCCTTCACCGTTCCCTATTACATCATCGCAATAATTCTCGGGCCCGAATTCCCATCGCTTCTGGGTGGTATCATCGGGTTGCTGATCGTGGTTCCCGCCGCCAAGCGGGGCTTCCTGATCCCTGCCGAGGTCTTCGACTTCCCGCCCCGCAAGGACTGGGATCCGGCATGGGTGGGCAAGCTGGATGATCTTGAGGATCACCATGCCAGCAAGCCGGTGATGCCGCTGCTGAAGGCGTGGGCGCCCTATGTCTTGGTCGTGCTCCTGTTGGTGCTGACCCGCACCGTCGGGCCGCTGAAGGCATGGCTGAACTCGCCCGAAGTGACGATCGCGCTGGACAACCTGTTCAGCTCGGGCATCAACGCGCGCGTGCAGGTGCTGTATCTGCCGGGAACGATCCTGATCCTTGCCTCGGTCTTCACCTACTTCTACCACGGCATGAAGGCCCGCGATTACGGAAAGGCGCTGCGGTCCTCGGGAACGGCCATGATTGCTGCCGCGCCCGCGCTGCTGCTGGCCGTGCCGATGGTGCAGGTTTTCATCAACTCGGCATCCGATACTCTGGCCAGCATGCCCATCGTTCTGGCTGAAGGCGTGTCCTCGGTCGTCGGCTACGCATGGCCGATGTTTGCGCCGCTGATCGGCGCGATGGGGGCCTTTGTCGCCGGCTCGAACACGATCAGCAACATGATGTTCTCGCTGTTCCAGTTCTCGACCGCCGAACAAATCGGTCTGGGCGCTGCAGGCGCGGGTACGGTCGTGGCCTTGCAGGCTATCGGGGGTGCCGCGGGCAACATGATCTGCGTGCATAACGTCGTTGCCGCATCCGCGACTGTCGGTCTGACCGACCGCGAAGGCGAGATCATCCGCAAAACCCTGATCCCGATGGCCTACTATGTGGTTCAGGGCGGATTGCTCGGCTTTGCACTGCTGACGGGCAACCTTGCCTGGTGGGGCGCTGCCGTGATCTGGGCCGCCGCCGTTCTGTTCATCATGTCTCGCAGCAACGGTCGTGCCACCAATCCCGTAACTGCAACCAACTGAGGCCAAAAATGACCGGAGAGCCACGTCCCAGGGTCGGTCTGTTCGTGACCTGCCTTGTCGATGCCATCCGCCCGCAAATCGGCTTCGCAGCCATCGAGCTTCTGCAAGAGGCCGGTTGCGAGGTCGAGGTCCCGCAGGCCCAGACCTGCTGCGGCCAGCCGGCGCTGAACAGCGGCGACGATGCCGATACGGTGCATCTGGCCCGCCAGACCATCGCCGCGTTCGAGGGCTACGACTATGTCGTCCTGCCCTCGGGCTCTTGCGCGGCGACGATGGTGCACGGCTATCCGGAACTTCTTGCGGGCGACCCTGACTGGGCCGCCCGTGCGCATGCAATGGCCGCGAAAACCCATGAGATCACCAGCTTTCTGGCCGATGTCATGGCTTTCGCGCCACAGGGGCGGAGGTGCGATGCCTCCGCCACCTATCACGACAGTTGCTCGGGCCTGCGCGAGCTTGGCATCGCCGCGCAGCCGCGCGCACTGCTGTCCCATGTCGAGGGGCTGGAGATGCGGGGGCTTGCCGGCAACGATGTCTGCTGCGGTTTCGGCGGCACCTTCTGCGTGAAATATTCCGACATCTCGAACGCCATCGCCAATGAAAAAGCCGAGGCGGTCGAGGCGACCGGCGCCGACATCCTTCTGGCCGGCGATCTGGGCTGCCTGATGAACATGGCCGGCAAGCTGAACCGGCGCGGCGCGAAAACCCGCTGCTTCCACACCATCGAGGTGCTGTCCGGCCGCACCTCTGGCCCCGCCATCGGCGAAGAGGGCGCGCCATGACCGCTGCCGCCCAACCTGCCTTCAAGGATCGCGCCAAGGCGGCGCTGGCCGATCCCACGCTCAAGCTGGCCATCGACCGCACCACCGGCAACGCCGAGCGTAAGCGCGCCGCCGCCCTTGCCGCTTTCCCGGAATTCGAATCCGCCCGCGCCCGTGGCAAGGCGATCAAGGATCACGTCGTCGCCCATCTCGACCATTATCTCGAGATGTTCGAGCGAAACGCCATCGCCAGCGGTGCGCAGGTGCATTGGGCCGCGGATGATGCCGAGGCCCGCGCCATCGTCACCCGCATCTGCCTTGCCGCCGATGCAAAGCTTGTCACCCGTTCGAAATCCATGCTGGGCGAGGAAATCGGCCTGCCGCACGCGCTGGCCGATGCCGGGATCGAACGGGTCGAGACCGACCTGGCCGAGCATATCATCCAGCTTGCCGGCGAACCTCCGTCGCATATCATCTGGCCCGCCATGCACCGCACGCGCGAGCAGGTGGCCGAACTGTTCAAGGCCGGCCACCACCCGCCCCCCGCCGCCGAGGACCCGGCGACCATGGTGCAAAGCGCCCGCATCCAGTTGCGCGCCAAGTTCCTGAATGCCGATGTGGGCATTTCGGGGGCGAATTTTCTGGTCGCCGACACCGGCGCGACCTGCACCGTCACCAACGAAGGCAATGCCGAGCTGACCACCACGCCGCCGCGTATCCATATCGTGACGGCGGGCATCGAAAAGATCGTGCCCTCGACCGCGCATGCCTTCGCGCTGTTGCGCCTGCTTGTCCGCTCGGCGACGGGCGGAGAGATGACGCAATACACCACGTTTCATTGCGGCCCCAAACGCCCCGGCGATGCCGACGGCCCCGAGGAAATGCACATCGTTCTGGTCGATAACGGCCGCACCCGGATGCTGGCGAACGAATTCCGCGAGATGCTGCGCTGCATCCGCTGCGGCGCCTGCATGAACCATTGCGTCGTCTATCGCCAGATCGGCGGCCACGCCTATGGCGGGACCTATCCCGGCCCGATGGGCTCGGTCCTGACGCCGGTGCTGGACGGGCTTGCAGCGTCGCGCGATCTGCCCAATGCCTGCACCATGAACGGCCGCTGCGCCGAGGTCTGCCCGGTCGGCATCCCGCTGCCCACGCTGTTGCGCGGCTGGCGCAGGCGTAGCTGGCGCGAAGGGCTGGAGCCTAGCTCGCTGCGCGCCGGCATCGGGATCTGGGCGCAATTCGCCCGCCGCCCCCGGCTTTATCGCCTTGCCAGCCGCATCGGCGTGCGGGTGATGCGGCTTTTCGGCAAGGGTGGCTGGATTTCGCGGATGCCGCTGGCCGGCGGCTGGACCGATTACCGCGACCTGCCGCGACCGCCCGGCCGCACCTTCATGGAGCAATACCGCGACCAGCAGAAAGGCCGCCGCCAATGACCGCCCGCGACCGCATCCTGAACGCGATCCGCACCGGCCTTGGCCTGCCCCCGGCCGCGCCCGCAGAGATCGCCGCAAGTGCCGCAGCCCTGCTCGACCAGCCTCAGACCGCCCGCCCCCGCCTTGCCGCGCCGGACCTTGCGCAGGCTTTTGCGGCCAAGGCCACGGCGCTTGGCACCACCATCGGCCGCGTGGCCGGCATGGCTCAGGTGCCGCAGGCCCTGCGCCGCTATCTGGACGCCCATGGCCTGCCGGCCAGCTTTGCCCTGCAGCCCACGCCCGAACTGACCGGGCTCGACTGGACCGGCACGACCCCGCATACCGGCGTCGCCCCCAACGAGCCCGTGGCACTTGGCCTTGCGCTTTACGGCATCGCGGAAAGCGGCTCTTTGGTGATCCACTCGGGGGCCGACAACCCGATCCTGCTGTCCTTTCTGCCGCTGCATCACATCGTGGTGCTGCGTGAAACCACGCTTTTGCCCTATCTTGAAGATTACGCGGCCCGCATGACCACGCAGCCCGTCCCGCGCAACGCCATCCTCATCACCGGCCCCAGCGGCACCACCGATATCGAGGGCAGCTATGTGCGCGGCGCGCATGGCCCGGGTTTCCTGCATGTCATCGTGATCGGGGACGCCGCCTAGGCAGGGGCTGGCAATGGCCCCGATTTGCCCTAGCATCGGCCTGCCCGTCCGATGGAGGCAGCGATGCCAAACGCCCCGCAGCCGCAGGAAAAGCCGCAACTGCATTTCCTGCTTTTCGTCGCCGTTCCGCCGCCCGAGGTGGTGGCGCAGATCGAACAGGCGTGGAGCCTTGCAAACCGCCGCGACCGCTTTCGCCGCGCCACGCTGCATATGACCATCCTGCCGGTGGACCGCACCTATCAATTCACGCCCGAAATGGTGGCCGCGCTGTCCCAACCGCTCGACGGGCTGGACTTTCCCGCCTTCGACCTGACGCTGGATCTGCTGACCACCTTCGGCCCGCAGCGCCGGCGCGACCGGCCGCTGGTGCTGACCGGCCGGCAGGAAAACCCCGCACCCGACGCGCTTTGCCAGATGCTGTGGCACCGGCTGGCGCGCAGCGGGCTGGGCGTGCCGCGCCACCGCGTGACGCCGCATGTGACGCTGGCCTATGGCAAGCCGCTGCCGCCCGACGGCATACCGGTGCCCCCGGTGCATTGGCGGGTGGACGAGTTGGTGCTGATCGACAGCCTGCAAGGGCTGGGCCGACACGTGCCGCTGGCCCGCTGGCGGCTGGCCTGAACCGCTTATCGACAATCCCACACGCGCCCTCTATCCATGGCCCCATGAGCGCAGGTTCAGAAGAAACATTGGCCGTCCGCATCAGCCGCGTGCTGGCCGACCGGATCGTCGCGGGCGAAATCGGCCCGGGCGAGCGGCTGCGTCAGGACCATATCGCCGAGGAATTCGGTGCCAGCCACGTCCCCGTCCGCGAAGCCTTCCGTCGGCTCGAAGCCCAGGGTCTGGCGATCAGCGAACCGCGCCGCGGCGTGCGCGTCGCCGCCTTCGACCTGCCCGAGGTGCGCGAAGTGGCCGAGATGCGCGCCGCGCTGGAGGAACTGGCCCTGCGCCATGCCGCCCCGCATCTGACCCCCGCCATCCTGCACGCCGCCGAACAGGCAACCAAGGCCGGCGACGCCTCGCGCGATGTGCGCAGTTGGGAACAGGCAAACCGGCGTTTTCACAAGCTGATCCTGACGCCCTGCGCGATGCCGCGTCTCTTGGCCAATATCGACGACCTTCAGGCCGCCAGCGCCCGTTTCCTGTTCGCGGCGTGGCAGTCGAACTGGGAAACGCGCACCGATCACGACCACCGCGCCATCCTTGCCGCGCTGCGCCGGGGCGATGTCGATACCGCCTGCTCGACCTTGGCGCGGCATGTGCGTTGGATCGGCCGCCGCCCGGTGACGGCCACCGGAGGCAAGCAGCGCGACGCCTTTACCATCGTCGGCTAGGCCCGCCGCTCCGCAACCAGCCAGCTTGCGACATAGGTCAACGGCACGCCCTGCGCCCCACCGTGGCATTCCTCGTAACACGCCAGAAAACCGCGTAGTGCGTTGGCCGAGCGGAACTGCCCCGCGCAAGCGTTGACTCCGGTGGCGCGCAGATGGCGCAAGACCTCCAGCGCGCCGGGAAAGTGCAGGGTGATGCGCCACTCACCCGCGCCACAAACCCGCCAACCGGCCGGCAGCAGCCCCGCCATCTCTGTCCCGGTCAGGCAGGACGGTGCCTGCGCCCGGCTGCCAAGGGCGCGCAGTTCGGGAAAATGCCCCGGACCAAAGCCCGATATCGCCAGATAGCCGCCCGGCACCACCGCCCGACACAACCGGTCCACCACCCGCGCCGGATCTGCCACCCATTGGATCATCGAGGCCGAGGCCGCCAGATCGACCGCTTCGGGCAGCGCCACCTCGGCAATATCGCCGGGCAGATAGACCGCCCGGACCCCCGGCAACACCGGCGCGGCCAAGTCGTTCAGCCACAGCGCCATGGGCCGCAGATCCAGCAGATGCCGCGTCAGATGGCCCGAACCATAGCCTGCCTCCAACACCCGCCCCGGCCGATGATCTGGCGTCGCGCAGCGATATGCGGCAAACAACCGCTCTGCGATCTGCCGCTGCGCCAGCGCCGCCTGATCGTATGTTTTCATGCCCCGTGCAAAGGATCGCGCCACCCGTTCGGCCGCCACGTTCATGCCAGCACCTCGGCCCAGTCGCGCCAGCCGGCAAAGGGATTGTGGCCGCTCTCCAGCACCTGCACCCGTTGCCCCTGCCAAGCCCGGCGCAGGTTGGGCAGGGCAAAGATGCGGTCGCGCGCGCCCAGCACGATCCGGTCGAAACATCGGGGCGTGGCGGCATCCCAGCCCATCACCGCCTGCAATTCCTCGCGCAGCGCGCCGATATCGGCGGGCGCAGCAACCGCGCATTCCGCACGGCGCGCGAATTGTCTCAGCGTGATCCCGGACAGGTTCGCCACTGTGGCGCGCATCTGCGCGCGCGCGATCCCCAGATCGTCGTTGCAGGGCGCCCATGACCCGCAGATCGCCACCCTGCGGCGAAAGCCGCGCAAAGCCGCGTCAGACAAGCGGCAGGCCGCCGCCACGCCGAACGAATAGGCCACCAAGTCTACCGCCGCATAGCCTGCCGGCAAATCCGGCAGGGCCGGATCGCGGTAATCCGACAGGACCAGCACATCGGCAGTCCCGGCAAGATGCCGGAACGGCTCGGCGCCCACCGCCCAGCCGGTCAGCACGACCAGCAACTCCCGCGCACCCTCGCGCCGCAGCCACTCGGCCTTCATGCCTGCCATCCCGCAATTTCGACCATGGCCGCGCAGATGCGCGCGACCTCTGCGGGCGTGGTGACAAAGGGCGGCATACAGTAAAGCAGCCGGCCAAAGGGCCGCAGCCAGACCCCGCTTTCCCGGCAAAAGCCGTGCACGCGGCCCGTGTCCAGCGCCTCGCCCATCTCGATCACGCCGATGGCGCCCAGAACGCGCACATCCCGCACGCCCGCCAGCCCCCGCGCCGGGGCCAGTCCGCGCCGCAAGCCGTCCTCGATGCCCGCGACCTGCGCCAGCCAGCCGCCCTCCGCCAGCAGATCAAGGCTGGCGCAGGCCACGGCGCAGGCCAGCGGATTGCCCATGAAGGTCGGCCCATGCATCAGCACCGGCGCAGGCCCCCCGGCAATCGCCCCCGCCACCCGGTCCGAGGCGACGGTGGCGGCAAATGTCATCATCCCCCCCGTCAGCGCCTTGCCGATACACAGGATATCCGGCACCACCCCCGCCCGATCCATGGCAAACAACGTGCCGGAGCGGCCGAAGCCGGTGGCGATCTCGTCCAGGATCAGCAGCACGCCGTGCCGGTCGCAAAGCGCCCGCAACCCTGCCAGCCAGCGCGGGTGATAAAACCACATGCCGCCCGCGCCCTGCACCACCGGCTCGACGATGAAAGCCGCGATCCGATCCGCCTTTTCGGCAAACAGCGCCTCGACCGCGCCCAGCCCGTTCCGTGCCGGGTCGTCGGACCATTCCGCGCCAAAGGCGATGGGCGGGCGCGGCACGAAATGCTGCACCTGCAAGGCTGCGCCGAAATGGCTGTGCATGCCGTTTTCAGGGTCGCAAAGGCTCATCGCCTTCCAGGTGTCGCCGTAATAGCCGCCCCGTGCCGAGGCAAAGCCCACCCGCCCCGGATGCCCCAGTCCAAGCTGCGCCTGCACCGCCATCTTCAGCGCCACCTCGACCGCGACCGAGCCGCTGTCGGAATAAAAGATGCGGTCCAGCCCCTTGGGCAGCATCGCGACCAGCCGCTGCGCCAGCGCAATCGCCGGATCATGCGTCAGCCCGCCGAACATCACATGCGGCAGGCGTTCCAACTGCGCCCGCATCGCCGCCACCAGCCGGGGGTGGCGATGCCCATGCGCCGCAGCCCACCACGAGGACATGGCGTCGATCATCCGCGTCCCGTCCGACAGCGTCAGCCAGACCCCCTCGGCCTGCGCCACCAGATGCACCGGCCCGGGTTCCCGCATCGAGCCATAGGGATGCCACAGGTGCCTGCGCTCAAAGGCCAGATCCCCCATCACAGCACCTCGCGGATCGCCATCACGTCGATGCCGGCAAACCCCTCGGCCAGCGTCGCGGGCGTCACCTCGGGCAGCAAGGGTAGCCGGCCCAGATCGCGCACTTTGCCGATCTCGCAGATCACCTGCCGGCTGTCCGCCATCTCGTCGCCGATAAAGACCACGCCCGCCACCCGGCAGCCCGCGGCCCGCAGCGCCACCAGCGACAAAAGCGAATGGTTGATCGTGCCAAGTGCGGTGCGGCAGCACAGCACCACCGGCGCATCCCAGCCAGCGATCACTTGCACATAGAGCAGCCGCCGCGTCAGCGGCACCATCAGCCCCCCTGCCCCCTCGACCACCAAGGGCCCGGCCACCTGCGGCAGCGCCAGCCGGTCGGGCGTGATTTCGACCCCCTCGGCCTCGGCCGCAAGATGGGGCGAGGCCGGCAGGCGCAGCCGATACGCCTCGGGCAGCACCTCCCGTCCCGAAAGGCGCGCGACCGCCTCGCTGTCGGTTTCCTCTTCCAGCCCGGCCTGCACCGGCTTCCAGTAGCTTGCCGACAAGGCGCGCACCAACCCGGCGCTGAAGACGGTCTTGCCGATGCCGGTATCGGTGCCGGTGACGATGACCGCGCTCATGCCGCCGCCCTTTGCAGCCCCGGAATGGCCGCGAATAGGGCCGAGATCTGGGCCGCGCCGACATTTCCCGTCACCGAAATCCGCAGCCGCGCGGTTCCCCGGGGCACTGTCGGCGGCCGGATGGCGCGGACATCGAACCCCTGGGCCTGCAAATCGACCGCCATGTCCAGCGCCCGCAGATCATCGCCCACGACCAGCGGAATGATCTGGCTGGACGCCGGTATCCCCCGCGCCTGCGCCTCATTCCCGGCATGCGCCATGCGCGCAACCGCACCCGCGGCCAGCCCCGGTTCCTCGGCCAGCGCCCGCAGGCCCGCGCGCAGCACCGCCGCCGACAGGGGCGCGGGCGCAGTGGCATAGATGAACGGCCGCGCCTTGTTCACCAGCGTCTCGATCAGCACCCTGTCCGCGCAGATCAGCGCGCCCGAGGCCCCCAGCCCCTTGCCCCCGGTATGCAGCGTCACCAGCGGACAGGCCAACCCATGGGCCAGCCCCCTGCCCTGCGGCCCGAAAACGCCGGTCGCATGCGCCTCGTCCACCACCAACACCGCATCCTCGCGCGCGGCCAGTTCGGCCAGGGCGGGCAAAGGCGCCAGAGCGCCCTGCATGGAATAGACGCTTTCGACGGCGATCCAGACCCGGCCCCTGCCGCCCGCATCGCGCCAATCCGCGATCACCCGCGCCGCGTCGCCCACGTCGTTATGCGCAAAGCCGCGGGTTTCCGCGCGGCCCAGCCGCATCCCCTCATGCGCGCTGGCATGGACCAGCGCGTCATGGACCACCAGATCGCCCCGCATCGGCAGCGCGGAAAAGATCGCCTGATTGGCCTGAAACCCGCCGCCCATGTAAAGCACGGCCCCCGAGCCAAAGAACTCCGCGGCCTCGCCCTCCAGCGCGCGATGTTCGGCATGGTTGCCGCGCAGCAAACGCGACCCGCCCGCCCCCACCGGCACACCCCGCGCCAGCGCGTCCCTTGCCGCATGCGCCAGCAGTTCAGACCCCGCCAGCCCCAGATAGTCGTTCGAGGCGAAATCCCATCCCCCCGCCGGCGTCACGCGGCGCAACCGTCCGCGTTGCGCCAAAGCCTCAAGCGCCGCCTGATGCCGGGGATAGCTCATGCCGCGCAGCCTTCTTGCGAAGCCTTTGCCACCTCGGCCCGCAGTCCCAGTTTCGCGAACAGTTGCGCATCCTTGTCCTCGCCCGGGTTGTCGGCGGTCAGCAGCGTATCGCCGACAAAGATCGAATTCGCCCCGGCGAAAAAGCACATGGCCTGCAATTCATCGCTCATTTCCGAGCGTCCCGCCGACAGTCGCACATGGGATGCCGGCATCAGGATGCGTGCCGTCGCAATGGTGCGCACCATCTCGATCGGGTCCAGCTTCGGCGTATCGGCCAGCGGCGTACCCGCCATCGCCATCAGCATGTTGATCGGCACCGATTGCGGCGGCACCTCCAGCCCGGCCAGCGTCTCCAGCATGGAAATGCGGTCCCCGGCCGTCTCTCCCATGCCGACGATGCCGCCGGCGCAGACGTTGATGCCCGCCGCCTGCACGCGCTCCAGCGTCTCGATCCGGTCCTGAAAGCTCCGCGTGGTGATGATTTCGCGGTAATAGCGTTCCGAGGTGTCGATATTGTGGTTGTAATAGTCCAGCCCTGCGCCCTTCAGCCGCAGCGCCTGATCCGCGTCCAGCATGCCCAGCGTCATGCAGGTTTCCATCCCCAGCGCCTTGACGCCCTTGATCATCGCCAGCACGGCGGGCATGTCGCGTTCCTTGGGCGACCGCCATGCCGCGCCCATGCAATAGCGTGTGGCGCCTGCGTCCTTGGCGCGCCTGGCCTCGGCCAGCACGCGCTGCACCTCCATCAGCTTCGATGCCGACAGCTCCGATCCGTTGCGCGCCGATTGCGAACAATAGGCACAGTCTTCGGGGCAGCCCCCGGTCTTGATCGACAGAAGCTTTGAGCATTGCACCGCATTCGGATCGAAATGCGCCCGATGTACGGTCTGGGCCTGAAACAACAGATCCATCAACGGCAGATGATAGATCTCGGCGGCGCGGCGCGATTGCTGGGGCATGGATACCTCCCTAAGCGTTGCTTTGGGAAGTATCTATAAAATGCGAATCTGATTATGTTAATCTGGATATATTATCTATTATTTCAGAAACGATCGCCGGCGACGCGACGCGCGCCCTTTTCAACAGGGAAAGAGACGCGTTTTCGCTCAATCATCCCGGCCCATTTCCTGAAAGCTGGCAGGATCGAACAGAACTTCGACCGACAGGCCGGTGCCGTCCTGCCCGTGAACTTCGTAGCAGCCATCTTCCATCTCGATCCGGGTGACGGTCCAGCCTTTTGCGGTCAGTTCGGCCCGCAACTCATTGGCCGGGCGGCGCTGGTCCTGGGCACATTGCACCGATCCGCGGCTGCCGCCTGACTTGCCAAGACCAAAAGGACAAGCATCGGGGTGACAAGGCGCATGATTTCATCTCCTGCATTTGCGTTCTACGCGACCGGATTAGCAGGGTCTGGCTTACAGCCGGCTGACAGCCGGGCCGTTTCGCATCTTTCTCAGGGACCGATGATCTGCACCTTATTGATGCGTCCGTCGCAACGCTGCACCGCGATGCGCAGTCGCTCGACCAGATGGGTCTGGACGTAATTGGCGTGAAAGCGGCTGGGCGCGAACAGGGTCAGGCAGATCTCATTCCGTTCGGCTTCGATCAGCCCGGCAAACCAGGCATCGAACAGCGCCGGGTCCTCGGTGGCCAGCCGGGCGCGGGCCTCGGCCCAAAGCCCTTGCGCCGGCATCGGTTCGGGACGGTGCAACGGCACGACATTGCTGGTCGGCTCGGACGGCTTGCCCCCGACCCGCTCAACGAAGTCGGGGCCGATGTTCGGCCATTCCTGCTTTGTATCCAACAGGATGCGTTCCAGGTTCAGGCCAAGGACCGAGACGCGCCCCCGCGCGCCGTGCTGCTTGACCTCAATCCAACCAAGCGCGCGCAGCTTGGCCATCTCACGCTTGACGGTTCGCTCATCGACGCACCACAGCCGGGCGATTTCCCGTTGCCCGATGGTCAGCTCGTCGCGTTGCCAGTTGTAGCGCGTGGTGATCAGCGCCATCAGTCGCAGGACCAGCCGTTGGCGATGCTTGTCGCCAGCCAGCCCATGGGCCATCATGGCCGAGAGCAAGTCGTATTTCTTCGCTGCGGCCTCTCGACCGACAGCACGGATCACCTGCATGTCTGCTCCTGCCCGGACGTGTCCGGCTGCCCTTCATTCTGCTCGACCAGCCCCGCCCGTTGGACGAGGACCCGGATGGCGGCGTCGGTCTGGTGCCGTTTGAAACGCTTTTCGCCATCTCGTTCGTATTTGCGTCCTGAATTCCGATTCTGTCAAGCGATTCCCCGCCAGCCCGGATTTCTGGCCCAAATCATAAAAGAAAATCGGTATTAAATGGTATAGGGGGACATTCAAGACGTCACCCTATCGCGCCGTTTTGTCCCCCATTATCGCCTTAATGCCGATGAGGCGTCCCCCATTTGCGGCGTTTGCGTTGCGCCCCGGTCGGCTGGGGATTCGCTGGCCGATTCGGCGCAAGGGGTCAGGAAACGCAGTAATTTCCGTAAACTGGCCATTCCATTAAAACGCCTTTTGCCAAATGTGCAAATCCGGCGTAAAAGCGAAACGGAAGAAAATCTGCGTCCTAAAAATACAGGCATCCTATGTACACGCATGAAGACCTCGCCAAGCTGCAGGCGCAATCGCTGAAGATGCAGGGCTGGATCCGGCGCCAGACCTTCAGCCCGGCAAACGAGAAGACGCTGCGCCGCTTTTCAAGTTGGGAGGTGTCCGAGCTGATCTTCCGCATCAACCAGTCCACCTTCCGCGGCAAGCTTGCGGCCGAGCCGAACCTTCCCCTCGGGGAAGTCGAAGAGGACGGCCGCCAGCGCTGGTTCTCGCTTGACGAGATCAATGAGCTGCGCCGGCGCATCCGTATCAGCCGCAAGTCGCTGATGCCCTGGCGCCCCGAGGGCAAGCGCGCCTTCCGTGCTGCCGTCGCCAACTTCAAGGGCGGCGCGGGCAAGTCCACCGTGGCGCTGCACTTTGCCCATGCCGCGGCGCTGGACGGCTATCGCGTGCTGCTGGTGGATTTCGACCCGCAGGCCACGCTGAGCCACTCCATGGGCCTGACCGATGTCGGCGAAGACCATACCGTCTGGGGCATCATGGCCCGCGACCTTGAGCGCGAGACCGACCGGATGAACGCCGCGGCGCGGGGCGCGGAGAGCGGGACCACCCTGCCCCAGCGCAAGCTGCCGGCCTCAATCCGTGACATGGGGCTTGGCAGCCTGCGGCCGGCCGATTTCATCAAGCCGACCGCATGGTCCACCATCGATATTATCCCGAGCTGCGCCAACGCCGCCTTCGTCGAGTTCGCCAGTGCCCAGTATCGGCACCTGAACCCGGAATGGACGTTCTTCGGCGCGGTGTCGCGGTTTCTCGACAGCCTTGCCGACGATGCCTATGACCTGATCCTGTTCGATTGCCCACCGGCCATCGGTTATCAGTCCATGAACGCGGTCTTTGCCGCC